>WQYX01000009.1 GCA_009781005.1 Polyangiaceae bacterium | reverse complement strand
GCGAGCTTTGATCACGGTTGATCGTCTCTTGCAACCTACTTCGTTATCGGACCCTGCCATGGGTCCAACCCCCGTTCTCCATGACAAATCGACTTGTGTAGGATCCTGAGGGCAGGCCCCTACGACCGACAAAACGCATTCGTAGGGGCGGACCTCTGTGGCCGCCCCGGAATTAATTGCACTTCGCGTGGGAACCACCTGCGTGCGGGTGGGGATATGCGTCGGATTCGTCCTCGTTGTCGCGGCCTGTCAAACAGACCCAGTCTTTCTCCACCAGAATCTTGAGGGAATGGCCGCCGCCAATGGCTTGCGAGTGTTCGAATCCAACTTCGTTCCCGGTGGCCCATGCGCGCGCGAGGGCTTCAGGTACGCTGACCGCAACGGTGCTTCCGTTGAACTGCGCCGTTGGTTCTTTCGTGTCGCGTGATGGTATGAGCGCATAGGTCAGGCGCGACTGCGAAGCGCCTCCAAAGGAGATGGTTTCCTCCACTCGCTCGCACGCTCCAATCCGCAGAACTTCGCTTTTGGTCAGGCGCAAACGCAATGAATTGCCGCGAATACGAAGTTTCATACGTGAAGCTTTTTCACACGACCTCCGGAGCGTCAAGGTGCGGCGTCGATATCCTCCGGCGAATCCCAGTCGCGAAGTTCGTTGGCCTGCTCTCGGTCGAGAGGCAGCTCGCATGCGCTGCATAGGTTGAGAACGCCTTGAAGCGAAAACCTTCCGTTGGCAGCCTGAGTATGTGCCACGGGAAGAACTGCATCGACATTGTAACGGGCAAACAGGGGCTCCCACACACCGCCTCGCCGGGCGGCGACGATCTGCGCGGGCGGTGCATCGACGAGCCTCTTCACGAGTGCTTCGGACACGTGCGCCATATCGCATGCAACGGCAAGGGTGTGGCCTTCGGCAGCGTGCTCGAGCAATGCCAGAAGGCCTCCCAAAGGACCCGGTGCTCGAGTGTTATCCGGGATTGTGCAAATCCCAAGAGATGCATAGGCAGGGTGTTCGCCCACGAGAACGTGGGGGATGCCGAGGCGCCGGAAGATCTCCGCCCAGCGCTCCACGATGGATTCGCCACCAGGTCCGCGCAAGAGGCCCTTGGCCTTGCCCCCCATTCGTCGGCCCCGCCCGCCAACAAAGATCCCTGCGCAAAGCCCCATATTCAATAAATCGAAAGCGGTCAGAGATAGCGCAGTAACCCGATGTTGAGCAGCAGGCATACGAGGCTGGCGCCGAGCGCCGGCAAAACCACGGTGTTGTCGTTGCCAAGCCATGCATTCATGGTGGCTGTGAAGAGCCAGAGCTGAAGGACGACGAGGATGAGCGCAAAACACACGATGCCATAAACGATGGTCATGCGTTGTGCGCGCGTTGTCGGGCGTTTCATCATGGCTGTCATGTTCACACCGTCTTCAAATCGATGCCGACGGCGTAAATCTCGTCGCCATGGATTTCGAGCTCGATTTTCGGGAGCGGCCTCGGTGGCGGCCCTGCGATGTTCTTGCCAGTTTGCAAATCGAAATAGCCCTCATGGCAAGGGCAGTAGAGCACCCCTTCCTCGACTTTGGGAACCACGGCGCAGGAGAGATGCGTGCACGCCTGACTGTAAGCAAGGAGCGTTTTTTCATCCGGGCGAACGAGCAGGCAGGGGGCATGTTCGTCGGGATAAGCGAACATCTTCGATGTGCCCACGGGCACTTCCGAAAGCTGCGCGATCTTCATGCGCGGCTGGACGAGCCGATTTTCCCGCACGAGGTTCTGCGCGGCAATCCAGCCTTGGCCTGCGACGAACGCCGAGCTCGTCAGAACCAAGAATTTTGCGAAATCGCGCCTTGCAACGTACTGATCCGTAGGGAGATCGATCGGGAAGTCTTTGCGCCATGGAGGCTGCTCGGAGAGAGGCCGCATGTCCGGCGCCGTCGTGTATTCCTCGACTTCGAGCGCTGGTTCATAGACGTCCACTCGCGTTCTGCCGGCGAGTGCCTCGGGTGAGTCGAGACTCGCGTCGATGGAACGTGCCTCTTCGAAACGTTTCTGGGGATCGTCTGCCATGGCTAGATCTCCACTTCAGCGAACGGGTCGAGTTCACCCTGTCCGACGACTTTGAGTCTTATCGTACGATTCTTGGGCCGTTCGTCCATGGCTGCCGTGACGTCGAGAAGCGGCGGCCGCGCCTTGGTTCGTGGGGCCATCACGTTGACACGCGTTGTGATGGTTTGATTGCCGAATTGAAAACGGTTCGTTGGCATGGACTGGGGACGGATGGCGAGGATTTCCTGCCGGGTTCCGAAGAAGAGCGCTTGGCTCGGACAGACCGTCGCGCACATCGGTTTCTTCCCGACCGAGGAGCGATCGTAGCACATATCGCACTTCATCATGATTTGCTGATTCTCAAAGAGCTCCGGCACGCCGAATGGGCAGGCCAGAACGCAATTGCCGCATGCAATGCATCGCGGTTTGCGAGCGCTCTGCACCACGCCGTCGGCTGTGCGTTTGATGGCGTCGGCAGGGCAGACTTCGGCGCACGTCGGCTGCTCGCAATGCATGCACACGACGGGCACGGTCTGCGTGGACGCTGCTCGATCCGCATACTCGATGTGAATCATCGATTCACCGTGATGCGTATCGCATTCGCTGCAGGCCTGAACGCACGACTGACAGCCGATGCAGCGGCTTGGATCGATAAAGAACTCGAGATATCCGGGGACGGCCATGGAGGGGGTCCTTGGGTTTATTGCTGCGGTTCGAGAACGGCAGCATAGGCCGGGGGGCCGTCTGCTTTGCGCACGCGGCACGCGCAGACTTTGTATTGCGGAATTCTGCTGATGGGGTCCTGCGAGGCAACCGTGAGACGGTTTGCGCTTTTTTCGCCGGGCCAGTGATACGGAATAAAGATCGTGTCCGGGCGAATGGTGGTTACAACCTGGGCCTTGAGCGTGATGGCACTACGTATGGTTTCGCACACCGTCCAGTCGCCGTCGGCGATTCCGAGTTTCTCGGCGAGCTTCGGATGCATCTCGATGCGAGGTTCCGGGTACTGCTTGACGAGCGGCCCGATGCGCCGCGTTTGAGTTCCCGACAGGTAATGGCTTACGACACGGCCCGTGGTGAGGTAATACGGGAAGTCGGGATTTGCGTCGTCGACGGGTGTTCGGTACTCCCCAACGTTGAAGCGTGCCTTTCCGTCGGGGAAGTAAAATGGCCCATTCCCTTTTGCGACGGGGTTATAACTTCCACGCTCGAAGAGCCTCGGCGTGCCGGGGTGGTCGATAGGCTCGCCCGTTTTGGGGTCGTGAGAATAGCATGGCCAGAAGACGCCCATGTTCTCTTCGATCTTCTCGTACGTGATTCCCGAGTAATCGGCCACGCCGCCCTTGCTTGCAATCCGGAGCTCCTCGAAAATTTCTCTGGGAGATTGGAACGTGAAACCTTTCGGCCTTCCGAGTGCTTTCGCCAGATCACCGATGATGAGCCAATCACGCCGCGCGTCGCCCGGGCAGTCGACGGCGCGGTTGATTTTGATGACGCGGCCCTCGACCTGCGTGACCGTCCCCTCGTCCTCCTCGTGGAGACTGCCGGGCAGCACGTAGTTTGCGTGCCGGCCGGTTTCGGTGAGGAAGAAGTCGATGGGAACGAACAATTCGAGCATGTCGAGCGCACGCGCGACGTACGTATTGTCGGGAAGAGACACGACGGGGTTGAAGCACATCGCGAGAAGGGCTTTGATTTCACCCTTTTCGATTCTGCGGAACATCTCGTAGGCGTCGACGCCCGGGCCGGGCATGTCCTTCTCGTCGATGCCCCAGACGGAAGCGACGTATTTGCGGTGCTCAGGATTGAAGATGTCGCGGCAACCGGGGAGTTGGTCGCACTTCTGTCCGTGCTCTCGGCCTCCCTGGCCGTTGGCCTGACCGACAATCGTGCCATAACCGCTCTTCGGCTTTCCAATACGGCCCGACGCGAGCACGAGATTGATGGTGCCGAACACGTTGTCGACGCCATTCGAGTGATGTTCGATGCCCCGCGCGTGCAAAAAGAAGCTTGTTTTTGCGGTTCCCCAGAGCTCTGCGGCTTCGCGAAGGGAACGTTCGGGAACACCGGTAACTTCTGCGGTGCGCGCGAGGGGCCACGTGCGACAGTATTCTTCGACACGTTCGAATCCGACCGTGTGCTCTGCGATAAACTCGCGATCAATCCATCCGTGTTCGATCATCAAGTTGAGCACGCCCGCAAAAAGCGCCGCGTCGCGCCCAGGTTTGATTGGCAAATACAAATCGCACGTTCGCGCGGCAGGAGTAATCCGCGGATCCTGAATGATGACTTTTGCGCCTTGTTCGCGCGCCTGCCAGATGTAGTTCGTGGTGATAGGCGAACACTCGGCGATGTTCGAGCCGGCGATCCAGATGATTTCCGTTCCGAGCAGGTCGGACCACGGACTCGTTGGGCGATCGATACCAAATGACTTTTTGTTGCCTGCGCCTGCGCTGACCATGCAGAGGCGGCCGTTGTAATCAATAAACGGCGTTTTCAGGCAGACACGGGCAAACTTGCCAAGCAGATATGCTTTTTCGGTGGTGAGGCTCGCTCCGCCGAGCACGCCCACCGAGCCGTTGCCGTACTTCTCTTGAATGCGCTTGATTTCGCTCGCGACTTTCTCGATGGCCTCGGCATACGGAATCGAGCGGAAGCCACCGGGAGCGGAGGGATCTCGCGCGAGCGCCGTCTTGAGACGGTCGGGATGGGAACCCTGAAGGTAACGCTTGACCCCCTTTGGACAAAGCATTCCGCGGTTGAAAGGAAAATCCTCCCACGGCTCGAGCCCGATGACGCTATTGTTTCTGACCTTGAGCTGAATTCCGCACTGCTGGCCGCAAAAGCAGCAATGCGTTTTGACGAGCCGCTCCGGCTCCTCGGTTGTCTTTCCGCGTATCATCGCGGACCGGTGGGGCCCGAACTCGTGAATGGTGTCAATTTCTTTGGTGGGGAGAGTCGCCATGCTTATGCCGCTCCGCTTTCACGCTCTGAATCAACGGCCGGATTCCACAGTGCGCTCTGGGCAAGACCAAAAAGCGCGCGCCGGCACGATGGGCAAATTTGCTGATAATGATTCGCGCGCCGTTGGGTCTCGTCTTTGGAGGGACCAGCTGCGGGTTCGGGGTTTTTGCCGCCATCCTTCTTTGCGGAGGGCGCCTGGATTTCGTAACGGAAGCCGAGCTCGCGCTCGACCGTGGCGAGATCGCGCACGACGGCTGCTGCGGCGTACGGTCGATCGCATCGCTTGCACGTGGCTCTGCCAGCTTCTTCGGCCGATTCTTTGTAAAGTGCAACGCCGAGTTGTGCGGGTCGCTGAAAGACGTGGAAGAATTTCCCGAACGGAAGCCAGAGCAGCGTGAGGATGACGGTGACTGCGTGCAAGACTGCCAAAAAGCCGTAGGCGTAACCGCGCATCCAGGTGTAACTCACCGTGAGCATCAACCCCGTGATGCTGATGGCGCACAGAAGGACGAGTGGAAGCACGTCTTCCCCGAACTGCTGCGTTGCGGCGGCGCCGTGGTCCATCATACGGCGGCGGAACGCGAGCATGACCCCAGCGATCACGAGGATCGATGCCCACACGAGACCGTGGAAGATAATAAAAGAGATGATGCCTCCGAGCGGAAACTCGCTCGCCGGAAAACCGAAAACCACGGTGCGATAAGTATTGAGGGAGCCCGGCACGGTCTCGAAATGGATCCATCCCCATACCAGCGGGAACGTGATGGCGGCCGCGAGAATGCAACCCCACATGATGGAAAGGTGCGCTGCTCCTCGCAGAAATCCGCGCCGGAAGATAAATCGATTGCCAGCCACGTCCACGACGGCGCGCCGGACACCCGATACGAACCGCTTGAGAAACGCGCCGCTTGCGAGCACCCGCCATCCGCGGCGCCAATACATTCGCGAAGGCGGCCGCTGGAGCCACATGGCGTAGCGGTATGCGATGCCGAACGCAGCAAAGAGCGTTGCGAATGTATAACCCACGAGCGCCGCGTCGAAGTGCGTGAGGTTGCGCGAGCCGAGCACGATGAGCGCTGCAAGGATCCCTGCGACGACCGCGCCGATGATGACGGCCCGAACGCGTTCGTAACCTTTCATGGCCGTGCACCATATCTTGCGAGAAGGCGAGCGTAAATCTCCCGCCGATCCCCAACATGAATCACCAAAACGCTGCGCTGCGCAGTCGCTGACGTGCTTGCCGCATCGAGCGGGGACCGGCACCCGGCGCTCCTGAACGAAGGAACGGCTCCAACATCGTTGCGTGCTTTCACGATCGAGATGTCTACTCTCCAGCGGGGCGGGCGCAGGTGATCGAAATCAAATTACTGAATCCGGCTGCGGATGCACCCTGATGGCAGGCTCATGTTGCGTGGATGGAGGGGTGGCTGCCAACCCAACAGGGCGATCGAGGGAGCGATCTTGCCACGATGTAGCAGTCACGCACGAATGTGCCCTCCTCTCCTTGCCTTCACGCTTGCCGTACGGTGGATCGAACTCCGCGAGGCACGTGCTTCGCACGGTGCGATTCCATGGACCACCAATGGGACGAAGATGTCTGGAGAGAACGCGCGGCGCGCGAAGAGCGCGAGCGCTACGGCGTTCAAGTTGTGCCTTACGATCCGGACGTAGCGCGGCGCGATCGCCATGCATGGCAGAGGCGGCCACGCAACATGAGCCCATGGGAGATAGGAGCCTCGCACTACGATCAACGCGATCTCTATACGCGCAATGCACGCGTTGATGAGGGCGGCTATGGTCAAGGCCCGAATACCCATCCGGAGGAAGGCAGCTACGCCTACGTGCGCAGCGAGCGAAGTTACGTGAAGGACGCACCGAACATGGCTGACGAAAGCCCTTTTGGTCGCACCGAACACGGACCAAACCTCTACGAGCGTGAAGCGTGGCCGTGGCTCTCCTACAACCATCAAGATGATGGGCTCTCCGACGGCGTGATTTACGAACGCGTCTGGAAGATCTTCATGTGTCGGCGTGATCTCGACGCAAGCGACATCGAAGTTCACGTGGAGGATGCCGAGGTTACGCTCACGGGCACCGTTCCCGACCGACCGTCGAAGCGCCTTGCCGAAGATTTGGCGGTGCATTGCGATGGCGTGAAGATCGTTCACAACCAGCTTCGTATCGTGCGCGACGACACCGGAATTCCGTTCGGTGCTCTAATTCCTGCGCTCTGACCGCTTTCGATTTGCCGCTACGTGCTCTACCAGCGCTGGCTGTCGCCCCTGGCGTCGTTGCGCTCGTTTTCGAGCTCGTGCTCTCTGCTATTGCTCTCTTCGCACAATGTCCACTCTCTCGTCTCCATATCGACTTTGTCGATAAACGGTCCGCTCCCAACGCTGCTCTTCGCCGCGAGTGTGCGCGACCGCCTGTTCCATGTGATCAACGTGAGCGCCGCTGCGCCTCCCAGCGCGACACCGAACCCGAGCCCGTACGCGAAACTTCTGCCACTCATCGAGGCGCCTCCCGACAGGCGAGAGCAACGCCGATGCCTATAGGCGTCAGCGTAACTTCGAGTCGCAAAAAGCAACGCACATGCGATCGGCCTGTTTCGTACAGATCGTCTTGAGAAGGGCGATTTCGTCGGTTGACGATGTTCCGTCGAGAACCCTCGGCTCGAGGATGGCCCGCGCAGGACCGAATTGTTTTTTTGCGACGAGACCGCGCGCGCGAGAGAGTTCTAAAGACGTAGCGCCTGCGTCGTTCACGACGGTGCCGCCGTCCGCCTTGACCTTGTGACCGAGCTTGCGATTGCACGCTTCGATGCACTTCGGATCACTCTGAGCCTCGCAGATCTGCGCGAGAAATTCGGCTTCTTCCGGTGTACCTGAAGGCGAGAGCGCTTGCGGCTCGAGCACGAGCCTCGCGAGCCACTTCTGACCGTTGGCGAAGTAAGCGCGCGCCTGTTCGAGTGGAGGCTTGCCTGCCATGTCATCACCGCCATTACCGCCGGGCGTCTGTGTGGTGGCGATCGCTGACGCCTCTGCCGGCGCAAGCGGAACATTGTCCGTTGGCGAAGAACCTTTTTCGAGCTTGTTGCACGCAGCAGGCATAGCAAGGAGCCATCCGACTGCGCTCAAGACCGCGGTGCGACGAAAAAACGAGAATACGGCTTCGCGCAGCATAAACAATATATTCTATATCGCGTGCACGGCGCGTTCGTCGATTCCTTACGCAGTTCTCCTCCGGAAACTGCTGCGCGCCGCAAGTCGTCGGTCGACCTCCCTCAAAATACTCCGAGTATTCCTCGGTCGGTCTTCCTAGCTAGCTTTGCGTCGCTCGCGACGTTTCCGGAGGAGAACAATTCACGACATAATGATTCACTCGCCGGAGCAACGCGCTACTCTCGCGCTCATGTTCGAATCCGCAGAGCTCCCGCATTCTCTTGATGATGCAACCTACAAGAAACAGGTCGACAAGCTTCGCGCGGATCTTCTCGAAGCGCAGTACACGCTGCTCGAGCATCCGAGTTTCGCTCTCGTGGTCCTCGTCAATGGAGTCGATGCCGCGGGAAAAGGGGAGGCCATCAACGTTCTCAACGAGTGGCTGGATCCGCGCCACGTGAAGAGTCGCGCATTCGGCGTCGCGACGTTCGAAGAGACTCAGCGCCCGAGGATGTGGCGTTACTGGATGGCGTTGCCGCCCAAAGGCGAGATGGGCATTCTGTTCGGCAACTGGTACTCAGGTCCGATCCTGCGACGCGTTTACCGGGTGACCGGTGAGGCGGAACTCGGCACCGACATCGAACGCATTCGACGCTTCGAGCGCATGCTGGTCGACGAACAGGCGCCGTTGCTCAAGCTCTGGTTCCATCTTTCGAAGAAGCACCAGAAAAAGCGGCTCGTGTCGCTCGAGGAAAACAAGCTCACAGCATGGCGCGTCACGAAACAAGACTGGCAGAATCATGCACAATACAATCGCTTCCGCAAAGTGAGCGAGCGGGTGCTGCGTGACACGAGCACGGGTGAAGCGCCGTGGATTGTCATTGACGGTTTGGACGCCAACTACCGATCCATTGCAGTTGGCCAGGCGGTTCTCGGCACGCTCCGTCGCTACATCGAGTTGGCACGCGCCGCCGAACGCGCCAAGCGGCATGCGGCATCGGCGCCCGCAACGAATGGAAAAGCGAAAGGCGTGATGGCGCCGCTCGTGCAAACCGTGGATACGGCGAGGCTCTTGAAAGATCTCCCCTTCAAAGAGCGTCTCTCGAAATCCAAGTACGCCACCAAGATCGAAAAAGTGCAGGGCGAGCTCGCGCTGCGAAGTCGTTCACCGAAAATGAACGAACACGCTGTCGTCGTCGTCTTCGAAGGCCCTGACGCGGCGGGGAAAGGCGGTGCGATCCGGCGCGTGACGGCTGCCCTCGATGCGCGAAAGTATTCGGTCATTCCCATTGCGGCACCCACCGACGAAGAGAAGGCGCATCCCTACCTCTGGCGCTTCTGGCGGCATTTGCCACCATGCGGTCAATTCGTTCTCTACGACCGCTCGTGGTACGGCCGCGTGCTCGTCGAACGCGTTGAAGGTTTCGCAGGAGAGGCCGCGTGGATGCGCGCGTATTCCGAGATCAACGAGTTCGAGGAGGAGCTCGTCGATCACGGCATCGTGATGGTGAAAATCTGGCTCGCGATTACCAAAGACGAGCAACTCAAACGCTTCAAAGAGCGCGAAAATACATCGTTCAAGCAATTCAAGATTACGCCCGACGACTGGCGCAATCGAAAGCGCTGGGACGACTATATCGATGCAGCGAGCGACATGATTGATCGCACGAGCACGGAGTCCGCGCCGTGGACCGTCATCGAAGCGAACGACAAGCATCTCGCGCGTGTGCGCGTCATCGAGGCAATCTCCGCGCGCATCGACCAAGTCTTGTGATGGTCGTTCACGTCGCCGTCAGTTGCGGCCACGGCTTACGTCGTGGCCGCCTTACCTCTTGTTACTGCTGCACGAGTTCGATCTTGCGGATCTTTCCGAAAAAGGAGTCGGTAACGTAGATCACGCCGTTTGAATCCACCGCGATGCCGACGGGGCTACCGAAGGCTGCTGTATCGCCTGGGCCGTCGGTGTCGCCCATCACGCCCTTGTTCGTGTACGCCTCGCGCTGCCCTGCAATCGTTGTGACTTTCCCGTCGGGCGTGACCTTGCGCACCACGTAGTTGTTGGTGTCCGCCACCAGGAGGTTGCCATCTGCGTCGAACGCGATTCCATACGGATTCGCGAGCGCGGCGTCGGTCCCGGTGCCGTCGATGACGGGGCCATAAGCACCCGAGCCGGCCAGCAAGGTCACCTGGCCGTCGGTCGTGATCTTACGGATATCGTGGGTTGAGTCCCCGCCTACATACAAAGTACCGTTCGTATCCACAGCGATCCCCGCCGGATGGTTGAACGTTGCACTCGACGTCGGGCCATTGGTGCTGCCTGCCGTGCCGGTGCCCGCGATGGTGGTGACCTTACCGTTCGGATCCACCTTTCGAATCTTGTTATTGCCCGAATCGGCAACAAAAACATTTCCCGACCCGTCCACCGTCAGCCCCATTGGGTTCGAAAGACTCGCCATATCCCTGACATCGTCATCGATCCATGTGCCCCCCACCAGCGTAGTGACCTCGCACGGCGTGGGGGTGATCTTGCGGATCGCGTTGTGATATCGGTCGGCCACGTAGACGTTGCCGGCGGTGTCTACGGCAATGCCCCAAGGGTAGTAGAAGGTTGCAGTCTCGCAGGGGCCGTCGGTTAGGTCCCCGTCTGCCCCCGTGCCCGCGTAGGTACTGACCGTACCGTCAACAGCGATTTTGCGGATTTTGTTGTTAACTTGGTCGGTAACGTAAAGGCTGTTGTCCGGTCCGATGGCGATCCCTACCGGATCGGAGAAAGTCGCCTGCGAGCTGGGGCCGTCCACGGCACCCCCTGCGCCCGTACCGGCCAGTGTTGAGACGACGTAGGTTTTCGGACCAGTATCCGGACGAACATCGTCACCATTGTTGCTGTTGCCGTCGCTCGCGTCGTCGCCACCATCGCCTTGAAATTCAGTTCGATTATTTGGTGTACCCGAAGGAAATTGATCAGATAGGTCGAACCCCGTGCACCCCGTGGCAAACAACGCAAAAAAAACAAAACTGCGAATGTGACTCATTAAGCCTCCCATCGGTGAACGCTCGTGAGCTAGGCATGAGCCACAAGCTGCCATCATTCTCACCTCAGCTTTGGTTGTATGCAACTGCTAATTCCGTCGAGACAACCGTCGCTGCATATTGTACTCTCTCAGGGAGTACAATATGCAGGCTGCGGCGAGCGCACGGGAAAAGTCACGTTAACTACTGATCGATGGCACCTGCTGCGCCGCCGCTCGTTGTCTTCGCGCTGACCAGCGGCTGTGGAGCGGGGATTGGGTGGCTATTCGTGTCGCGCCACCCTGATGGCGCGAAAAAAAGCTGGCCGTCTGTGTTGCGCCGAACAATGACCCACCGCGCGAAACGTGCACCTTCGGGAGCAATGACCCACGAGCCTGCCGTCCAGCGATAGCGATCGCCATCCCAATCCCAGCCGCCATCCACCCAAACAGCGTCATTGCGCGGCCGCGGCGGCACGACCTCGACGAGCGGCGGTCGAGGTGGGAACGGCACGGCGACGTAGTCTTCGCTCTTGACCTGAACACGCGGAGGACGCGCGAGGGGGCTCCCTCCGCAACTCACTGTTGCAGGCAGAGTCACAAGCAGAGCAAGTGCGATGACGTTGAGGCTGTGCATTTGAATTAGACCGCTTTCAAGTTGCCGCGAGGTCGAGGCGGGGCCGAGCAGCGGACCAGAATAGCCTCTTGGCTTTGAGGACCGCAGCGCAGGCCCCAACGATGAGATCGCGGCAAATCGAAAGCGGTTTAGGCTATGTTGCACTTCGATGTTCCGTTGCGGCGGCGATAAGTCATCTTCGCTGCTGCTTTTGTTTCTGATCTTTGCTGCTGCTTTCTCGTGCGGATGTTACAGCATTCCCGCTGGCAAGAGCGCGATCTCGAAGGTCGAGATCTCCGATACGAACGACCGCGCGCTCGACGAAGAGGACGATCTCCGTACGCGCATTACCACGCGCGAATCGTCGCGCTTTCTCGGTTTGTTTTACGGGGTTGTCTACGACTACGAATACTTCGATCGCTACGCGCTGCGCCGCGACCTGTCGCGCATCGAGCGGTATCTGCGCGCTCGTGGCTACTACGATGCGAAGGCTCGAGTTGCGCGCGTGGTGCCGCGAGGCAACAAGGTGGAAGTCGAGATTGAAGTCGACAAAGGTCCTCCCATTTTGGTCGACACGGTCACCATCAACGCAAATGGCATTATCGATGAGATGGTCAAAAGGAGGATTCTACGCAGGATCAATCGACTTTTGCACGAGGGCGAGCCCCTCGACGAGACGTCGTTCGCCAGTGCGGAGACGCAAGTCCTTTCCACGATGACCGGCGCCGGTCACGCGATCGCAAAGGTCACGCGAAGTGCAGAAGTCGATCTTGCTTCGCACGCGGCGCGCGTCACGTTCGATATCGACGCGGGGCCCATTGCGCATCTAGGCTCGGTGCGCTTCGAAGGCCTCGGTGAGTTGCCGGAAGACAGGATTCGCAATGTCTTCAAGCTCAAAGAAGGCGATCTCTATTCGAGCGAAGAGATCGACGATGCGCGGCAGGCGCTTCTCGATCTCGGCGTGTTCGCGTCCGTCGAAGTCGCCTCCGATCTCTCGCAGATGGGTACGACGCAGGTGGTGCCGCTCACGGTCCGCACCGAACCTTCGAAGCTCAAGACGATCGTCGCCGGTTTTGGTTCGGAGCTCGACAACGTGCGCACGGACGTACATGGAGTCATTGGCTGGCAGAGCGCGAACTTCCTCGGTGGCCTGCGCAAATTCGACATCCGCTTCAAACCTGGATTCGATCTTTATCCAACGCTGCTCACGTCCTCCGAGAACACGCGGAAGATCCTCTACGAGCAGCGCATCACGAGCTCGATTCGGCAGCCGGCATTCATCGAGGGGCGCACCACCGGCGTGGTAAGTGCCGAGTACGGCATCTTCCCGGTGCTCTTGCCGAACAACAACTCTCCAGCCGTTGTCGGTTATCACGAAGCGCGCGGATCGCTCGGTGTAGAGCGCACGTTTTTCAATCGTCTCTTCGTCAATCCGCGCTACGGCATTCAGGCGGACTTCCCGTTCGATTACATCGGGCACACGGACAACGTTCCCGCGCTGCTCATCTCGTACTTCGAGATCCTCACGACGCTCGATTTTCGCGACGACCCCATTCACACGCGCCGCGGCATCTTCCTCGGCTTGGGGACGCAGTTCGCGGGCGGACCCATGCAAGGTGACGCAACGGACGTGCGCCTGTCGCCCGAGATACGTGCATATTACCCGCTTTCGCGGCGTGTCGTTCTCGCAGGGCGCAGCGCGTTCGGTTTTCTCTTTCCGCACAACTACGGCGCGGCAGCGCAGCAAAACTTGACGACTGGAACCAAGCCCAATGAGGGGGACCTGAACCGGGATTATCAGCTCCTCTATTTCCGAGGATTTTACGCTGGCGGTCCCGTCTCGAACCGCGGCTATCCGCTCCGCGGTATCGGCCCGTTTGCGAACGTGCCTTATCTGAGCCCGGCCGGACAATCGAATAGCGCGTCGAACTGCAATCCGAATGAGCCGCAATCGCAATGCCTTTTACCAACTGGAGGTTTGTCGCTTTGGGAGGCCAGCGCTGAGCTGCGTTTCATTGTATCGGGTCCCTTCTCCATGGCGATCTTCTGCGATGCTGCCGACGTTTCACCATTCAAGACTAGTATCCGCCTCAATCGCCCACATCTATCGTGCGGGACCGGCGGGCGCTACGACACTCCGGTGGGACCTATTCGACTCGATATCGGTTACCGCCTCCCGGGCCTGCAGTATCCGGCGAGTGCGACCGACGAGCAGCAACCCTCCTGGTTCTTCGACGCGATTCCGATCGCGTTCTCGTTCGGTATCGGAGAGGCGTTTTGAGCGACGGCGATCGACAGATCGGAATTCGGAAGCCCGCCCCCGTCGAGCCGCGAGGTGCATGGCGAGCGACTCGGGCGATGGCGCGATCGGCGCAGGCATTTGGGCTTGCCGTCGTGTTCGTCACGGCAGCGGCCGGCGGCATCGTCATCCACTCGAACACGAAGGCAGTGCGGAGACTCGCTGCGTGGGCAGGGGGTGAAGCAACACGAGGGATCTTCGCTGGCAGGATCTCCGTCGACGTCGAGGAGCTCACGCTTGCGCGCAAGGCACACCTTCGCGCGGCTCACATCGAGATCACGGATCCGGATGGCAAGCGCGCCGTTCTCGCACGCGGCGTCGATGTGCGCGTCGATCTCGCGCGTCTTGTTGGTTCGCTTGCGCATCCTGGTCCCCTCAACGTTTCGCTCGACGCGGTCGGTGTCGACGACGCCGAGATCGTGCTCGAAGAGGATGCGAGCGGCGCGCTCGGCCTCGTGCGCGCGTTTGCCAGCCGAACCCCGACGCCAGAACCTCCTCCGGCCACGAAGGCCGACGACGCGCTGCACTTGCGCATTGGCAACGTGCGCATGGGGCACGTATGGGCGCACGGAAGCATGGCGGGTGAACCGATCGATGCAACCGTGGTCGATCTCCGCGCGCGCGCGGACCTCGCGTCGAACGTGTTCCATGTCGACATCGATCGAGCCCACACCTCCGTGAAGCTGCCGCCGGCGAGCGGCGCGCGCGGCGGTGCCGCGCTCGAAGGCGCTTTGCTCGGAGCAGCAACCGTGCCGCTCGCTGAGGGATCCATCTACGTGCACGGCGTGTTCGAGGGCAGCGTCGATGGCATTCCGCTCTCCGTGCATGCATCGATCGACGGTGATCGGGTCGAAGGCTCGGTAGACATCACGAAGACGACGGCCGACGTCATCTCGCGTGCCTTTCCTGCGGCGGCTGCGCTCGCGCAGCCCGTCGCACTTTCGGCAAAGGTCAAAGGCACACTGCCGTCGCTCGCCGTCGACGCGCGCGCCGAGGTCGGAGCAGGCGCTGCAACGGTGAAAGGCACGTTCGATGTTGGCGCCGTCAAGACGTTCCGTGCCGACGTCGACGTCGAGCACGTCGACGCGAGCGCATTCGGATCGACGAGCACCGACGTCTCGGGTGCGATTCACGTCGAAGGTTCGATGGACGACGGTGGGCCAAAGGGCAACTTCACGGTTGCATCGAAACCCTCCACCGCTGCCGGGACGCCGCTACCCAAGCTCACGGCCGACGGATCGTTCGACGCAAAGAAAGCTTCGGTCAAGCTCCGCGCAACGGAGCCTGGGCTCGACGCCGTTGGCAATGTCTCCGCCGATCTTTCGGCGCGAACGGCGAACTTCGACGTCACGGCGCGCGCCGCCGATCTGCGCGCCGTCGCGCGCGTGCAAGGACTCCCACGGGGAAGTGCCTCGGTTCGCGCCACCGGCAAGATCGATCTCACGAAGGCCACCGTGAACGCCCAAGCCGTCGCGCAAGGCGCGGGCATTGCCGTCGACGCGGCGTCGCTCGACGACGTTCGCGCCAGCGCAACCATCACGGGCTCGCTCGCCGCGCCCGTCCTCGGCGTCACCGCTCGCGTGGGCGGCGTGCATCTCAAGGTACAAGACAAGGATCCGCTCGACTTTTCCTCCGTCGACGCCAAGGCAACGGTCACTCTCGTGCCGTCGACGCGGCTGTCGAACGTCGAGGTTCGCGTCCGCAAACGCGGTGTCCGTGGCGGCGTGACGCTCGAAGCATCGGCCATCGGCGTCGATCGAGATCACGTCGAAGTACGAGGCGCCCGCATGACCGGTCTCGGTGAGCCCGTCGAGATCGACGCGCGTATGTCCGGCGGTATGAAAAGTCTTGTCGCGAAGGGTGAGAACGTCGACCTGGAGCGCGTTGCGGCCCTGACCGGCATCGCGCAGCTTCGAGGTCTGCCAAAGGGAACGCGCACGTCGCTCGACGTCGATGTGCGCATGCGTGGAGCGCGTACCGAGGGTCATGCCGACCTGTCGATCACGGCTGGTCAGGACGTTGGCGGTGAGATCCACGCCGCGTTCGAAGATCGTCATGTCCGCGCAAATGCGCGCGTTGCCGCGGGTCCCGTGGGCTGGCTAAAGGTGCAAGATGCACAGATCGATTTGCCGGCAGGGTTTACCGGCGAGAGCTTCGCGCGCGCCACCGGCACGGCCGATGTTCGTGGCAGGATCGATCTTGCTCAGGGTGCAGCCCTGTTCGGAGGGGCGGTCGTCTTCGGAGGCCGTACGCTGGAGCAGGCGAGCGGCATCGTCGATCTCGCGGGTTACGTCGAACGCGGCGATGAAAAGGCGCTGCCCGCTGTTCGCGCGACTGTGCGCACCGCGGGCCTCGATCTCGCATTAAGCGACGCGCAGAAGAAGTCGATCCATCTCCACGACATCGATGGATCTGTGCATTTTGCATATGATGCGCGCACCGACGACGCCGAAGTCTCGGGGCTCGTCTGGGATGGTCACGGCACGGTCGCGAGCGCGGGAGCAAAAGTGCGCGTGCCGCTTGCAGCCATCGCGATGGGCAAGAGAGCGTTTACCCGTCGCGACTTCGGCAAACTCGTGGCCTCGGCCATCGTCGATGTTCCCGAGCGCGCACTCCACGACATCCCGTTATGGTCTGGCGCGGCCGACATGCACGGCACCTTCGCGGGGCGCACCGAGCTTACCGGCAGGCTTGGTCGGCCAAACGTCACCGCAACCGTCCGCTTCAACGACGTGCGCGAGGAGGTGATCGCAAAGAATCAGCCGCGTTATGAGCCGGTCGATGGAGCGATCGATGCGCGCTGGGATGGAGAACGTGTCGTCGTCTCGCTCAGCGCCGACGAACATGAGCGACCCAAGAGCGACGTTGCGTCGGATCCGCGCCCGCGCAGCGCTGCGACGACGCGCGAGAGCGGTCACCTTCGTGGGCTCGTGATTGCCCGTGTTCAAGCACGTGACGTCATCCGCGGAGTCACCGACGACCAAGATCAGGACCTGCCATGGCGCGCCTCCGCGGAGCTCGACGTGCGAAACATCGAGCTCGCGCTCGTCCCGAGTCCCATCGGTTTGCGCGGCGCGCTCACCGGTCGCCTGAAGCTTCGTCAACTGAACGAAAACGCGTCGCTCGAAGCCGACGCCAAGGTCGATGGTCTCACCGTCGGCAACGTGCGCGTCAAGTCCGGCGGTGTGCAGGTCCGCGCGCAAGACGGCATGCTCTTTTCGTCCGCGCGGATCGATCAAGACGACGGTGGCTTTTCCACGGCGCAGATCCTTTCTCGAGCGCTCGGATGGAAGGGGCTCGATCTAAGTTGGAATCGCGCGCTCGCAACGCGCGTCGACTACGACGTGCGCGCCATGAAGCTCGGCATCCTTCGCCCGCTCGTGCGCAAATTCGTTCCCGAGATCGACGGACGCGTCGACGGTCGGGGCAGCGCGTCCATCGATGCGAACACGCAGGTTTTCGAGGGCGGGCTCGCGATTGAAGGCGGGCGCTTCTACGTCAACGCGATGGGCGAAGAGCTGACGAACATCCGAGCGAAGGCCGACTTCGACAAGAGCGGCGTCTTCCGTATCGAGGACATGAGCGGCAAGATCGGCTCGGGAGAGTTCCGCGCGTCTTTGACCGGTCGCATGAACGGCATCCAATTCCAGGGTGCCGAAGCCGTCATCACCATCCCGCAAAAGGGAGGCATTCCGCTCAGCTCCGACGGCGTAACGTACGCGGCGGCTACGGGCGAGGTTCGCTCGTCGATGACGATGTCGGGCGATGGCAGAGAGTTGCTCGTCACGACCACCATCCCTCGCGCCGAGATCACGGTGCCCGACAGACCCACCCAGACGTTGCAATCGCTCGATCCGGATAAGACCATTGCCATTGGTGTGCGTGCTCCGAGCGGCGCGCTCGTCCCCGTTGCCACGGGGCGCAGCAGCGCAGCGGATGCAAATGCGGCGGCCGATCAAAAAACCATGCGCTTCACCGTCGTGCTCGGGAGCGACGTTCTCATTCAAGGTCGCGGCGTCCGCGTCTACTTGCAAGGCAAGACACTCGTTGAGATAGCCAAAGAGATGGCCATCACGGGTTCTTTCAACCTGAAATCGAACGGCACCATCGACGTGCAGGGTCGAAGGTTCATTGTCGATCACGGCACGGTGACGTTTGCGCCAGGCGACGCGCCCGACAACCCGCAGGTCGTCGCTGCAGCGTATTGGGACGCGCCGGATCGCACGCGCGTTTGGGTGGAGTTCGCCGGTCCCATCAAGACAGGCAAACTCGTTTTGCGGAGCGACCCCGCGTATTCAAAAAACGAAATACTCTCTCTCTTACTATTTGGCCGACTCGATTCCGATGCGTCCGGCGTCCAGGCGACGGCAGTGGGTGCAAGCGTCGCGTCGGCGGGTCTAAATCAGGCCCTCGGCGAGCTCGACGAGAACGTCGACTTCGAGCAAGACTCGACGAGCGCAAACCGCGCGCGCTCGAAAGTCGGTTATCGTTTGCGGCGTGATCTCAAGGTACAGTTCGGTTACGCGCAGGGGTTTTCGGCGCGCGAACAGGACACGACGTACCTTTTTGTCGACTGGCAGTTTCTGCCGAAATGGTCGACCGTCATCACCCGCGGCGACAAGGGGACGTCGATCCTCGATGTGCTCTTCCAACACCGCTATTGACCGAATGGGGCTCCTGAATATACTGCCGCGTCCCAACCCCGCCGTTGCGATCCGTTCTTTTGGCTGATTCGCGCGGCACACCAAGAGGGCTCTTCAATGTACGCGGTCATCAGAACAGGCGGAAAACAGTACCGAGTGGCGCAGGGCGACAAGCTTCGCGTCGAAAAGCTCGAAGGCAACGTGGGCGACGCTGTCACTCTGAACGAGGTCCTCCTTGTGGGCGGCGGCGAAGACATTAAGGTTGGTACGCCCACGGTTTCCGGAGCCAAGGTCGAGGCGAAGATCGTCGCTCAAGACCGCGCCAGCAAAATCATCGTCTTCAAGTTTCGCCGCCGAAAGAATTACCGCCGCAAATCCGGACATCGGCAACCCTTCACCGCCCTTGAAATCACGGGCATCACCGGCTGATCGCACGGACGAAGAGAGTTTCACATGGCTCACAAAAAAGGCGCAGGTAGCACTCGCAACGGTCGCGATTCGAATTCGCAGCGTCGCGGAGTGAAGGTTTATGGCGGTGAGGCCGTTCGCGCGGGCAACATCCTCGTCCGTCAAGTTGGCGAGACCATCGCGGCGGGAACGAACGTTGGCAGAGGGAGCGATTTTACGCTCTTTGCGCTCGTCGACGGCGTCGTTGCGTACGAGTGGAAGACGAACGACAAGAAGAAGGTTTCCGTCTACCCAGAAGCTTCGTGACCGTCCCGTACGATCGCAGTCTGGACGGCGTACGGCAATGAACGTGTCAGCACGCGCTGAACGTCGGCGTGAACGAAGCCGCAAGGCGAGCGCGATTCCATACAAGCTCCTGGCGATCGATCTCGACGGCACGCTGCTCGATCACAATGGCGACGCACACGAAGAAGACGTCCTCGCCATCAAGAAACTCAAGGCGTGCGGTGTCCCCGTCACGATCGTGACGGGGCGCCTCTACTCTGGCACGCATGCAACCGCCAAGTTGCTTGGGATCGTGGGACCGGTGGGCTGCGCCGACGGCAGCCACATCGTCAACGTGCAGGGCAACGAGACCCTGTTTCATCAAGGCATTCGCGGCCGAGCGGCGAGGAGATTGCGTGCATGCCTCGAGCGCAACGATTTGGTTGCATTCCTTTTCGCCGAGGACGCCATTGTTCACGACGCGCGCGGCGCAGATTACTTGCCGTTCGTGCGCACGTGGTCGACCGATCTTCGCTGCGCGCGCCGCATCACCGAGCACGCTCTGTGGACCTCGGAGCTTGGAATGACTGCGGTGGTCGCGCTCGGCGCCGAAGCCGACATCAGCCGCATCGTCGATGACATCCATCGCGACGCAACCGAATCAATGCAGGTTGCAACGTTTCCGTTCCGACGTGAGAGCACGCAGTGGGGCATGGTCGCGCGCGCTGCGGGCGGGTCGAAAGCCACGGCGCTCGCGTGGATCGCAGAGCATTACGGCGTACACGTCTCCGAAACGGTGTGCGTCGGCGACTGGCTCAACGATCTGCCCATGTTGTCGGCGGGTGGGCGCTCTTTCGCGATGGGTCACGCACCCGAGGAGGTGAAGAAGGCTGCCACGGACGTGCTCGAGCACACGAGCACGACAGGTGGGGGCATCGCCGAAGCCATCTCCCGCGCCTTTCCGCTTTCAATTTGACGCGAATCTCAGCATCGACGGCGCCTTCGGCGCTGCCCGGCCGCCTACGGCGGGACCTCAGGGGGGCCTGCGCTGCACTTTCCATCGCGACCATTTTCGACATTGACTTTCATCTTCGTTGGTCAATGATCTTCTTAGTGACGCTGTCCTCCCTCGCGAATGCTGCTCTCGGGATGCAGTTCCGGATTGCGTCGTTCGTCGGTCTCGAAGCGGATGCGACAGCGTGGCTCGGTGCGGTGGGGCTGCACGAAGGCGAAGAGCTCGTCGTGCTCCGGAGGGCGGCACTTGGCGGACCGCTGCATGTTCGCACGGCGTCCGGCGGTGAGTTCGCGATTGCGCGCGAGCTCGCGTCGTCGATCGCGTGCGTGCCTGCACCGGTGGTGCCGTGAGCGCGACGTGTCACGACGGGACGAATGACACGAGCCACGCCCCTGCTTCTCGAAATGCGCGCGAAGGGCATCTCCTCATCGCGCTCGTCGGGCGTCCGAACTCGGGTAAGTCTTCGGTGTACAACGCGCTCACCGGCGAGAATGCTCGCGTCGGCAATTATCCCGGGATCACCGTCGACATCCTCGAAGGACAGGTCGTCCTTCCGTCGGGTGTAAGAGCCACCCTCGCTGATCTGCCCGGCCTCTATTCGATCGAGGCAACCGTCGATGCCGCCACCGACGAAGGCGTTGCGCGCACGTTCCTCAACACGGCGAAATCCAAGGGAGATCGTCTGGTGATCGTGCAGGTCGTCGATCCCACGCGCCTCGCACTCGGACTTCGTCTCACGCGCGAGCTCGCAAGAACGAAGTTCCCGATCGTGCTCGCCCTCACGCACGCAGACGTGCTCGCGGCAGAAGGTCGCAAGCTCGATCCGCACGCGCTCGCGGACGCCGTTGGAGTCCCCGCAGTCCTCGTTGATTCACACGAAAGGGACGCAACCGCGCGTGCCGTTCTCGCGGCAGTGGACGAGTGTCTGCGCGCAGGCGCCGACGCGCGCGCCGCCAAGTATTTCGATCCAGCGTCCGTCGCGAAGAATGTCGTGCGCGATGTGGGCAGTCGCCGCGAGCTCGCGCGCCGCCATATCACCGAGCACATCGACGGCGTGCTGCTCCACCCGATCATCGGGCCCTTTTTTTTCATTGGAATCATGGCGCTCGTCTTTGCCGCCGTGTTCCTCATTGCCGATCCGGCCTCCGTTCTGATGGATCGGTTGCTCGGCTTCGCGCGCGCGGGTCTGCCGAAAATCCTTGGCCGAAATCTCTTCACGTCGCTCGTGACCGACGGCATCCTCGGTGGCGCCGGCACCGTCCTCGCGTTCATGCCCCAGATCGTGATCCTCACGATCGCCCTCGAGCTCCTCGAGTCGAGCGGCTATCTCGCCCGCGGCGCGTTCTTGATGGATCGGCTGCTGCGCGTGCTCGGTCTGAGTGGCCGCAGCTTCCTGCCGCTTCTCATGGGCCATGCCTGCGCGGTCCCTGCCATTTCGGCCACGCGCATCGTGCGCGATCCGCGCGAGCGACTGACGACGATCCTCGTCATTCCGCTGATGACCTGCTCGGCGCGCCTGCCAACGTACGGCTTGGTGCTCGCCGCGTTCTTCTGGGATCGCTCGCCGTTCTTTCGAGCGGCACTGTTCGTAAGCTTGTATGTTGCAAGTATCGTCGCGGGGCTCTGCGCCTCATGGATCCTCCGGCGCACCGTCACGAAAGGCAGAGGCTTGCCGCTCGTGCTCGAGATGCCGGCTTACCGTGTGCCCCAGGCCTACGTCGTCTTGCGCAAGGCTGGCCAGGCGGCCAAGCGTTTCTTGCGCGACGTTGGCACGACCATCGTCGCAGTCTCGACCGTGCTCTGGGTCTTGCTCGCGGTGCCCATGCCTGGCAGCACTCCTGCCGAGCACCGGATCGAATCGAGCGTTGCCGCCACCATCGGCCGCGCCGTCGAACCCGTGACCAAGCCCGCTGGCTTCGACTGGCGCATCAACGTTGGTCTCATCGGCGCGTTCGGCGCGCGCGAAGTCATGGTCGGTACGATGGGCGTCATCTTCGGCGTCGAGAATGCGCCCGATGATTCCGCTCCGCTCACGGAGCGATTGCGCGAAGCGAAGAAGCCGGACGGCAGCCCGCTTTACGGTGTGCGAACGGGCCTCGCGATCCTCGCCTTCTTCGTCCTTGCGTGCCAATGCGTCAGCACGGTGGCCGCCATCCGTAGAGAAACGTCGACGTGGCGATGGCCAGCTTTCGTTCTCGCGTACACCTACACGCTCGGATACGTCGCGGCCGTCGTGGTGTACCAAGTCGCGGGCATCTTCGGGGTAGGTTGAAAGCGGTATAAGCGGGTGTCGTGCGACCTCACACGGGACCCGGGCTTCGCGTGCAGATCTTGCTCGCTCTCGCGGGCATCATTCTCGTCGCGTACGTGCCGCTCTTCTTCGCGATCGCGCAGATCACGCGAGGTCTCCAACCTCACGTCGACGATGGCAGCATGCTCACCGTCGTTCGCGCGATTGCACTCTACATGGGTATTTTCGCTCTCGCGTTGCTCGTCTTCGCGTACATCGCACTGACGCGCGCGATGGTGCGCCCCATCGAGGAGCTCGCGCGTGCTGCGGATCGCGTTGCCACCGGAGCGCGCACCTTCGAGCTGCCAACATCGGCGGCACGCGAGATCGGCGAGCTTGGTGCGAGCGTGCGAGCCATGGCTATGCGTTTACGTGCCGACGAACAGGCCATGCGCGCAAAGGTCGCAGAACTTAAGGCCACGACGCGAAGGCTTGGCGAGACACGCGAACAGCTTGCGGGTAGCGAGCGACTCGCGAGTGTCGGCAGACTCGCTGCCGGCGTTGCGCACGAGATCGGCAATCCCATCGCCGCCATCATGGGCATGCACGATCTGCTCGAAGATGCATCGATGGATGCCGATGAACGCGCAGATTTTTTGCGGCGTATGCGCAAAGAGACCGAGCGCATTCACGTCGTCGTGCGTGACTTGCTCGACTACGCACGCCCCGAACAGGGCGCTCCATTGGGGCGCCCCGCACGCGCCTCCGTCGCCGAAGTCGTGCGCGATGCGCTCGTCCTCGTTCGAACGCAGAAAGAGTGGCGAGATATCGAAGAAAACGTCGATGTCGAAGAGGATCTCTTCGTTGCCATCTCACCGCAGCATCTCACGCAGGTCATCTTGAACCTCTTGCTCAACGCCGGTTCGGCGCTTGCTTCGAACGCCGCAGGCAAATCGCGCACGGTGCGAATCGTCGCGAAGGTCGAAGGCGAGGGCACGGAGAGGCGCGTCCGCGTTGAAGTCGAAGATGACGGACCGGGCGTTGCCCCGGATCTGCGCGCGCGTATCTTCGAACCCTTCATGACGACGAAGGGCGCAGGAGCGGGCAGCGGGCTCGGCCTCGCCGTGTGCCGCAGCATCGTCGAAGGCGCCGCTGGAATCATCGATCTTGATCCGAGTTACGAAGGAGGTGCGCGCTTCGTCGTCGAACTCCCGGTAGCTGCGTCGTCATCCTGATCGAGATCGAGCCAGTCGGGGAGGTGGGCAACCTTAAGGTTGCGGTCACGAATTCGCGCGAGAATTTCCGGCAGTGCCGCAACGCCGGAAGGTCTGCGTGTGCCGCGCTCGGGCGCGTCGTGCAAGAGAAGGATCGCACCGTCCTTCAGGTTCGGCGTGATGCGCCGGAGGACGTCTTTGGGCTTGGTCGTCCGCAATCCGTCGCGTGCAGAGGCCGACCATCCGACAGTTTCGAGATCGAGCTTGTCGGCCTCACGCGCGATCGTCAGGTTCGTGTGACCGATGGGAGGGCGAAAGAGTAGAGGCCTCTCTCCCGTGATGGTTTCAATCGCCTGCATGGCGCGACGCAGATCTTTTTGCACGCGCCTGCTGCTTCGCAGCGACAAAAGGCGATCGTGCGCCCAGCCGTGAATGCCGACGGCATGCCCGTCCGCGACAATCTCGCGAACGACGTCCGGGTGCTCCTCGGCTTTCCTTCCAATGACGAAGAAGGTTGCCTTTGCGCCGTGCTCTGCGAGCACCGCGAGCACTTCGCGCGTGTGCACCGGATCGGGACCGTCGTCGAACGTGAGGACCACACCTCGCGCGCCGGCGTTGCCCTGCACGATCGCATCCGAGAACATGCGGAGGCGCAGAACGAACACCCCCGAGAGGAGGATCGCGAAGTACGCAAGGACGTAACCAACTGCGATGACGAGCGGAGGCGGCCCGATGAGGATCGCGCGCGCAGAGACGACGATGCCGCCGAGCGTTGCAGCCCAGAAGATGATGCGCGCAGGAGGCATCGTTCACGAATCTCGATCGGCGCGCGCCTTGTGCGCAAGGAACAATCATTGACGCGCACGAAAGAGGGATTATTTAGGCGACCCCACGAGTTCTGCGTCCGTCCGCAGGGAGACCCATGACAATGAAAAAGTTCACACTTGCCGTGCCCGTCGTCCTCTTCGCCGTTGCTGGCGTCGCGTGCGGCAACAAAGAAGAGCAGCCTCCGCCGCATACGGCCGCGAACGCGGCAACCACGGAGACGGTGCATGCGCAGGCTTCGGCGTCGGCAAGCGACAACAAGACGGCCATCAATGTCGACAACGAAATCGTCGCGGCGTGCAACCTCAAATTCGAGAACGTCGTTCAAGAGGCGCCGAAGTTCAATTTCGATTCGGACGAACTCACACCAAACGAGAAGAATGTGCTCGAGGGCGTAGCGAAGTGCCTGACCACGGGTCCGCTCAAGGGCCGCGCGGTCGATCTCGTCGGTCGTGCCGATCCGCGCGGTGAGACCGAATACAACATGACCCTGGGGGCCAAGCGCGCGCGCCAAGTGCACTCGTATTTGGCAAGCCTCGGTGTCGACAGCGCCAAGATGCGTGAGACATCTCGTGGCGCGCTCGATGCCACGGGCAAAGACGAAGAGGGGTGGCGTAAAGATCGGCGCGTAGACGTGCGCCTCTCCAAATGAGACGTGTGTGATGAAGATCGACGACGAAGTACTCAGGGCTCATCTCGATCGGACCCTCGAAGCCACGCACTTCGAGGATCTGGGCGCGCGGTACGAAGGCAAGGTCCGCGACAACTACAGCCGAGGGGATCGGCGCTTCATCATCGTGACGGATCGAATCAGTGCCTTCGATCGCATCCTCGGAACCATTCCGTTCAAAGGGCAGGTGCTCAATCAGCTTGCGGCGTGGTGGTTCGAAAAGACGAAGAATGTAGCCAAGAGCCACTACATCCGCATGCCGGATCCGAACGTGCTCGAGTGCATTCTGTGCAAGCCCCTCCCGGTCGAGATGGTTGTGCGCGCGTATATCACCGGCTCCACGTCAACCAGCATGTGGACGCATTATGAGGCTGGCGCGCGTCGCTTCTGCGGTCATGCGCTGCCGGATGGCCTCAAGAAAAATCAGAAGCTTTCGCGTCCGCTCCTCACGCCCGCCACCAAGGCGCCACTCGGCGAACATGACGTGAGTGCATCTCGCGAAGAGATCCTCGCCAAGGGCGATATCCCTGCGAAAGACTTCGATCGCGCCGCGGACATGGTCATGGCGCTTTTCGAGGCTGGACAGAAAATCTGTGCCGAGCGCGGACTCATTCTCGTCGATACGAAGTACGAACTTGGCACCACGGAGTCAGGCGAGATCGTCGTCATCGACGAGATCCACACGCCAGACTCGTCGCGCTTCTGGATGGCCAACACGTACGACGAGCGCTTTCGGGCAGGGCTCGATCCGGAGCCGCTCGATAAGGATTTCGTGCGACGTTACTACACGACGCTCGGCTATCGCGGTGACGGTGCACCACCCCCTTTGCCGCCTGATATTCGCGTTGGCGCCGCCAAGCGATACATCGAAGCGTTCGAACGAATCACCGGCGAAACGTTTGAGCCGGATCCCCGTCCGCCACTTACCCGCATCGCACAGAACCTCCGAATCTGAAGGTCGATCATGAAAGTCACGGTGCTCGTCCGGTTGAAATCCGAAGTTCTCGATCCTCAGGGGGATGCCGTACGCCGCGCTTTGGACAAGCTCGGTTTCAACGGAGTTCGCTCCGTACGTGTTGGCAAGCTTATCGAGATTGATGTCGACGAGCGCGTTGCGGGCGCCGACATCAAAGAACACCTCGCGAAGATGGCTGACGAGATGCTCGCGAATCCGGTCATCGAGGACTACGAAGTCGTTTAGAACGCGTTTGCTAACCTGCTGCGCGGCGCGATGCCTTCGTTGGACCCTGCGGTGCCTGCGCACGTACCACAACGTACGCTTACGCGGGCTCCTCGGGCCCGCCTTGGCCTCGCGCCGCTCGCGACGGTTATCAAACGCGTTCTAGTTTGAGGGACCCACCAGCCATGCAACCTTTTGGTTGCATGGCTGTTACATTGTGAAAGGCTCTGGCATGAAGAGCAGCACGAACATTAGTAATGTCACGATGGCGATGGCCTTCCGACCCGAATCGAGCGGGGTGCTCGCAGTTTCCGGGTGCTCTAGCAAATCGTGGTGTCGTAAGGTTCCCCCCTTGATCTCCATGGCAAGGAGCAGTGCCAGGCCTCCAAAGAAGGCAATGAGGTAGATGGGGTTGTGGTGGTCGCGCGCGAGGTTCGCGATGACGAGCAGACCAATCGTGGAGATGAGTCGGGTGCGGATTGACATGGTGTGCTGTGACGTGCGCGGGCGCTGTGGATCACGTGAGAGCGTTCCAAGGATGGCAAGCACCTGGAACCAGACGAGCCAGAACATGCTGTTCGCAACGTGCCGGCCAAGATGGTAGGCGCCCGCGCCGGAAACTAGGTCGCGCGCGAGGTGGCCGAAGACGATGACGAAGAAGAACGCGAGCATGGAGCGATGCACGAAGCGCGCATAACGATCCTGTTTTGGACCGAAAAGAGCGTAGGCAACGTGGCCGCCGTCGAGTTGTCCAACCGGTAATAAGTTGATCATGGTCACGAAGAGGCCGCCCCAAGCACCGAATCCGGCCGGTGAAAGCTGGATATCCATTCCCTCAGGAATGGGGGGCCCCACGAGCCGATGAATCACTTTCATGAGAATCGACTCTCCGAACCAGATGGTGTCATCGCCTACGGTCACGAGCGACGAGTGAGCAACGCCCCACACGTACAGCGGGATCGCGAAGAGTAGCCCGGCGAGGGGGCCCGATGCACCGATGTCGAGCAGCGCGTGGCGAGTTGGAATGGTGCCGCGCATACGAATGACCGCGCCCATGGTCCCAAAGGGACTCAAGAGTGGCAGCGGGATGAAGTACGGAAGCGATGCTTTCACCTTGTGAATGCGCGCAGCGATGTAGTGACCGAGTTCGTGTGCAACGAGAATACTCAGAAGTGTTCCGGCGAACTCCGCGCCGTGCGCGATCGAGTCGCGCGAAAAGAGTGCACCGAACGACGTGTCGCTGCCCGTGTTGGCGACGCCCGTGAGCAGCACGCTCGCAACGGTTGCGAGGAACAGGAGGAGGTTCGTGACCCAAGCCGGCTTAGCCTTCGCTGCTTTTTCGGTCATCCTGGTCTGCTCCGCGCCGACGCCGGAGAACGCAAGGCCTCACGCAGCGCGTCCGCGAGACGCGCAAGCTGTGGCCTGACGCGCGCGTCGACGCGCCCAAGTTCGGTGTGCACGACGAGCGAGCCGCGACATAGTTCGCGATTTTGCACGACGTTCGCGACCTCAGCCCCCAGGATTTCGAGCGCCGCATGGAGCGCTGCGACGTCGTCCGGGTTTGCCTCGATGCGGAGCTGGCGGGCCCCGCGCGTCTCGCGAAGCGCTTCGGCGGCAACGAACGCGATGCGCCCTGGATCGATGCGCAACGCTTCGCCGATGATTCGCTCGGCGAGAAGAACCGCCATCTCGATCGTTCGATCCATCTCTTGCTCGCGTCGCACTTCTTCGGCCGCGCGAACGACGAGGAGCTCGGCGGCGAGCTTTGCGATCTCTTGCTCGCGTGCCTCCATCGATGCTTCGGCTGCAATGTGCGCGACCGACGCGCGCGCCTCTCCGATGATCTCGGATGCCCTCTCGTTTGCCTTCGCCACGATCCTCGAAGCTTCTTCGTGTGCGTCGGCCAATGCCTTCGGAATGCGCCGAGCGAAGAGAACCGGTGGATCCACATCCACGGCGGGCGACGGGTCTCGGGTGCCCTTGATGATCCGCGCGCGTTCGATGCTCATCGGATGGTGATCTCCGAGATGGACTCTGCGAGCTCCTGCATGACGAGCGCCATGGCTCGCGCGCGGACTTGTTTGCGCGGATCCGACAGGTACGCGATGAGCTTGGCCGCTGTGCCCCTTCGCTCCTCAGGCAGCGCGGCGACGGCAGCGTCGAGGCCGAGACCGACGATCACGCTCATACCGAGGAATGTCCGCTCCCACACAGCCGCAAAACACTACACCAGTCGGAAGCGATCAGACACCGGACGCGCGAGCCGTGCAACGCGGCCTTCGCGTACGAGCTTCACGAGATGTGCTTCGAGACTGAGCTTCGCAAAGGGCCAGAGGTCCTCGGGCGTGTCGGCATACGCCACCGTGACGATCTCGGCGAGCGTGCCACCGTTCGATCCCGACGCAGCCACGGCGTCGTAGATCTTCTTCTCTCGCATTTTTCGATGCGCGACGTACTTGCGAAAGAGCATGGCCGGCTCGCGGATCGGCTCACCATGTGCAGGCAACGCAATGGTTGCATCGAGCGACGCGAGCCGCTCGAGCGAGGCGATGTACTCTTGCATGTCGCCTTCGTCGGGCGCGACGACGATGGTGCCGGTGCTTGCAGCCATGTCGCCCACGATGAGCGTGCGCGCCTCGGGCTCGTACAAGCACACGTGCCCTGGCGCGTGACCCGGTGTGAAGAGCACTCGCCACGCCTCGGGGCGTGCCCCGTCGAGGATGATCTCGTCGCCGTCGCGAAGCCTTCGCGTCACGTGCAACCTCGCGGTTGCGTCGAGGAGATCCTCGGTTTTTTCGTGGACCCAAACGCCTGCACCGAGCTCGCGCGCGATCGCGTCGAGTCCGCCGACGTGATCGGGATGGTGGTGCGTTGCCACGATCGCAACGAGCTTCCGCCCTTGCAAACAGAGTGTGCGCGCCCACTCGAGGAACGCACGCTGCTCGTCCGCGTAAGGTGTTGCGGGCTCGATGAGCAAGATCTCGCGGCCGCCGACCGCGAAGCTGTTCGTGTGCGTTGCGGGCGGGAGCGTTGGCGTTCTCGTCGCGAACATGCTGAGCGTGGACGACAGCTCCCGCGAACGATCATGCAGCATGTCTCAGACGCGCTCGACGACCATGGCGAGCGCCTCGCCACCGCCAATGCAGATCGCCGCGAGACCGCGCTTCTTGTTCATGTCCTCGAGTGCGTGGAGCATGGTTGTCACGATGCGCGCGCCGCTCGCGCCGATCGGGTGACCGAGCGCCACGGCACCGCCGCGAACGTTCACCTTCGCGAGATCGATCTTCGAAAGCCGCGCGCTCACCATGGCGACGACGGCAAAGGCTTCGTTGATCTCGACGAGATCGATGTCGTCCACCTTGAGACCGAGCTTGGCGAGCGTCGTGTCGATCGCTTTCACGGGTGCCGTGGTGAACCATTCGGGCGCCTGCGCTGCGCCGCCGTAGCCAAGGATGCGCGCGAGCGGTGACAGATGGTGCTTCTTCACCGCTGCCTCGCTCGCAAGGACGAGCGCGCTTGCGCCGTCGTTGATCGACGAGGCATTGGCCGCGGTGATCGTGCCGTCTTTCGCGAACGCCGGTTTGAGGCCGCCAATCTTCGATGGATCGCCCTTTGACGGACCTTCGTCGAGCTTCACCATAATCGGATCACCCTTGCGCTGCGGGACGGCGACAGGCGTGATCTCTCTGTCGAAGAGGCCATCTTTTTGTGCGGAGAGCGCTTTGCGAAAGCTCTCTTTCGCGAATTCGTCCTGCTCTTCCCGCGTGACCTTGTATTCCTTGGCACACTTGTCGCCGCACGTTCCCATGTGGACGTTTGCGTACGGATCCCAGAGACCGTCGTGGATCATCCCGTCGACGAGCGTGGCGTTGCCCATGCGGTAACCCTGGCGCGCCTGCATTGCATAGTAAGGAACGTTCGACATCGACTCCATGCCGCCTGCCACGACGATGTCTTCGTCGCCGAGAGCGATCGTCTTCGCGCCGAAGATCAAGGACTGCATCCCGGAGCCGCACACCTTGTTCACGGTCGTTGCAGCAACGGCGTCGGGCAATCCCGCGAAGCGCATGGCTTGGCGTGCGGGCGCCTGGCCGATGCCTGCCGACAAGACGTTGCCCATGAACACCTCGCCGACGTCGTCAGGAGAAACTCTCGCGCGCTCGAGAGCGGACTTGATCACGGCAGCGCCGAGCTGTGGCGCCGTGATCGACGACAGCGATCCGAGGTAGCTGCCAATCGCAGTACGGGTGGCCGAAACGATGTAGACAGGGGCGAGCGCCATGGCGGACTCCTTTTGAGTCAGTGACGTGAGAAGCGTCGACGCATACCATGGCGGCGTGATGTCGTCGCGTATCGGGCGTGTGACGGTGTTTCGAAGGGGCGCGCGCGTGGAGCGTGTGCTCGAGGTGGCGGACGAAACGAGCGAAGTGCGCTTCTGCGGGCTTCCGCGCGCGCGATGAGGCGGATCGCTGTCGCGCCGAGATCGCGCGGCTTCAAGCGGCAAGCCTTCGGTCGATTTGCTCGAGGACCAAGGCGAGGCGCAAACACCGAAGCCTTTGGTCGCCGATTGGGGGCTCGCCGCCGAGTCGCTCTCGTACGCGCGCCTTCGCATGCCATCGAGCAAGCCGCGATCGACGCGAGCACGCTTGCGCCGGGCTATGAGCTCGCACACTCCACAGACTCGTACGACTACGTGTACGCGGCGGATTTGCCGTGCGACGTCGCCGCGGACGGCACATTCCACTCGGTGCCTATCGCCGACTGGGACGCGCCGACGAAGCTGCGTTACGTCGCTGTCCCGCGTGAGGCGCAGCAGGTTTATCAATTGCTCGAGATCGAGAGCCCGATCGACGCCGCGCTCCTTTCCGGACCGCTCGACGTCTACGACGCGGGCGTCGACGCAACGTCGACGTATCGCACGACGAGCCGCATGCCCGAGACACCGCCTCGCGGACGCGTCGAGATCGGCCTCGGCGTCGAGCCCGCGATCAAGATCGCGCGCACGTCGACGTTCCAAGAAGAGACCGCAGGCCTGCTCGGCGGATCGCTCGCGCTCGTTCACAAACTCGACGTCGAGCTCCGCAACTTGCTTCCGCGCGCCGTCAACGTCGAGGTGCGCGAGCGCATCCCGGTTGCGCGCAAGGACGACACCGAGGTGAAGATCGACGTCAGCGCCGTGGATCCCGCATGGGAGAGCTGGGATCAAGAACAGTCGTTGCGCGGCGGTTACGCGTGGAAGGTGTCGCTCGAGCCGGGCGCAGCGCGCACGCTCTCGGCGCGTTACACGATCAAGATCGCCGCGAAGCAGGAGCTCGTTGGCGGCAATCGGAGGGAGTCATGAGCACGCCGCGCGTCGTTGTGGCGCCCATCGAAGCGGTCACCGTGACCGAGGATCGCGCGAGCGTGCAGCGCTGCGCGTCGATCGATTTGCCCGCGGGGATCACGCGTGTGCGTATCGAAGACGTGTCGCCGGTGATCGTCGACAAGACGCTTCGCGTTTGCGCGCGCAGCAGCAGCAGCGGCGTCGCGGTCGGCGAAGCACGCGTCGTTCGGCGCACGGTCGCGACGGAGCCCGCGCGAGCACACGCAGCGCTCGTCTCCGAGCTTGCAGAGAAGCGTCGCGAGTGCGAGGTCGGCGCGTCGAATGTGAAGCGCCTCCAAGCCGCAATCGTCTTGCTCCAAGAGGCGCAGAAATGCGTCGCCAAGGAGCTCGCGGAGGACGCCGCGCGCGGGACGCTCATGGACGTCGCCGAAGCGAAGCGCGCGACCACCGCGTTCGAGCAGCGCGAATCGGACGCGTACGCAGAGGCGCACGCCGCGATACGTGCGCAACGCGATCTCGAGCGAACGATCGAGCGTCTCAAGGCGCGCCTCGTGTACGCGGGTCACCAAGAGACGCGCGTCGTCGCGTCGATCGAGATCACGCTCGACGCGAAGTCCGCGACAAAGACGGATCTCGTCGTCGAGTACATCGTCCCCGGCGCGTGCTGGCGCCCCGCGCACACCGCAACGCTTCGTGGCGGCACGCTCTCGGTCACGACCGACGGATGCGTCTGGCAAAACACCGGCGAAGATTGGCCGAACGTCGCGCTCAAGCTCTCGACCGAGCGCCCGTCGCTCGGCCAAAAGCCGCCCACGCTCTTCGACGACGAGCTCGTCGTCCAACGTCGCAGCGACGTCGTGCGCGTCGAGCAGCGCAACGAAGCGATCCAGCACACGGGTCTCGGCGGCGCACCACAGGCGCGCGTACCGGGCATCGACGATGGCGGTGACGTACGCGTTCTCGCGGCGAAAAGCCGTGCGACGATCCCGAGCGATGGCCGTCCGTACCGAGTGCCCGCGCTCGCGATGGAGACGAAATCTTCGTCGTCGCTCGTCGCGTACCCCGAGCTCGCCGAGGCAGCGCTCGTTCGCGCCGTTCAGACGAACGCAGGCAGCGCGCCGCTCCTCGCGGGTCCGGTCGATCTCGTTCGCGAGAGTGGCTTCGTCGGTCGCACCAAGCTCCCGCTCATCGCCGCCGGCGAGAAATTCGAGCTCGGCTTCGGCCCCGATCCGCACGTGCGCGTACGACGCGAGATCGAGACCGTCGATGAGGAGCCCGGTCTACTCTCGTCGACGTGGATCGGCAGATCTCACCGCGTCCGCGTCCACCTCTCGAACCTCGACACGACGGCGCGCAGCATCGAGATCACCGAGCGCGTGCCGGTCTCCGAGATCGAAAAAGTCGAAATCGACTTCGACGAGAAGAAGACGACGCCAAAGGCGAAACCCGACGCCGATGGGTTCGTTAAATGGACCGTTGATTTGCCTGCGCGCGGCCGCGCGTCGCTCGAGCTGCGGTACGTCGTTCGGCGGCACAGAGACGTCGTCGGGCTGTGAGTGTGTTTTAGGCGCGCTCGGATAGTGGCGAAAAACAGCTATGATTTGTGCGATGAAGCCATGTCGATACGGGCGATGGGGTGCGATGCTGTCGCCCCTTGGCCTGGTGCTCGCAGCGCTCGTATCCATGGCGTCGAACTGCGACGGCCATGAGACTGCGCCCCCGGCGATCGATGCGGGGAGTGAAGCGGGGTCGATCGATCGCGCGGAGTGTCCTGATGCGCCGCCTGCCGACGGTGACGCGTGCGCGCTGCCAGAGGGCAGTTCGTGCAGCTTCGGACTCTGTCCTGTGCTCGTTGCACAGTGCACGCGTGGCTACTGGCGTTTCGCGCACAACGCTCCTCCTCCGTTGAACTGCCCTTTGGTTCCCCCTGAATCCGATTCAGATTGTCCGCCGTGCTGGCCTGATTCGATGACGTGCACCTACGGCAGTACGGATTGCTCGGCTCCCGACGCGAGCGTCAACACTGCCGTTGCCACTTGTCCCTCGGGCAAGTGGGTTTTGGATATCCGACCCTGCCGAGACGGGGGTGGATGATTCGCGCAGCAGGCTGGTAACTACCTCTCAGATGTTCAGGGTGACGCCGGCGTAAACGCAGACTATGAGCGCTGCTCTTCAATCATGGCCGACCCGACCAAGTTTTCCGCGTTCCTCACCGACCACCAACTCAACGGCAACCGCCTCCTCGCGGTCTCGCACAAGCTCGAGACCCTCCAGCGCACGGATCGCGACCTGAAACTCGCTCGCCGTCAGATGAAGAGCGTGGAGGGTGGCGAGAAGAAAGAATTTACCAAACCGCGTTCGGGCCGTCCCGTCACGCAGCGTGCGCTCAACGCTGCACTCACCGGTGGCGCGTTGAGCGGTCCGACCAAGCAGCGCATCCTGCGCGCCGTCAACTATCTGCTCGAGCAGAAAAAGAAGGATAAGGTCGAGTTAAGGGCTCTCTTCTAAGAGCGTGTTCGACAGCCTGCTGCGCGAATCGATGCGGCTTCGATGGCGCCTTTGGCGCAGTCGGCCCGCCTGTGGCGGGACCTCAGGTGGGCGCTGCGGTGCCTGCGCACGTACGACAAGTACGCTTACGCGGGCTCCTCGCGCTCCGCCCTAGCCTCGATTCGCTCGCGACGGCTGCCCTACACGCTCTAACTAAGGCGTGTCCCTAGTGACCCACGCGCCTGCGAGCACGGTTTCGCTGCGCTCCTTTACGCTCACTTGAAGTGCAATTTTCCCTGCCGTAACTTTCCAGCCTTCCGTCACGAGCGTGTCGCCTGGCCATACGGGCTTCCGGAAATGACCCTCGAAGCCAGTCATTTTCGTTGCGTCACCCCCACACGCTCCTTTCGCAACGTGGCGGACCATGTAGCCGTACGTGCATAGGCCGTGGAGAATGGGACCTTGTGTGAAGCCGACGCGCGCAGAAAATTCGGGATCGGCATGAAGCGGGTTGAGATCGCCCGACAACCGGTAGAGCAGCGCCTGCTCCGGTGAGGTTGCTTCTTCGATGCGGAAGTCGGCCGGCTTCCCTTTCGGGATCTCGGCAACTTTTTCTTCTTTCGGTGGAAGCTCGCCGCCGAAGCTGCCTTCCCCGCGAAAGATGATCTGCGAAGTCGTGTCGAATAGCACCTTGCCAGCGCGATCCTTCGTTTCGGTATCCACGACGACAATTGCGAATTTTCGATAGTCGTAAATACCGCGGATCTTCGCCGTGGTTGTGAGCGTGCCTTCAGCAGGGATTTGCCCGCGCAAGCGAACACGCTGGGCCCCGTGCACGATCATCGCAAGATCGCCGCCTGTTTTCGTAACGATCTCGAACATTGGCTGGAACGCCGGGACGACCGCAAAACTTGGAATCACCTTTGGACCGCGTCCCTCATAAAGGTAATCGAGTTCGTCTTTCTTCGCGCCAATGCCAAGCGCGTAAAGAACGACATCTTTCCACGTGTACGAAAACGACGAAGGGTTGCTCGCCTTGCCGACGAGCGAGAGATCGAGCGCCATGATTCGATTGACATGATCATGGAAGCAAATGACCGTCAACTCGAAAGCGGTATAGAGCATGGCGTGATGGATCTCCCGCCAACGGATGATCTCGCTGCGATCGGTCTCGCGTGGGCGCGCGCCATGCCGACCGTCGTGCTCGTGCCCGCGTTCGGTCTCAAGGCGTTGCCGATGCCGGCGCGTGCAATCCTCGGTCTCGCGCTTGCCGCCGCGATCTATCCATCCCTTTTGCCCGTCGTGAACGCCGAACGCTCGCTGCCGTGGGTGCTCTCGGCGCTCGAACAGATCATCTTGGGCTTGCCCGTCGCTCTCGCTGCCGCAATTCCGCTTTGGGTCGCGACCATGGCGGGCGGGCTCGTCGACGTACTTCGTGGCTCGCCCGTCGGGCCGGGCCTCGCCGTCGTTGAAGAACGAGCATCGAGCTTCGGCGTGCTGCTCTCGCTTTTTGCCAGCGTCGTCTTTCTCGCCAACGGCGGAGCATCGCGCGCGGCCGAAGCCCTCACGACCGCCCCGCCGTCCGCGCACCCCGCGGCTGCCGTGGCGCATGATCTTGCGTCCGGCATTGGCCTCGCGGTTGCCATTGGAGGGCCTGTTCTCATCGCTGCGATCGTGCTCGAAGTCGCCTTCGCGCTCATCGCGCGCGCCGCGAGTCCCGCGCAAGTTCACGCCCTTTTCGCGCCCGTCCGCGCGCTCGGTCTGCTCGCCGTCGTCGCCCTGGTGCTCGACCGGATCGCCTCTTTTATGGCAATTAGATTATAGAGTTTCCATTTGGAAACTATAACGCGAGACGGTAGGCCATCGTGATACCGAATTCGATGGCAGCGACGGCGCCGGTCACTGTTGCGCAATCGCCAAGGATCGAGCAACGCGGCGATGTGGGGAGAAACCAAGTCGAGCCCCGCAAGTTCATTCCAAAAATCCAATTCTCACTCAAATAGTAACTTCCGCCAACCTGTCCGCCGAGAGCGAGGCCCTCGGAGCGCACCGTGAACTGGCGCGTGGCGACGATGGTTGGCACCTCGGGTTCCGATTCGTCGGTAAAGCGATCGGCGATGACGACGCCGCCGACGGTCGCACCAACCCAGGCTTCGACGTATTTGTAATGAATGGGGATGAAGCGTGCTTCCGTCCCCATGAGGAGGTAGCTCCGTGAGTGGGTGCGCTTGAGCCCTGAAAGACCACCGTATTCCGTGTCAGACGTGGGGCTTGGCGCAAAGAGCGCGCCGGCGCCGACTGCGAAATACCGATTCCAGCGATAAAGGATATGAAGTCCTACTTCTAGTGTGGCGTCTCCGTGACCAATCCTTCCGACGATGGGCGTGTCGCCGCCGCGTTGCCCCGCCGAAATGGGTGCTGTGGGAAGCGCGATGAAGCCTGCTTGGAGCTCGGCGATCGTATGGGGACGATCGATGATGCGAGCGAGCGCGGCGGCGGCGGCGTTCGGAGCCTCGCCCGCGCGCGCGATGGCGACCATGCGGGCTTGGACCTTCTCGTCCGGCGACGCGCCGGGGGGGATCTCTGGTGTTGGCTCGGGTGGAGGCAGCTCGGCGTGCGCGGAGATCGAGGTCAACGAGAGGGCTGCGCCCGCGAGCAAGGCTCGCATGTGGATTACATCCATTTCACGCTCGCACTCGGTTCCGCTGGGCTCGTCGGTTCCGCTGGGCTCGTCGGTGGGGCTACAGGTTCCGGCGGGGCCGTCGATTCTGCGGGGGGCGTTGTGGTGAGCGGATCCGTCAACGGAGACGCAAGTGGAGCGGAGGGGGAAGCGTCGCCCGCCACGAGGATACGTGCACCTTGCAACGGCTTATGGTCTACCTGCGCGTTGAACACAATCTCGAACGTGCCGCGTTCGGCGAACGCGTAGCTCGCTTTGAACACCCCTGGCTTCGTCCTCGTCGCGGGCACGGTCACGCCGTTCGGGATCCCCGGGCCGGTGACGAGGAACGAAGCAACCGCGAAGTTGCCTTTCGCGGGCGCGACGCGAGCGGACAATTCCACGGTCTGCCCGAGCTGCGGCTGTTCGACGCTCACCCCGAGCGAGACCTTGTACGTCGAAGATGACGAGACCGCGGAACCAGCCGCTTTGCCTGCTTTCGTCTCCGCGAGAGGCGACGCGCTCGAAGCTGCGGCCTCCTCGTTTCCGATGTTCTCGGCGTCGTCGTCCGGAGATTCTGCGAGACGATTCTTGTAGATTGCATCTGTCGCCTGCACAACGATGCGCTCCTCGACGCCGCTCCCGCGGAGCCGGTTCGTCTTCCACAAAACGAGCGGCACGAGGCTCGTGCCGAGCACGAGTGCGGTGAGCAGTACGGTGCGCGATGTGCGTGATGTGGGGGGGCGACGAGACGGTGCATCACGTGCCGGCATCATGGCCGCGTCACGAATCCTCTGAGCGAACGCGCGAGCGTCGGAGGCGCGATCGCGAGGATCCTTGGCGAGGTTTGCCATGATCACGTTCGAGATTGCATTCGGTACGTGGGCCGTGCGCGCGAACGACGTGAGCTTCGGAGGCGCGTCGTGAACCTGCTGTACGAGCACGCGAAGTGCTTGATCTCCTTCGAAGGGCGTCCGGCCCGCGAGCATTCGATAGAGCAACGTGGCGATGGAGTAGACGTCGCTCGCCGGCATCGCGTCGCCGCCTTGCGCGCCCTCGGGCGAGATGTAGCGTGCCGCGCCGAAGATGAGTCCGGCGTCGTTGGTCGCCGCCTCTTCGGCCCAGTTGACGCGGGCAACACCGAAGTCGAGGACCTTGACGACGTCCTCGTCCCCGAACCGGCGCACGAGCATGACGTTTTCGGGTTTCAGATCGCGATGAACGATGCCCTGCGCGTGCGCTTCCCCGACTGCTTCGCAGAGCTGCAAGACGATGTGCAATGCGCGCGGCAAAGGCATGCTTCCGCCCGCCGCCGCAAGCGCTTGCTTTAGAGATACGCCATCGAGGTACTCCATAACCGTGTAAAGTGCATGATTCGGGAGCTGCCCGGTGAGCAAGATCTGCACGATGTTTGGATGCGAGAGGCGAGAAGCGATTTGACTCTCGCGCATGAAGCGCGAGACGAACGCGCCGTTGGCACCGAGCTCGCGATGGAGAATTTTCACCGCCACGAAGCGATCGACGCCTTTCTGCAAAGCGCGATAAACCCGGCTCATCGAGCCTTGTCCAACGAGCTCGCGGATCTCGATGCCCCCTTCGAGCTCTTGACCCAGATACGGATCGCCCTCGTCCAAGAGTGCCTTGTCCACGAGCTGTATCGTAGCCCATTAAGTGGACCCCTCCGCGCTGCTCGTGTTGCTCGCCGCACGTGCTGCGCCATCCAGCGCGGGCAGAAGAGCCCACAATCGTCGCATTGTCGCAGAATATGTAGCGAGTGCAATCTGCATGCAATTGTCTGGTCTACTGGAGGACAATCTTGCCACGATCCATCCATTCAGAGCCTTCCCCGCTCCGCGCGCAGGAGGACGGCGAAGCCGGCCGACGAGCACGTGACAAGGGGAAGGCGGCGCAAGCGAGCGAAGCGAGATGGCGCGGATGGGGCCCCTTAACTCTTGAAGCCGCGCCGCGCTTCCTCTAAGCGAGCCCGGACGTGTCGAACCTCGAGCCGAGTGCAGCACGCGCAGGCGGATATTCCGTCTGCTTGCCGATGTTCGAGGGACCCCTCGATCTGCTTTTGCACCTCTGCCAGAAGCACGAACTCGACATCGTCGACATTCCTATCGGTTTTATCACGGAGAAGTATCTCGAATACCTCGCCGTCATGCAGCTTTTGGATCTCGACATCGCGAGCGAGTACCTCGTCATGGCGGCCACGCTCGCGCACATCAAGTCGAAGGTGCTTTTGCCTGCGCCGCCGCCGGGCCAGCAAGACGACGCGCTCGCCGAGGAGGAAGAGGAGGATCCGCGCGAAGCCCTTATCCGCCGCCTCCTCGAGTATCAGAAGTACAAGCAGGCAGCGAGCGAGCTCGCCGCGCGCGGAGTCTCCGGTCGCGACATCTTCTTGCGCGGCATGAAACTCGAGGAGGCTGTGTCTACGGGGCTGCCGCCGCTCGCGCAAGTGCCTCTTTTCTCGCTCGTCGAGGCGTTTCAGGAAATCCTCTCGCGAAGCAAAGTCAAGCTCTCACACGACGTCGTGCACGAGCGCATCACGCTCACCGATCGCATCAACGAGCTCGTGGATTTGCTCCGCGTCGGGCGCCGTCTGCGGTTCGAGGAGCTCTTCGAAGGACTCATGACGCGGTTCGATCTCGTCATCACGTTTCTCGCGCTGCTCGAGATGACGAGACTCCGCATGACGAAGCTCTTTCAAGCGGACGCCGATTCGCCGATCGAAGTCGAGTTCTCCGCACAGGGGATCATCGACGAAGTGGCGGACGCGCCGGCGGAGACTCCGCCCGAGGACGGCACGTGACGAAGCGCAAGAAAGCCAAGGCGAACACGAAGCCCGCGTCGTTCGACGATCTCGTTTCGAATCTCGACGCGCGCACGGAGGCGTCCTCCGAGCACGAGGACTCAGCCTCGCCCGATCCGCCGCAAGAGAGTGACGAGGAGACGGCGGAACCCTCGCCGGCCCCCGTTGTCGCCGAGGTCGATGACAGCACTGAGTCCGCGGCGGAAGACAAGGAAGATGAGGAGCCCGCTCTCGCCGAAAGCGAATCCATCTCGCAGCGCGCGCACTTGCGAGGCCTGCTCGAGGCGCTGATTTTCGCGAGCGATGCGCCCATCACGCCGAAGGATCTCGCCAAGCTCGCGTCTGCGCCGGTGAGCCGCGTGCGCGAGATCGTCGGCGAGCTCCGGCAAGACTACTCCACGCGCGGCATCCACCTCGATGAGGTTGCCGGCGGCCTCGTGTTTCGCACGAACGTGCAGTATGCATCTTTCATCCGCGATCTCACGGCAGACAAGCCCGTGCGCCTCTCGCGTGCACAAGTCGAAACGCTCGCCATCATCGCTTACCGGCAGCCCATCACGCGCCCGGAGATCGACGACGTGCGCGGCGTCGACAGCGGACCCGTGCTCAAGGTGCTCTTGGAGCGCGATCTCGTGCGCATCCTCGGCAAACGCGACGAGCCGGGGCGCCCCATGATTTACGGCACCACGAACACGTTCCTCGAGTTCTTCGGTCTCAAATCCCTGAAGGACCTGCCAACGTTGCGCGAATTCACGGAGCTCACGGACGAATCGCGTCAATCGTACGAGGATGAACTCGGCGAGCCGCCGAACGAGGGTGCGCTCCTTGTCGAGGACGAAGCCGACGCGAGCCAAGAAGAAGGGGAAGGCGAGGGGGCTTCTGCGCCGCGCAACGAATCGGTTGCATCTCCGCCGGATGTCGAGCGCATCGAGGAGCCCATCGAGTCGATCGATGAGAACGAGCTCGATCGGCTCGGCCGCGAAGCGCTCGAAGAACTCGAGGACGACACGCCGTCCGACGACGACCGCGAATGACTGCAAATCGAAAGCGGCGGTCTATTCGTCTGCGGGATCCGGGTAGGCCGCGGCGAGCTTGGTGACTTCGTCGCGCAACTTTTTGTTTGCAAGGAGCTTGCGCACGATGGCCCAGAGCGCCGGATCCGCGAGCACTCTCATGGGGCCTTCGCCCTTCGACTTCTTTGGAATGGCCGCCGGGCCGCGCGCGCGAAGCTGCTCCATCTTGTCGATCGCAGGCTTGGTTGGAAAAAGCTCGCCCTTCTCCCAAGCAAGGACTGTCGCCTGTTCGATGCCGAGTGCCTGCGCGAGCTCCTTGGCCGTGCACGCAAGCTCCTTGCGAAGTGCCTTGAGATCATCGGGTGTCACGCGTGCGACCTTCGCCGAGCGGGATGTCCAATGCAAGTGCATTGACTTCACATATGGAGCAATATCTCTATCATGCGTAGGGCAAGGTTGGTCATGAAGAGAATCAGGAGCTCACGAGGATATGCTGCCGTCATCGTCGCCATGGGCGTCGCGGGCTGGATTCTGTCTGCGTGCGTTGGTCAGGATACGCCGCTAATTCCGGACAATGCGTCTCCGGACACGGATGGCCGAACGTGCGACCCATCGGCACCGTTTACGAACGTGGTTGAAGTCGCGGGTGTCAACACATCGGATAACGAGGCCGTGCCTTCGCTTACGTCCGACGAGAAAACCATTGTTTTTACGCGATTGGATGGGGATCTCTGGCACCTCTACACCGCGACTCGCGCGTCGGCGTCGACCGACGTCGCCTTTGGCAACCCCACTGTCCTCACAGATCTCTCTGGCAATTGGGACGACTATGATCCGTGGCTCTCTGCATCCGGCGACGAATTGTTGTTTTCATCCGATCGCGGCAGCGTCGGCGGTCCCTATGACACCTACCATACGCACCGTGACAATGGCGTCTTCGGGACTCCCACGCTGTTCCTCCCTGACTGGCCAGCGAATAGCGAACGTCCTTTTATGACGAGCGACGGAAGTGAGCTCTTTTTCTCGAGCACGAACGCTAGCAATGCCGGAATGGCCCAAATCTACCACTCCTTGAATTCGACTTACGGATTTTCCCCGCCGGTACTCGTTCCTGGGCTCATTTCCGATCCGAATGCATACTCCAATGACGGTCCCGTTCTCAGTCGAGACGGGCTCACCATGTATTTCGCATCGGACCGCACATCGATCATGCACATCTATAGGGCAGAGCGAGCATCTCCCAGCGATCCGTTCAACAGCGCCGTGCTCGTCGACACGAACTTAGGAGTTTACAATGGGAGCTGGGAATTGCCAGGCTGGCTTTCGGACGACGGTTGTAGGTTGTATTTCGAGAGCAATCGGAATGGGAGCGACGATATCTTCGTCGCGTCCAAATAGTCCATGTCTGAGTTTTCATATCGAACAACGGCGAAGAGTATGTCCATGAACCAACGAACACGAAGGCGCATCACGCAAGCATGTGCCACGGCTTTCGCGGCGAGCATCGCAGGCTGGATTCTGTCTGCGTGTGTTGGCCAGGACACGCCGCTTATTTCGGCGGCTCCGGACAATGGCGATGCGTCTCTAGGCGCGGATGCCGGCACGACGTGCACGGCGTCGATGCCGTTCGTCAACGTGGTGGAAGTCGGCGGCGTCAACACGCCGGACAATGAGTTCGCGCCTACACTCATGTCCGATGAGAAAACCATTGTCTTTGCGCGGATTGCTGACAGTTTTTCCAGTCTCTACATTGCGACACGCGCTTCGATCAATGCCGATTTCGAAACACCGCAACGCATCGCGGAGCTCTCGGGGACTTGGGACGACGTCGACCCATGGCTCTCTGCATCAGGCAACGAAATATTGTTCGTGTCCGATCGCTCCGACAGTTCCGACAAAATCTATCGCACGCAGCGGAATCAAGGCGTCTTCGGGGCTCCCACCCTGCTCCTCCCTGACTGGTTGGGGGATAGCCACCGGCCTTCGATGACGAGCGATGGAAGCGAGCTCTTTTTCTCGAGTACGAATGCTAGCAATATTGGAAAGACCCAAATCTTCCACTCGTTGAATTCGGGCAACGGTTTTCCCGAGCCGGAGCTCGTTCAGGAGTTAATGCCATCCGATCCGAATGCGTATTCCAATGATGGCCCCGTTCTCAGTCGAGACGGGCTCACCATGTATTTCGCATCGGACCGCACATCGATCATGCACATCTATAGGACGGAGCGAGCATCGCCCGGCAATCCATTCAACAACGTTCCCGTGCTCATCAGCACGAGTTCGGACACTGACAACGAAATTTCAGACGCCCCTGGCTGGCTCTCGGACGATGGGTGCAGGCTGTATTTCGATAGAAAGCAGGGCGGGCTCCTCGACATTTTCGTCGCTTCCAAGTTGTAATGGCCATGGGCGGCGCGCCATCAGAGCGTGTTTACCAGCCGTTGCGAGCGAATCGAGGCTAGGGCGGAGCGCGAGGAGCCCGCGTAAGCGTACTCTTCGTACGTGCGCAGGCACCGCAGCGCCCAACCGACGTATCGATTCGCGCAGCAGGCTGGTAAACACGCTCTCAGGTCCCCGCACCTGCGACCGTCATCTTTCCGACGCGGATGGTGGGCGACGCCGTCGCAGTGCGGAAATCCAAGTCGGAACCCACCGCGTCAACGCGTTTCCAGAGTTCGTCAAGATTGAGTGAAATCGTGACTTCGCTCACGGGGAATGCCAATTGTCCGTTTTCAATCCAGAAACCACTCGCGCCGCGCGAGAAATCCCCCGTCACGGCATTGAAGCCGAATCCCATCATCTCGGTGACGTAAAGGCCATTCTTCGTGCCTTTCACAATGGCTTCATTCGAATCCGTACCGGGTTCGAGGATGAAATTCGTCGTGCTGCACGACACGCCGGCAGATCCTCCGCGTGACGCGCTGCCGGTGCTTTCGCGCCCGAGCTTTCGCGCCGAGTAGCTGTCGCAGAGATACGTGCGCAGGATGCCCTTGTCGACAACGATGTTCTTGCGGCTTGCGAGTCCCTCGCCGTCATACGGGCGTGAACCCGGTGCGCGCGGCAAGAGCGGATCATCTTTGATATTGACGAGCGAGCTCGCGACGGGCGTGCCTTCGCGCCCAACGAGGTAGCTCGACTTGCGCCAGATGGCGCCACCCATGATGCATCCTGCAAGCATCCCGAGAATGGATCGCGCGGCATCGGGATCGAAGACAACGGGGACTTCGCACGTTGCAACGGAGTGCGCGCCGAGCTTTCGCAACGTGCGTCGCGCGGCTTCTTCGCCGACGCTCTTTGGATCTTCGAGATCATCCATGAAGCGCTTCGCGGTCCAGTACGATCCGCGACGCTTCTTGCCTTCTGCGTCATCGGCGATGGGGACGACGCTGAGCGATTGGTATGAGCCCTTGAATGCGCCGCGAAAACCGCTCGACAGAACGAGTGCCGCCCCGCCTGCCGTGCGGCCGAACGTGGCGCCGTCGCTGTTCGTGATGCGAGGATCGAAGTCGCGCGCGGCGCGCTCGCCAGCCTTCGTCATGGCGATCGCTTGCACGGCATCGACGTTGCCGCCCTGCGGATCGAAGAGATCGAGATCTGGCGCTTTGCTCGGATCCGTCAAGAGCGTCTCATTCGCCGGGCCCGCGAACGGATCTTCTTGAGCGAGATCGGCGAGCTCGATGGCGTCGCTCACGAAGCGGTGGATGCCTGCCTCCGTGAGATCGCTCGTGGACGTCGTGGCGACGCGTTTGCCTTTCATGACACGCAGCCCTGCCGAGCGATGCGCGGCTTCTTCGACGAGCTCGGGTTTGTCCAGACGCACCCGCGTGGACAGCTCCCTTCCTGAGCGAAGCACGCACTCGGCCACCGTGATACCACCCTGCTTGGCCATGGTGACGATTCGCTCTCCAATCTCGAGGAGCTCCGTCAATTCTGGATCGGCGTGTAACGTCATGGAAGATTCCTATTTTCGTTTGCGTATTTTAAAAAAATACACGGCTACATGCGTTCGGGGGCTTCGATCCCGAGAAGTGAAAGCCCCAGGCCGAGCGTTCGCTCCGTAAGTGCGGCGAGCGCGAGGCGCGACGACTTCGTATCGTCATCATCTGCCTTGAGCACGGGGCATTGCTCATAGAACGTCGTGAAGGCTGTTGCGAGGCCGTAAAGGTAAGTGCAAAGCCGATGTGGCTGAAGCGTGTCAGCCACTTGCTGGGCGCTCATGCCGAGCCCGAGGATCTCGAGCCCGAGGACATGCTCGGCCGGCTCGCGAAGGACAATGCGTGCATGATGCATGCTCTCGGCATCGACTCCGGCTTTTCGGAAGATCGAGCAAATGCGGGCGTGTGCATACTGCAAATAAGGTGCGGTATTGCCTTCGAACGCGAGCATCCGCGACCAATCAAAGACGTAATCCTTGATGCGATCACTCGACAAGTCCGCGTACTTGATGGCGCCTATACCCACCTGGCGCGCCACGCCGTTTCGTGTCGTTTCGTCGAGCTCGGGGTTCTTCTCATTGACGAGCGCGGACGCGCGAAGGACGGCTTCGTCGAGCAGCTCGATGAGTTTCACCGTGTCTCCCGTGCGCGTCTTGAACATCTTCTTGTCCGCGCCGAGGATGGATCCGAACGCCACGTGCTCCGCACGTGTGGGCGGCAGGAGCCACCCGGCTGCATTCGCCACGGCAAAAACCATGGCAAGGTGCTGCTGCTGGGGGGCGCCAATGACGTAGAGAATGCGCGTTGCTTTGCGCGCCTGGATACGCTCGCGAATGGCCGCGAGATCGGTCGCGGCATAGCCGAAACCCCCGTCCGTCTTTCGAACGATGAGCGGAAGCGGCTCGCCCTCTTTGGTCTTGAAGCCCGCTGGAAACGCGCAGAGTGCGCCTTTGCTCTCGCGAACGAGGCCTTTCTGTTCGAGCTCCGTGACGACACCCGGAAGCATTGCATTGTACATGCTTTCGCCCGCGAAGTCTTCATCCCGGAGCGTGACGCCGAGCTTCGTGTAGACCTCACCGAAGTACTGCTTCGATGCGTTGACGAGCGTGCGCCAGAGATCGAGCGTGGCCTCGTCACCGCTCTGAAGGAGCACGACGCGCTTTCGCGCGCGATCCGCAAACGCCGCGTCGCTTTCGAACTTTCTCCGTGCTTCCTTGTAAAATACATCGAGATCGCGCACCGAGACGGCGTTGGCGCTCTTCGCGTCTAGATCGACCAGATGCTCGATGAGCATGCCGAAAGGCGTTCCCCAATCTCCGAGGTGGTTTTGCCGGACGACGTCGTGCCCCAAAAATTCGAGCACGCGCACGAGCGCGTCGCCGATGACGGTGCTTCGGATGTGCCCTACGTGCATCTCCTTCGCCACGTTCGGCGCGGAGTAGTCGACCACCACGGTCTCGGCTTTCACGGCCGCGGGGATGCCGAGGCGCGCATCCTTTGCAGCGTTCGAGAGCTCGGTGGCGAGCCAGTCATTCGACAGCGTGAGGTTCACGAAGCCAGGACCCGCGACTTCGACGCGATCGCAGATCGTTGAGATGGAAAGGTTCTCTACGATGGCCTCCGCGATCTCGCGCGGCTTTTTCCCGAGCTTCTTCGCAAGGCCAAGAGCGACGTCGGCCTGGATGTCGGCACGATCCGAGCGACGCAACGCGGGATCCGTCTCCGCGTACGCATCACCGAAGGACTTGCGAACGGCTTCTGCGAAGTGAGGACGGAGCGCTGTCATCGGGTCTGCCATGCTGCCCGCCCTTTTGTTGCAACACTCTCCTCTCGTCAACCGGCCTTCAGATCTGCGTCGCCCGCCTTCGTTGCGCGTTGTGCTCCAAATGAGAGTACAAGCTTCTTGGCTGCGGCGAGTGCGTGCCGGGGATGCGCGCACGTCGTTAACGCGGCGCGAGGTTTGCAAACGCGCTGCCTTGCGCTAGGGTGCGTCTCACTCGAGAACGTTTCGGTCACCATTCGCGCTGCCGCATCGAGCTTGGGAATGCGGCGCATCGCAGTTGAGCGGCGCAAGTGCAATGTTCGAAACGCGGGAATTCTGCGAAGCCTGCTTCGAATACGACGGCGTGTCGTAGTTCGTGCTTTTTTCACCGCCTTGCGCGGCGGTGGGCAAACCGTCGCAACCGAGAGCCGGTCGGTTTTTGTTATTTCCGAAGGAATCCTTCGAAGGGGATGTTGTCGCGTTGATGAACCGTCGCAATAGAGACGCCGCGAACCGCTTTGCGGAACGACGGCGACGCGAGGACGAAGCGCCTCGTCTGCATACTGAAGTGCCTCCGCTCGAGACACTCAAACTCGAGCTCGAGGAGCGAAGATCGGGTGTGGCGTCTGCGGAGGTCTCTCACATCCGCAGAGTCGTCGTTGCAACGGCTCCCGCGCTGTTCGAGGTGCCTTGCAGCAATCCATCCTGCCATGACGGCGGGCATGACTTGACGAGCCCGGTCATGAGCGCTCTTCGTGCGCGGTCGCCGCGCTTCGAAGGCGAAGACACTTGTTATGGACAAGTTGGTAATGCCTCCTGCGAGCGCGTGCTGAAGTACGTTGCAACAGCGACGTATCGCCCGTGAACACGTTGATGGAAATCGCCTCGCTGAGCGCCTACCGCGTGGCGGTCTCGACGCGATCCGCGGGAACAAGTCTCAAGGGGCACGCGAGCGCGGGCTCGCAGAAAGGGTGATTTTGATGTCGAACCCGAGCGTGAACAAGCGGCAAAAGGAGCGACAGAGGCAGGAGCGGCAGCGCGAAAAAAACGCGAAGCGCGAGGAGCGCAAACGCGACAAGGCAGACCGCCCAGAAGGCCAACCTGGCGAGGATCCGGACATCGCCGGGATCGTCCCCGGACCGCAAGCCCCCCCGGAGTGGCTTTAGCTTTAGGGCATGTCCCTGAATTCGCTCCGCGTCGGCGGGTTTGGCGCTCCCCTTCGTTCACGTCGCCGTCGCCGACAACGATCAGGTCAACGTCAACGAAACGTGAGCGTAGTCGCGGTCGTTGACGGCGACGAACTCGGCACGTCTGAGAGCGTGTTCGATAGCCGTCGCGAGTGAATCGAGGCTAGGGCGGAGCGCGAGGAGCCCGCGCAAGCGTACTTGTCGTACGTGCGCAGGCACCGCAGCGCCCACCTGAGGTCCCGCCGCAGGCGGGCCGACAGTGCCGAAGGCGCCGGCGAAGCCGAATCGATTCGCGCAGCAGGCTGCCCTACACGCTCTGAGTGGAGTCGTCGTGAATGATCTGGGTTAGTGTAGCTTACATGCGATTGTACTACCGAAAGGAGTACAACATTAGAAAGGGCGGCCACAGGGGGCCGCCCCTACGAATGCGTTGTCGGTTGGAGGGGTAGGCTTCCGTGCCTGCCCCTCGCGCACACGCACCTTAAATTTTGTCCGAGCCGACGTATTGCGCGCGGTCGAAGTCGTTGCGGTTCTTGTTGAACGTGACTTGAAAGCACGCCGCGTTGCCTTGCTTCGCAATGCGACCCGACCACGCGAGAAACAAGTGCCAGATGCGGAACCAGCGCTCGCCGTACGTCTCGAGGACCTGCTTCTTGTTTGCGATCCAGTTCTTGTGCCACGCTTCGATGGTCCACGCGTAGTGGATGCTGACGTTCTCGACGGCGTGAATCTCGAAACCAGCCTTCTCTGCGTACCGCATCATGTCGCTGAGTGGCAGCGAGGCGTCGGCGCCGGGGAAGATGTACTTGGACATGAAGAGGCCCCAGATCATGTCCTCGGCACGCAAGCCAATCGGCGGGACGCCGTCGAAACCGGCGCGGCGTAGCCCCGTCCACTGGAGCACGAAGCGGCCATTGTCTTTCAAGAGATCGAACATCTGCGAGAAGTAGTTCTGCAGGTTCTTTACGCCGACGTGCTCGACCATCTCGAGGCTGACGATCTTGTCGAACGCGCGCTTCGGCGTGTCGCGGTAGTCGAGACAGAGCAAGCGCGCTCGGTCCGCAACGCCCGCTTTCTCGATGCGTGCGTTGCCGAAGTCCGTTTGATTTTTGCTGATGGTGATTCCCGTTGCGTCCGCGCCGTAATGCAAGGCCGCGTGACGAACGAGGGTGCCCCAGCCGCAACCGATGTCGACGAGTTTCTCGCCAGGCTTGAGATCGAGCTTGCGGCAGCAACGATGCATCTTCTCGTCCTGCGCTTCCTCGAGCGTGGATTTGGCTGGCCCGTCTTTGAAATAGCCAGCCGTGTAGACCATGCGGTCGCCGAGGAACGCGCCGAAGAAATCATTGCCGCGATCGTAATGTGCGCGAACGATGCGGCGGTCTTGGTCTTTTGAGTGAATCGTGACTTCGGGAATGAAGTTCTTGAAAAGGAACTTCACGTGCTCGGCGGTGAGCTCGTAGCAAATGAAGCGATCACGGTCGTCGAGAAAGTCGTAGATGTCTCCAAGGATGTCGACTTGCCCGTCGAAGTACGCTTCGTAGAGCGTCGTCATCGGGACTTTGCCGCGCGAAAATTTCTCGGCGAGTTTGCGATCGTGAAAGCGAAGATATTTCTCGATACCGATGCGCTCTTGTCCACTGATTGGAGCTTGATCGGAATCATCGTGATTCGATGGTTGCTGGGTCTGAAGCGCGTGTACGGTCACGATGCGTCCTCCAAGGGATCGGCTCAGGATAAAATACCTGTGCGGTCGGGGGACCCTATGCGTGTCGCGTCGCTAGTGCAAGCAGGGCAGGGCGCGTAGTTGCCTTTACAGCGAGGCGGTGCGCGCAAGAATCTTCACGCCTTGCCCACTTTCGATTTGACGCGATCTCATCGTTGGGGCCTGCGGTGCGGTCCTCAAAGCCATACGAGGCTGTTCCGGTCCGCTCCTCGGCCCCGCCTCGACCTCGCGTCAACTTGAAAGCGGGCTCGTTGCTCGTTGTTACGGAGCCATTCCGCAGACGATTCCTCCTGCGCCGCTCCCGCACACGTCAGCACGGCCATCACCGTTGATGTCGCCAATCTGCAGAGTTGCCGCGCGTTCGGGGAGCTGCCAGCCCTGCGCAATGAGCTCGTCGCGCGAAAGCCACGGCGTTGCTCTCGCGAAGGAGCGACCCGTGGACAGCGCACAAGAAAAGCCGTTGGTCGTGACGGCGCAGACGTCCGCCCGTCCATCGCCATTGAGATCAGCAAAACGCACAGAGGACAATTCCGTTGTTGCCTTTGCGAAGTCCCCTGACAAAGACCACGGGCGAAGACGGCCAAAGCTTTTTCCATCTGACGTTGCGCATGCAATCCCACCCGTCGTGAGGACGGCGCAGAGATCGACCCTTCCGTCGCCATCGACGTCAACCAAGTTCTTGTCGAGCACGTCTGCAACCAAAAGGTTGCCTGGTGGCCCTGATGAATCGGGCGCCTCCCACACCTTCTGAAATATCGTGCGGGCGAGACGATCGGCGGGCGAGGTTGGCGCGCGCACCGAGACGGCGCAGAAGGTTGCGTTGGACGTTCGTCCGCAGACGTCCGCGCGCCCATCTCCGTCGATGTCGGCAAGTGAGAATGATGTGCAGCCCCCATCGTCTACTGCAAGCCTCCGCGTGAGCGGTGAGAAGTGCAGCACTGGCGCGGAGAAGACGTATCCGCGAGCCTCGAGCTCGGGGATCAACGCGTGCGCGATCGTGAGCGCGTACCTCGAGCCGACGTCGCCCACGCGATCATGCAGAAGGACGATGCCGTGCCCCGTTCGCTGGATGGCCTCGAGGTAGCGCGCGGCCACCGCGCTCGGCTTCATGCGAAGTGCACCGGAAGGTCCGTGGTGCTCGCATTCGGTGGACGCGCGCGAGCCGGTGCAGTCGAGCGATTCGTCCCAGTCTTTTCGATCGATGTCCCAGAACACCGGGCCAACGAGGCCGGAGAGATACGCATCACCATCAACGACGTTTTCTGCGAAGCTGCCCCATCCTCCGCCGGGTGCGCGGAAGAGACGGAGCTCGTTCGTGATGTATGCATCGAGCACGCGCTGGTTGTCGCGCAGCTCGTGGTCGGCGATTTCTTCTCCGACTCGTTCGCGCAACACGACGTGATTGAGCGTGTGGTTGCCGATGCGGTGACCGAGCGCGACGAGATCGCCGAGGATCGGAACCCACTCGTAACCCGTTTGATAGACGCCTTTGCCCGAACCGGGATCATCGGACAGGCCACGAATCCACGAGCCTACGACGAAGAACGTGGCGGAGATCCTGTGCTCCGCAAGATAGGCAGCGAGCTCGAAGGTCGAAGCGTCGGGGCCGTCGTCCCAACTCAATGCGAGGACCTTGTCCGGGAAGTCGCGGCCGTCGAGGCGCGCGCGCGAATGCACGGACGACGTCGTTTCAGCGGACGCCAAGGGTGCTGCACTCGATGCGGGGGATGCGTCGGGCAACGTCATCGAAGACGGTTCGTCGCTGGTGCAGGCGACGAGCGTGAGTGCGACGAGGCTGGCGACAGCCGTTACATCGAGGTGCACTCGCGCCATCATGACAGTTCGACGATGCGAACAGGAAGATCGGAGTTTAGCTGCCTTCGCAGGAGAGGCATGGCCACGTTGTAGACGGGCGTTCCAATGTGCGTCGTGCCTGCAAGCGAGCCGCGGTGCGCGTGCCCGTGAAAGGCGCACGTGACTGGATAAAGTTCCAGCGGTTCCTCGAGGCGACTGCACCCGAGGAACGGGAAGATCTCCGGCGGCTCGCCCTCTGCAGTCGCGCGGATGGGCGCGTAGTGGAGCAGGGCAACGCGTTGATCCGTGCGCAAGCGCGCGAGCGCGGCTTCGAGCTTGCGTGCTTCATCGAGCGCTTCTTTCACGAAGCTTTTGATGGCGGGCTCACCCCACGAACCGAGCGTGCCGCGTCCGAAACCACCTGCGAAGCCCTTTGCGCCCGCAAATCCAACGTTACCGATCTGGTAGCTGTCACCCTCGAGCACCACGATGCCGCCCTCTCGCAAAATCTCGACGACCTTGTCGGCATGTCCCGATTCGTAGTCGTGGTTGCCGAGCACCGCGAGCACGGGCACCTTCACGACGGAGAGTTCCTTTCTGAGGATGTGGGCTTCCTCAGGCAAGCCGTAATCGGTCAGATCCCCACACAAAAGCAGAACGTCCGCGCGCCCTTCGAGCCGAGCGAAGATCGGGCGAAGCTGACCGGTGCAGTCTTTTGCGACATGCAGATCTCCGACGGCCGCGACGCGCATCGGCTTCGCTGCACTCGTTACATGACCTCTCGCTTGGTCTTGCTTCGTCTTCGGCATGCTCAACCAAAGCGGGTCGGTTGCATACTGCATACCTTGAGGTGGCGCGACCTTCGCAAGATCACAGTCGCGATTCACACCGCGACCGGTCGTGTGAGCGAGATGCCGACGCCCCAAACATCTAGGCGATCATCGTTGAAGCACGCGCCCGTCAGCACCCGGAAAATGGTCCGGGTCGTCGCGGGGAACATTTATGCCGCGACGTTGCGCGTCCTGACCTCGGCTCGCGTGCCTTTCGTCGTGGGCGGTGCGTTCGCACTCAAATACTACGCCGGTCTCACGCGCGGAACGAAGGACCTCGATGTGTTCGTGCGCAAACGCGATCTACCGCGCGCGCTCTCCGCACTCGGGCGCGCCGGCTACGCAACGGCCTATACGTTCCCGCACTGGCTAGCGAAAGCGTATTGGGACGAACACTTCGTCGACGTCATCTTCAACTCGGCCAACGGCCTCTGCCCCGTCGACGATCGCTGGTTCAAGACCGCTCCGAAGATTCGACTCTTCGACGTCGACACTCGCCTCTGCCCGATCGAAGAAGTGATTTGGACGAAGTCGTTCGTGATGGAACGCGATCGCTTCGACGGCGCCGACATTCACCATCTCATCGCGGCGCGCGGCAACACCATCGACTGGAAGCGCCTCGTGGCGCGCTTCGGCGACAACTGGCGCGTCCTCTACGGACATCTCGTCTTCTTCTCGTTCGTCTACCCCCGCAAGAGGCACATGGTGCCTGCATGGATCATGGACGAGCTCGGAGCTCGCTTTCACGCGGGCCGCGCGGACGAAGAAGTTCCGGTGTGTCGAGGAACGCTTCTGTCGCGCGAGCAGTATCTGGTCGACGTGAAGGAGCGCGGATATGCCGATGCGCGGGTGCCGCCCTTTGGGAACGTCTCGCCCAAGCACCTTCGCATCTGGACCAATGGGATTAGCAAAATTAGATGATCGTGAAGGGGTCGGCGTCGGAAGTGCTCGCGCGAACTTCGATGTCGGGGACGCGCGCACCGAGCCGCTCCGCGAACAGGAACACCGCCGCGCGCTCGCTGTTGGAGTGCAGCGCACTGACCACGAGCATCCCGTGTCGTGCCGCTTCGAGCGCGTCGTGATGACGAAGCTCGCCCGTCACGAACGCATCGGCCTGCGCGCGGAGCGCGTCCGAGAGGAGCTCTCCGCCCGCTCCCGCGGCGACGGCTACGCGCGAGATCCCTTTCTCGTCGCGCTCGTCGCGCCGGCCTGCGGCGAGCACGTGCGAGATCCCGAGCGTCTTCTTTACGCGTGCGATGAGCTCCGTTCCTGTGCATAATGCAACATTCCCGATGCGACCGAGCCCGACGTCCTCGGGCACGGGCGCGAGGCGAACCAAGTCGAACGCGGGCTCTTCGTACGAGTGCGAGGCGCGCAGAGCTTTTACGACGTGCGTGACGTGACTCACCGGCACGATGGTCTCGAGACGGATTTCGCTCGCGGTCTCGAGCTTGCCGCGAACGCCTACCGCGGGATTCGTTCCTTCTTCACCGAAAAACGTGCCCGTTCCCGGCGCTCGAAAGCTGCACTGCGTATAGCCGCCGATGCGTCCCGCGCCCGCTTCGAAGAGCGCACGGCTCACGCGCTCGACGTCGGACTCCGGCACGAACGTCACGAGCTTGTAGAATGCATCTTTTTCGGCGAAAGGGCGGAGCGCCTCACGCGACACCTTGTCGATCCCGCACGCGTCCGCGAGCACGTCGTTCGTTCCGCCTTGAGCCACGTCGAGCGCCGTGTGCATGCTGTAGAGCCCCACGTCGCGGCGAACGGCGTCGGCCCAGAGCGCGCCGTGCGGCACGCGCTTGACGGCCGCAAACATCGGCGGATGGTAGGCGACGACGAGCTCGGCGCCGAACGCGCGTGCCTCTTCGGCAACCGCGTGCGTGTAGTCGACGGTGACGAGGATGCGCGAGATCGCCCGCGCCGGATCACCGACGAGCAGGCCAACGTTGTCCCAGCTTTCAGCGAAGCGCAGGGGTGCAAGGGAGTCGAGGATGGGCAGGAGAGCATCGAGGTGCATGTCGGCTTGAAACGTAGTGGAACGTAGTTGCGAGTGCCGATGGAACTACTGGCAACTACTCGTCTACGCTGCCACTGCGCTCGATGACAAGGTGCTCGATCTGGCGAAAAGCGCGTGACAATTACTCGGGCGGGTTGAGGTGTAGCTCGTTGTGCACGTCGCGCACGCCGACGACGTCACCTGCAACGTCTTCGGCGAGGCGTTTGGATCGCCGATCGTCGATCGTCCCACTCAAGGTCACCTCGCCGTTGCGAACCGTGACCTCGACGTCGTACGCATCGACGTAAGGGTGGTACGTGAGCCGTTCGCACACCTCTTCGCGGATGCGGTCGTCCGAACGAACGTAGTTCTTCGGTCCGCGACCGACGAAGGCGTCTTTCATTCGATTCCAGATTCGCGCCTGCGCTTGGCCCTGCAGTTGATGGGATCTTGCGCGCTCTCTCTCCCAGCGCTCATCCTTCTGCTCGACCTGCTCGACGCGCGAAGAGGACGCGCCGAAGATCTCGCTGATGCGCTCTCCGAGCGTGCGGCGCCCGAACGAGCGCGGGCGTCCCCAAAAATCATGGTTCTCGTCGCGTCCGCGCCAGAGTCCAAACGGACCTCGGTAACGTCTCGCGTCGTTGTAGCCGTGCTCCGCTGCCCACTCGCGCTCGTACTGCTCCCAGCGTGCCCGCGCTTCCGCCGCTTGCAGACTCGCTTGCTCCCAGCGCGCTCGGAAAGACGGATCGTAGGGTCGACCGTTGCTCTCCCGGTTCACGTCCGAGGTGCTGTTGCGCGGGTTGCTAATGCCGTTGATTGAATTGCGAAGGCCATTCGAACTTCGATTCATCGCTTGCACCGGTGCAACGGGTGGGCCGCGCGGTTGGAGCCCGCTGCCTCAACGGGGAATGCGCGTTGCATTCGGGAGCGCATGCGGCACTACGAACGTAGGCAATACCGACATCTCGACGATGGGGCTCGTTACCGCGACTACGACTACCTCGCGGATGACTCGTGGATCGGACCGAATGAGCAGTGGCCAACTTGGCACCGCGGAGGGAACGGAGGCCACGCGCCGTGGCAACACACCTCGCCCGTGCGCAGCGACGATCGAGCGCCGCGGGCAACGTCACGAGAGGGCAACGGTCACCAAGAGCCTGCAGGCTTTCGTCATGCTTCGAGCTTTCGCCACGAACGCGTTGAACATCGCGGCGGCAACCATGCGCGGTCATGGTCGCCGCGATGGAGCGTGTCGCGTCTCGCAACGGTATTTGCCGAGCGCCCCAGCATCGTCGTCAAGAATGCTCTCACGACACTCTTTCGCGCCGGGCGAACGCTGCGAAAGGCCGCACACGATTGCTTCGCGCTCGACCGCCGCGACCTAAGAAAACGCAACATGGCGCTCTCCGATCAGCACATCCGCGAAGAGATCTGCGAGCGACTTGCGCGCGATCCTGAAATCGATGATCGAGGCATCGAGGTGTTCGTCATGGGCGGCGAAGCCATCTTGGATGGCTTCGTTTTCGATCTGCGCACCCGCTACCTCGCCGAAGACGTGCTCGAGGACGTTTCGGGGGTGCGGAGCGTGCGAAACCGACTTCAGGTCCATAGCTCCTGGAGTTGAGCCATCTGCACGTGTGCGCAAGGTGAAACAGCAACATCGCTGTTAGCCATGGCGGATGGGGCTACTTATTGCGCTTCAAGAGGCGGCCGACGAACTGCGATGCGTCGTCGAAGAGCGAATAGAACACCGGCGTTGCGAGCAGCGTGAGCAAGAGCGAGAAGGTTTGACCGCCGACGACCACGCCCGCCGTTGCCTGGTTGTTGCTCGCGCCGATGCCCTTCGAAAGGAGCAGCGGCATCATGCCGGCGACGAACGCGAGCGTCGTCATGAGGATGGGGCGAAGTCGATCCCTGTTGGCTTCAAGGATGGCCTCGGCGCGCGGCAAGCCCTCGGCGCGCAAGTGATTCGTGTGATCGATCTGCAAGATGGCGTTCTTCTTCACGACGCCGAAGAGAACCAGAATGCCGAGACCGGAGAACAGATCGAGCGACTGCCTGAAGAGCACGACCGACAAGACCGCGAAGGGAAGCGTGAGCGGAAGCGAGAGAAGGATCGTGATCGGGTGCATCCACGACTCGAATTGTGCGGCGAGCACGAGGTACATGAAGACGAACGACAGACCGATGGCCGCGGCAAAGCTCACGAACATGCGACTCATCTCGCGCGTCTGACCCGTGGCCTCGGCGATGTAGTCGGGCGGGAGGTTCTCTTCTTTGATGATGTTCGCGATCGCGTCCACGACGGCGCTCTCGCTGTACCCCGGCTTCACGTTGCTGAGGAACGTGACGACGCGCTGACGATTGAGGTGGTTGATCGTTGCCGGTCCTTCGCCGCGCTTGATGTCGACGACGCTGCGCAGCGGAACGAGCCCGAGGCGCGTGGAAGGCAGCGTGAGCATCTCGAGGCCCGCCGTGTCGGCGCGGTACTGCGGCTCGGCGCGCACGCGAACGTCGTACTCTTCGCCCTTCTCCTCGTACGTCGAAACTTTCTCCCCGTCGACCAGAACGCGGAGCGCCGCCGCCGTGTCGGCCACGGACACGCCGAGGTCGGCGGCGCGCGGGCGATCGATGTACACACCGAGCTCGGGTTTGCCGGAGATGAGCGACGAGTCGACGTCGACAGCACCCGGCACCGCACGGATCTTCGCGAGGATGTGGCTCGTATATCGTTCGAGCTTGCGGAGCTCCGGACCGCGCAGCGTGTACTGGATCTTCGCGGTGGCAAATCCGCTACCCCCGAACATGGCGACCTCCTGCACGCTGAGGCGCAGATCCTTGGACTCGTGCGCGAAGATCTCCGTGCGCACGCGGTTCATGATCTCGTTCTGCGTCTGCTCGCGGAGTTTTGGATCGCTCAAGCGCGTGAAGATGCGGCCGACGTTTTGTGTTTTGGCCGCGTCATCGCCGATGGTCACGAGCGTAAGTTGCACCTCGGGCCACGTTCGAAGCTGTGCGGCGACGCGGTTCGTAATGAGCTCGGTTTGCGCGAGGCTCGTTCCTTCTGGCGCGCGCACGACGACTTCGAATTGAGCTTCGTCGTTGACGGGCAAAAATCCTTTCTTTGCGGCACCAGCGAGCGGGAAACACGAACCGAGCGAGAGCGCGATCGCGACGAAGACCACCCAGCGACGCTTCAGGACGAAGCGGAGCATGGCCATGTAGACGCGTTCGACGGGCCGATAAAACGCGTCGACGATGCGCTCCCCGAGCGGCTTTTGCGCGCCCGGATCTTTCATCTTGAGCCACCTCGACGAGAGCATGGGCGTGAGCGAGAAGCTCACGAGGAGCGAGACGAGGATCGAGAATGCCATCGTCACGCCGAAGCTGCGGAGGAAGCGGCCGGGAATGCCGCCGAGGAATGCGACGGGCAAGAAGACGGCGACGAGCGAGAACGTGGTTGCGAGGACGGCGAGGCCGATCTCCTTGGTGGCGAGGACCGCAGCGCGCTTCGGCTCGACCTTCTTCTCATCGACGAAGCGGAAAATATTTTCGAGCACGACGATGGCGTCGTCGATGACGATGCCGACCGCGAGGGCGAGCGCGAGGAGCGTGATGATGTTCAGGGTGAAGCCCATGAACCACATGCACGCGAACGTGCCGATGATGCTGGTGGGGATGGCGAGCGCCGCGATGATCGTGCTGCGCGGGCTCCCGAGGAAGAAGAAGACGACGATGGCGGCGAGCAGAGCGCCGACCGCGAGGTGCTCTTTGACGCCGTCCACACTGGTACGAATGACGTTCGAATCGTCGCGAACGATGTCCAGGGTGGCGCCCTTCGGCAAACTACTTTGCACCGCTCCGAGGCGTGCGCGGATCTCGTCGACGACCTCGATGGTGTTCGATCCGGACTGCTTGCGGATCGGCATCACGATCGTCGACTCGCCATTGAGGATCGCGGCGGTCTCGCGCTCTTCGGCGCCGTCCTCCACGCGCGCAACGTCGTTGACGAGCGTGGAGTGCCCCGCCTCCTGCCGGACGACGAGTCTGCCGATCTCTTCGGCGCGCTCCACGCGGCCGTGAATGCGAAGCGTGAGCTGTTCGGGCCCCGTGTCCACGCGGCCTCCGGGAACGGTCAGATTCTGCGTTGCGATCGCGCGTTCGACGTCGAGCGCGGTCACGTTGGCTCCGCGCATGCGCACCGGATCGAGCCACACGTTCACCTGGCGGAGCTGACCGCCGACGATGCTGACTTGACCGACGCCGTTGACCGTCTCGAGCGCGCGGCGAACGCGCTTGTCGGCGAGCTCCGTGACTTCTTGGACGGCATGCCCCGGCCACTTGAGTGCGAGCGAGAGGATCGGCGATGCATCCGGATCCAGCTTCTGGACCGTGGGCAAGTCGATGCCCTTCGGTAAGTCCGGGATGGCGAGCTGAAGGCGATCGCGCACTTCTTGAGTGGCTACGTCCGTGTCCTTCTCGAGGATGAAACGGATGACGACTTGGGAGACGCCTTCGCTCGAAATCGACGTGAGCTCGTCGATGCCGCTCACCGTGTTGACGGACTCTTCGATCTTGTCGCTGATCTCCGTCTCGATGTCCTCCGGCGCGGCGCCCGGCAAGGTCGTCGTGACGACGACGATGGGCAGGTCGACGTTCGGGAATCTGTCGACACCGAGCTTCGTGTAGCCGGCGAGGCCGATGACCGCGATGAGGAGGATGAGAACCGTCGCGAAGATGGGTCGCTTGACGCAGATCTCTGCAAGCCACTGCATCGCGCTCTCCTACGAAGCCTGGGCGCCGTCTCGCACGTCGGGCCCGGGTTTGTCGACGACGTTCTCGCCCGCGTTTACGCCGGCGACGATTCCAACGAAGCCGTCCTTCTCGCCCCCGAGTTGAACGATGCGCTCCTGAATGCGTTTGTCCAAAACGACGAAGACGCGCGCGCCCGTGTCTGCCTTGAGGAGAGCGCTCGAGGGGATGACCGGCACGCTGCGTTCACCGATGACGAGATTCGCGACGGCGAACATGCCGGGACGAAGCTTGCCGTCTCCGTTCGGGCACAAGGCTTCGACGACGAGATCGCGCGTTGCAGGTCGGACGTTGGGGCTGATGAATTTGATGGCGCCGGAGAACGGATGATCCTCACCGAAGGACGCGACGGTGAACGTGACCGGCATGTCCGCTTTGATGGCGCCGACGTTGGCCTCTGGGACGGTGAGCTCGAGGCGCAGCGGATCGGGATCGTAGAGGGAGGCGATCTTCGTGTTCGACTCCACGTACTGACCCACGTTGACGAAGCGCTCGCCCACGATGCCTGAGAACGGTGCGCGAATCACGGCGTCGGCCACGATCTTTTGCGCGCTCTGCTGCTGCGCCTGGGCCGCCGCCGCGGACCACTGCGTGGTGGCGCATTGCGAGGTGGTACGGTCGTATTCGGCCTGCGAAATGGCCCCCGATTTGTAGAGTGCCTGTACGCGGTCGCACTCTTTTTTCGCCTGATCGAGCTGCGCGCGCGCGAGCTCCGTCTGCGCGTTTGCCGCCCTCGCAGTCAGGGTGGCCGAACGCGCGTCGAGCAGGGCGAGCGTGTCGCCCTGTTTCACCCTCTGCCCGCGCTCGACATACGTTGCGGTGACTTTGCCTTTGGCGTCAGCAGCAACCTCCGATTCCTGGCTTGCGCGGAGCGTTCCGGTGAGCGTGAGGTATTCCGGCATGGGCCGTTCGACCACGGCCACCGTCTCCACTTTGACCGGCGCCGTTTGCTTGGCAGCCGAAGCATCCGGCATTTCCTTCGGCTTCTGGCAGGCGACGAGGGCAACGAAAAGCCCAAAAAAGAGCGCGCGCATAGGGGGCGGCACGAGTTATTCCGAGTGTTTGGGACCGTCAAGCGGTCGACATTGAAGTGGAATGCGACGTGTCCGATGACGCGACGACGATCGGCGTTGCGACGCAGACGGCGCATCGCTCGCAACAACGGCTGCACCCGATTTCTACCCTCCGATGGCAGAAGCTCGTCATGTGTGATGCGGCGAAACCTATGGCGAGGACCGCGATCGCCTGTACGTGCGGCGCGCAGCAGGTTAGCAAACGCGTTCTGCCATTCCCATGTAGGCGATGCGCGTGGAGGGCGTAAACGTGAATGCGAAATCGCTTGGCACGACGCCCGTCATGAGCATTCGCAAGAAAGATTTGGATACGACTGGGCGGCAGCCGCGCAATTCTTTGATGACCATTCCGTTTGCTTCGCACATCGCGCTTACCGATTTTGGATTGAGAAAAAGCCGGAGCACGTGCAAATCACGGGGGGTGTTTCTCACGAACCATTCCACGCCCTTGATGGCAATGAGCCATGCAAGCCGTGTCCGGTTGAAGGTGTGAAAGAAGAAGAGGCCACCCGGCCTCAGAACGCGTGCGATCTCGACGATGACGCGCGCGGGCTCTTCCACGTGCTCGAGGAAGTCCATCGCGCATGCAACATCGAAGGTGTCCTTGGCGAACGGCAACGCGTGCGCGTCGGCGAGCTCGTAGCGTACGGTCTTCGTGCTGTCGTGGCGGCGAGCCACGGCAAGGCTGCCTGCCGATGCATCGACGCCGATGACGTGATGGTTGCGCTGGGCGAGAGCGTTCGACAGGAAACCCGCGCCGCAGCCGACGTCGAGCACGTGCGCGGGCGTGGGGCCGAAGACCTCTTCGATCTTCTTTGTCACCCAGGGGATGCGATGCGCTGATTCCGCGCGCAGCAGCGCAACCGGATCGTCCTTTGCCGTATACCAACGTTCGCCAAGCGACTCGTAAATATCATTGTTTATGAGGGGAGCCGGCGTCGTCGTGGCACTCGTCGTGGCCATAGGAGATTCCAATAGAGAGCCTGATAAAAGCAAAACCCGACTGTGACGGCGAATTGCCCGAGGAGGACGGATGCAAGCGGCAGCCGATCGTGCGACGTGTCCGCGAGGTAGGATGGCAGGCCCATGCTGCCGAGATGCAGCGCCGGCCATGCGAGACCGATGCTCGCGAGGCAGAGCGGGTGACCCACGAAGAGCACCGCGTGAAGCCACTGCTCGCCTCCGCTGCACGTCCGCGCGTGAACGAATTCGTCTTTCGTGATGAAGATGCACGAGGCTGCGGCAAGTACGAGATAGACGAGGATTGCCTTTGGCTCCGGCTCGGCGATGAGTGTCCACCCGAGACATGCAATGACCGTGAGTGTGTCGAGGGGATGACCGATCTGCTCCCATTTGCCGAGACCGCGCTTGTGGTGGAAGTAGAACTCATCGAATGCCATGAGCAGCGCCTGCACGGCGAGCGGCATGAGCAATAGCCATGTTGGAAGGATCATGTCTTGTCCTCTTTCCCCGCTTTCACCATGACGGCGCCGCACATGGTGAGGCCCGGCCCAAAAGCCAGGCTCACGATCATCGTTCCAGTGGGTACGAAGCGATCGTCCGCGAGCGTCGCCCAGATATGAGGGAGCGTTGCCGACGACATGTTTCCATATCGAAAGAGGACGTCGCGGCTTGCCGCGATCTGTGCGTCGGAGAGCTCGAGAGCGATTTGCACGACGTCGAGGATCTTCGGTCCGCCCGGGTGTACCGCGAAGATGGCGCACTTCGATGCTTCGTCGAAGTCGATGCTGGCCTCGGCGCAGAGGCGCCGCGTGAAGTCACGCACGGATCGTGCGATGTGTGAGGGGACTTCTGCGGCAAGTGTCATATCCATGCCGGTGTCGGAGGCCATCCACGACATCGCATCTTCGCTTGCAGGCAGGATCTCTTCGCGCGTTGCGAGCACGTCGAGCCCGGCGCTCTCGTCGGCGCTCGAGGCAACGGAGTAGCGAATATGTCCGTCGGCAAAGAGACTCTGCACGACGAGTTGGCCGATCGAGTGATCGGCCGGATGCACGTGCAGCGAGCATACTTCGGTGTGGACGATATCGGCGCACGCGCTCTGGTTTTGCCCTCGCACGAGCGCGCTTGCCATGCGGATGGCGGGCACCGATGCATAGCAACCCATGTGGTATGCATGCGTCACCCGCGTGTGCCAGCCGCGCCGCGCAACCAGCTTTTGTGCTGCGCTTGGAGACGCATAACCGGTACACGTCACGTGGATGAGATCCTGCGGACCCATCGCGTCGGGCGCATACGTCTTTTCGAATACGTTCTCGGCAATACGCGCGTACGCGAGAGATCGCGTGCGCGCTCCGGCCCCATCGTTTGCGCAGAGCACGTTGTAGATCTCCATCTCGCCGAAGTGCTGGTGCGCGAAATCGGGCAGGTCGTAACCGCGCGTGCCGATCTTCGACGACGCACATCCGACCCGTCCGAGGAGCCTTCGCATGTGCACGCGAAACGTGTCTGCGTCGAACGATTCGGGATCTCGAGCGCTCCGACGGGCGGATGCTGCGTGCGCAGCCGCAAGCCAATCGAGGCTTTTCTCCTGTGAAACTTCGTGTAGCGGTCGAACGATCTTGAAGTGCGCGACGCGCACCAGACCGCTTTCAGGTTGACGCGATCTCATCGTTGGGGCCTGCGGGGCGCGCGAACGTGCAAGCCGTACGCCGATAGCTCTTGCCTGCAGCAACGACGCATATGCATATTCGGGGAGCGCGCAGGATCGCCACGCGAGTGGCGTTAAGGTATCCGCGAATGTCGGTGTCGCTGTGCCGCGCGTAGAGGTGCCCCAACCGCCGCGGATGGATTCAGTGTCGCTGTGCCGCGCGATCGAAATCACCCAGCGTGACCGCGACCATGTGCTCTTGTTTTTCGCGCAGCGATTTCTCGGAGATGAGCAGGGCAGGGATCCCCGTCACGTCGAGGTACATGCTGTAGATGATGTCTGCCTGTCCGGGTGTCGGCCCGCCGAGCACGTTCGCGAGGACTTCGACTGTGACTCCGGAGTTCTTCGTCCAAAATTTCACTTTGCGATTCGGTGAGAGTTCCACTTGGTAAGGCAACATACCGTGATCGAGCGTTTTGGTTTCGAGTTCGATGTTCCAATGATCGCCACGACAACCAAGGACGTTCATGCGTGCAATGTCGGATAGAAATTGCGGCCAACCATCGACCTGTTTCAAATCCTCCACCGGCAGGCCCGTGGCTATTGCCGGGTAGTTTGATATTGCAGTCTATTGGACTTGCACTTGCTGCGTGGATTGGCATTCCCTTCTTCGCAGTGTGCGCCATTTACGCGTTGCTCGGAATCACGTACTCGCATCCGTGGCCGCGCTGGAAAGCGAATCCGTGGATGGGTTGGTTGGCTCTTTCAGACCAAGGAAGACTTGGCGCGCGGTGACAGGATTGCGGCCATAGCGCTTGGCAAGAAGGGTGCAGCCACCGCGGCCGCTATTCTGTCGATGGTGGGCTCGCTCTCTGCCGCGCTGTCGGCGCACTTTGGCGGACGATCTGCGGACGCGTTCCTTCTTGCAGGTGCGGGCTTGCCCATGATTGTGGGTGCTGCATGGGTGTGCGCTTCTTCCGATCCAAAACGGATTTATCAACGTATCTCGATCCTGCAGATCTCCGTAGGCATCGCCTTCGGGATCTATGCAGTGGCGCGCATTGCGACCACATGATCGCGCAGGCATGTTAGCGTCTGCTTCTATTGCAGCGTCCTCTTGCGGCATTAACGATTGCGATACTTTTGCTTCTTGCAAGCCGTGCGGGTGCTTATCGTCCGTTCGACGGCACCGACGCGGACGTTGCTGAACCGCGTGTCTTCGAGCTCGAACTCGGACCCGTTCACTACTACCGCGAGGACCATCACAACTTCCTCATCGTTCCTGCGCTCGTCTTGAATTTCGGTTTGTTCGAGGGTACGGAGCTCGTCATCGACGCGAACAATTACGTTACCGTCGATCCACCAGAACCGAACGCGGCGCGAGATCGGATTCTGGGCGATGACGTGCTGCTCAAGCACGTGTTTCGCCATGGCATACTTCAAGGCAAAACCGGCCTTAGCATTGCCGCCGAGGGCGGAGTTCTGCTCCCGGAAATGAACGGCGGCCGCGGCTTCGGTGCGTCGCTCGACGTCATCACGTCGTATCGATGGTCATGGGGCACCATTCATTATAACGAATGGTTCGAGCTCACGCGCGAGCACCACGTGGATCTCTATAGTGGGGTGATTCTCGAAGGCCCTTATGAATGGCGCGTGCGCCCCGTTACCGAGTTCTTCTTCGACAAAGACTTCAATGACGCCCAGACCGTATCGCTCCTCGTTGGAGCCATTTGGCGGGCAAGCGAGTCATTTTCGTTCGATATAGGCTTGCGCGGTGCGCGCATCGCAGACGCAAACGCCGGCGAAATCCGTCTCGGACTCACCTGGTCATTCGATTATGGACATCACGACGATACCTCGACCCGCGCGAGGTTTCACGGCGCCCATCATTCCATTTTATAATCATCGCTTCCAGCGACCGCGTGCGCCTGTCTTTTTAGTGGGAGAGGCTCTTGAAGTGCGCGATGTCTTTGCCGATTTCCTCTTCGGTGCAGCGGTGTACGGATCGTAACCGATATCCCCTGCGTCAACGCTACTGCTGTCGCCGGCGAGTGCCTCGAGGCGCTTGATTTCGTCACGCAGCTTCGCGGCGCGCTCGAACTCGAGATTCTCGGCGGCGGTGAACATCTCCGCGCGCATGGAAGGGTAGAGTGGACCCCACCGCGCGGTCTCGCGTTGCTCGCCGCGCGTGCTCCCCTTGGCCTCGTGCTCGTCAGGCGCGCCTCTGTCTTCGGCGCTGCCCGGCCGCCTGCGGCGGATCTCAGGGCGCGCCTTCCTGCGCGCGGGCGGGGGAGCCCGTGACCGCAGCATCATTGCAAGAAATGTACTCCTCTCGAGAGCACAATTCCTGATAAAGAATGGTGGGGCATGCATTGCAGCTAATCAGTCGCATCCCTACGGTATCGATTTACCGCTTCCAGCGACCGCGAGCGCCTGTCTTTTTGGTGGGAGAGGCTCTTGAAGTGCGCGATGTCTTTGCCGACTTTCTCTTCGGTGCAGCGGCGTACGGATCGTAACCGATATCCCCCGCGTCAACGCTACTGCTATCGCCGGCGAGTGCCTCGAGGCGCTTGATTTCGTCACGCAGCTTCGCGGCGCGCTCGAACTCGAGATTCTCGGCGGCGGTGAACATCTCCGCGCGCATGGAAGGGATCTGCTCGGAGACGTTGATTGGGGCGCGGTCGCCCTTGCCCCCCTTGCCGCCCGCTTTCGGCACCTTGGGGATTTCGAAGTAATCCATGGTACCTGATGCGGGATTGATGTTCATCACGGCTCGGATGACCGTTGCCGGAATGATGCCGTGTTCGGTGTTGTACTTCTCTTGAATGACGCGGCGGCGATTCGTTTCGTCTATCGCGTTTTTCATCGCGGGCGTGATGCTATCGGCGTACATGATGACGCGGCCGCTGACGTTGCGTGCGGCGCGTCCAATGGTTTGAATGAGCGAACGTGGGCTTCTGAGAAACCCCTCTTTGTCTGCGTCGAAAATGGCAACGAGCGATACCTCCGGAAGATCCAATCCCTCGCGGAGCAGGTTGATGCCAACGAGCACGTCGAACTCGCCAAGACGCAGATCGCGCAGGATATCGATGCGCTCGAGCGTGTCGATGTCCGAATGCAGATAGCGAATGCGGACGCCGAGCTCGCGATAATAATCCGTCAAATCCTCCGCCATGCGCTTGGTGAGTGTCGTGCAGAGTACGCGTTCATTTTTCGACGCACGATCGCGGATCTCAACGAGCAAATCATCGACCTGTCCTGCGACGGGGCGTACCTCGACGACGGGATCCATGAGGCCCGTGGGACGAATGACCTGCTCGACGAATGCGCCTTGGGCTCTCCCAAGCTCGTAGTCGCCCGGCGTCGCCGAGACATGGATACAGCGATGAATGTGCTGTTCGAATTCTTCGAATTTGAGCGGTCTGTTGTCGAGCGCGCTCGGCAATCGAAAGCCATATTCCACGAGCGTTTCTTTGCGCGCGCGGTCGCCGCGGAACATGGCACCAATTTGTGGCACGGTCTGGTGCGACTCGTCCAGAATGAGAAGGAAGTCTTTTGGGAAATAATCGACGAGGGTAGGTGGCGGCTCCTCCGCTTTTCGACCCGACAAGTGCCGCGAATAATTCTCGATACCGTTGCAAAACCCCATCTGTTCCATCATCTCGATGTCGTAGAGCGTTCGCTGTTCGAGCCTCTGCTTTTCGAGAAAACGGCCTTCCTTGTCGAAGAAATCGAGTCTGTCGCGGAGCTCATCGCGGATTTCGACGATGGCTCGGCGCATCTGCTCCTGCGGCGTGACGTAGTGCGAGCCTGGGAAGATCGCGTAGCGATCGAGGGAATCTTTGACCCTGCCGCGGATGGGATCGACTTCCTTGATCGCCTCGATCGTATCGCCGAAAAATTCGATGCGTACGGCAGTATCGGATTCGTACGCCGGAAAGACTTCGACGATGTCACCGCGCACACGAAATGTGCCGCGATGAAAATCGATATCGTTGCGCTCATATTGAATGTCCACCAGCATGCGAAGGAGATTGTCGCGCCGGAATTCCTCGTTGACCGAGAGATCGATGAGCAGGCCTTGATAGCTCTCGGCGCTGCCGATGCCGTAAATACAACTTACGGAAGCGACGATGATGACGTCGTGGCGTGAGAGAAGCGCGCGCGTTGCCGCATGGCGCATGCGATCGATCTGGTCGTTGACAATCGCGTCTTTGTCGATATACGTGTCGCTCGTCGGAACGTACGCTTCAGGCTGATAATAGTCATAATAGCTTACGAAGTATTCGACTGCGTTTTCCGGAAAAAGCTCTTTCATCTCGCCGTAAAGCTGCGCGGCAAGTGTCTTGTTTGGCGCAATGATAAGTGTTGGCCGGCCAACCTTTGCAATGACGTTTGCAACAGTGAAGGTCTTGCCGGAGCCGGTAATACCGAGCAACACTTGGTGCTGATCGCCCTGAGCGAGCCCCAAGAGGAGCTTTTCGATCGCCTGCGGCTGGTCTCCCTTCGGCTCATAGTGCGACGACAATTTGAATGGGCTCGCTGGCGACTTCGTCGCGCCCTTTGCCAGCCGTTCGCTATCCGTTGTCTGCACAGTTCGAGAGAATGAGGCCATGGAAGAGAAAAATCATGACCTAAAGTCATGGCCGACTGCAAGCGCCGCGGACAGCTCAGCCCGCACCCGTTGATGTGATCTGTTGACTACGGTTTCGATCTGGACACCGCGAATCCGTCCGGCCTATGCAACGCCGTTCACCAAAAAACTTCGTCCCAAGCCGGGCAGCAACATGCGCCAGCCGGCGGCGGTGGCAACGTCACCGTGGTCCCATGGTGGGAATCTCTCTTATTAATCATTCTGGCTGGGCACCCTGAAAATCGTTTTCTGCGTATATGAGTAACTTACAGCGCAACTCAGTTGCGCTGAATGAAAAGTCCCATGGCGATGCACACACGTCACGCTTGGTTGAGCCCGAAAGCCGTGGCTCTCGAAAGAAGCGGAGCGTGAGCCACGGGATTTCGGGCTCAACGCAAGTGAGTGCCGCTATAATCCTTACGGTGAACAATCGCATACATGAAGGCCGCAGCACTCATGCCGACGACGCCCGCTACCACAGCAACAACCATGTCAATGCCAGCCATGATGGCGCCTACATCCGTGCGCGGACCCTCGAGAAAGTCGTAAATGGAAGCGAAAAACACCCATACAGAGAGTCCAAAGATGACCGCCAGAACCCCAACGATAATGGCCTTCCAAGTCGGAAGTCGTTTTCGTTCTTCGTTCATGTGTCGTCCTCTTTCATCTTCGATCGTGTCGAACGTTCGCACCTATGCCCGATTGGCGTCGCACGAGTCATCGTGGATTTGCAAAAGACGCTTACGGGCTTGAATCCGGCGATTCACTCGAATCCGCGTCGTCCTCTAAATCCTCACTCTCCCCTGAATCCTCGCTCTCCCCATCCTCCTCCTCTGGCACTGGGTCGCAGTATCCCTGACACACGCCGATGTCCTGCAGCTTGCATGGCAGCCCCTGAGGTCCACGTAAGCTGATGAAAGGTGTCTTGAAACTGGAATCCCATAAGCTTGCCTCGGGCTGTTTCGACTTCGGTGAAGCACACGGTACGACTTTTGTCGCCCGCGTACATCGAGGCATTACGCAACTTGACCGCGGGGGCGGGTCAGCGCGCGCAAGACGATCTCCGAGGCGAGCAAAGCGAGCAGCACGAGAGCGACGATCCACGAGACGTCGACCACCGCCACGCCGCCGCCGAGCGATGAGGAAGTTGCTTTGCTGGTCACGGCGCGCGGCCGGAAATCGATCTCGCGGGCAATCGGTGCGGCAACGCGAAGCTCCTTTGCGCCGTCGACGGTCAGCGCGTAAGCGCCCGCGAGCTCCGGCACGATACGTAAGCCTCCCTCGTTGCGCGGCGTCACGGGACCAACGGGACCTATCGCTTCGAGCTGGCGCGCGCCCGGGAACGTCCACGGCACCGCCACGTCCGATCTTCGCTTTGCCGAGTGCGTTCGCGCGTCCGAAACGAACGCGTCGAGCAGCGCGAGAAACCCGGGCCTCAACGCAAAGTCGCTCGTGTCCAAGGAGAACGGCAACGTCGTCATCCACACCTCGCCGCGTCCGCGCATCCGGCGCGCGACGAGCGGCGAGCCGTCGCTCCATGCGAGCACGGTCTCGTAAGCAGACGCGTCCTCGTCGGCGAGCTTCGCGCGGCCGGCTGGCGCGAGATCTTCGAGGCTCGCAGCGGCCTCGCCGAAGATCGGCGAGGCCGTGGCAACCGCGCCTTTCGTAGAAGCCGAGGACCACTCCACTGCGCGCGACAGGAGCGGCTCGAAATTCGCGCCGAGCGGCGCGGCGGCCGCGTGCGGTCCGAGCGCGAGCAAGAGCATGCCTCCGCGCTCGACGAACGCGGCAAGCACGTGGCGCTCTTCGGGCGTGAAACCGGGAGGATCGTCGACGATGATCGCGGCGAACGCCGCCGTGTCTTCCTTCCGATCCGGCGCTTGGGGAATGGGGCGCACGGTCATGTCGAGATGGAGCGCGGCGAGCGCTTGTTCGACGGCGGGCACCCCGCCGGTTGCCACGGCCTGGTCCGTTCGATTGCCGACGACCGCGATGGCAGCGGGTCCCGTTTCGGCAAGGACCGGAGCGAGATCGTCGGAGGCGATGGCGTCCGTACCCGTGAGCGCAGCAACGAACTCGCGCGCGTCGTTGCCGGGCACGATCGCGACGGCTTCACCGACGGTCGTCTCGGGGAGCTTCGCGCTCGCGATCACCTTGTCGCCGTCTTTGATCTCGATCTCGCGATCCTTTGCGACGCTCGCCTCCGTGCACGCGAAGCGCACGCGGATGCTGGCTCCGGAGCGATCGGCCGAGAGCAGGCCGCAGTCGCCGGCGGCCGCGGGCTCGCGCAGCTCCGGCATCGCCATCCAGACCGCCACGTCGCTCGCTTCGCCGAGCGGAGGCGCGTCTGGTTTGCCGTCGGTGAGATCGCTGAGGACGATGATGCGCCGATCGATCTGAGGCAGATCGGCCACGAGCGTTTTCGCGATCGCCAGGGCACCGTCGAGATCGGTTGCGCGGTCGGTTTCGTGCATCGCCTCGAGTGCCGCGCGCGCGGAGCTGATGTCCGTGGTGGCCCCGAGCGCCACGCGCGCAGGAGCGCCGGCGAGCACGATCGCGGCCGCGTCGCCCTCGCGCAGGGACGCGAGGATCTCGCGCGCGCCCTCGCGAGCGCGCCGGAACTTCGTGCGCGACGTGACGGGATCGGTTGCGCGCATGCTCATCGAGTCGTCGAGCACGAACGCGATCGCGACCGACGTTCCCGATCGGCTCATGGCGAGCCGCGTGCAGCGCACGAGAGGAGAGGCTCCGAGCAGCGCGAGAGCGATGATCGACGCTGCGCGAATCAGAAAGAGCGTTCTGTCTTCGAGCTTCGCACGGCGCCGTGCCCTTGGCCTGGCGCTCGGTACGAGGTGCGCGGGTGCAAAGGGTCGCTCCTCCGCGTGCCGTCGGCGGAGGCGATGCGCCAGATACGGAGCGACGACGAAAAGCGCAACGCCGAGGGCGAAGTACGTGAGGAAGGTCACCGCACGGCCTCGATGATCGAACGCACGGCAAGGACGGGATCGCAATCCGTCGTCATGGGTAGAAAGTTCGCGCCGCGCGAGAGGAGCGTGCGGCGCCACTCGTCCTGCATGGCGCGCAAGCGTGCGAGGTAGCCGTCGCGCGCGCTGGCGTCGGTCTCGACCACGGCGCCGCCTTCGAGCGCCTTGAGGCGCACCGACTCGTGGAAGGGAAACGTGATCTCGTCCGGATCGAGAGTCTGCACGACGACGACGACGCGCCCGCGCGTTGCGATCGCGCTCAGTCGATCGGGTGCTTCCGCCGGCAGATCGAGCAAGTCACTCAGAACGACGACGATCGATCCGCGGCGCGCCGATCGCGACAGCGATCCGAGCACGCGATCGAGGACGGCGGCGTTCGCGCCGCCTTCTGCCGATTGCCCTTCGAGCGCGTCGACCACGCGCTCGAATGCTTCGCGCCCGCCGCGCACGCGCACGGGTTGCGCGCGTGCCGAGCCTCCGACGAATCCGAGTCCGATCGGATCTCCGCTTCGCACGGCGACGCGCGCGAGCGCCGCGGCAACGAGCGATGCCCACGCGAGCTTTGCACCGGGTGCTTTCGGTCCGCGATAACCCATTGACGCGGTTGCATCGACCACGAGACGGAGCGCGCGATCGGTTTCCGTTTCGAACTCTCGCACGAGCAGATGTTCGTGGCGGAGAAACGATCGCATGTCGAGCCAGCGCAAATCGTCACCCTGCACGTAGGCGCGGTGGCCGCCGAACTCGACGCCGGCACCTTTGCGTGCGCTGCGATGCGCGCCGGCATAGACGCCTTCGGCAACGGCGCGCGCGCGGATGCGCAAGGGCCCGAGGCTTCCCCAATCGATTTTGCTACGCAGCCCGCTCACGGCGGTACGGCCAGCTTCGATCTCCATGGATCGATCGCGGCCGCCTCAGGGCAGGCCGACCTCGGGAACGGGTCCGCCGATCTCGGCGCGCGGTCCGCTCAGGATCTCCCGCGCGAGTGCGACCTCCATGAGATCGAGGCCGGGCGATTCGACCACTTGCCTGAGCGCTGCATCCGCTCCTTTCGTATCGCCGGCGATCCTCCGCTCCATGGCCGAATAAAAGAGCGACTCGGTTTTCTGTGCGGGCGTTTGCGCGGCCGCCACGAGCGCGGCCGCCGAGAGCTTGCCCGCGCCGTACGCGGCGATCTTGCCGATCCATCGCGGATCGTCGGCGGCCTGCGCGAGCAGCCGATCGGCCGCACCATCATTTTTGACGTGCATCTGCCGCTCGAGCAAGCGCACCCAGAGCGCGTAGTAGATGATGTCCTCGCGGGCGAGCTCTGCGACCGCGGCTCGCGCGAGCCCTTCGCGCGCGCCCGCGAGATCGCCTTTGACGAACGCGCGGCCGACGATCTGACCGATGGTTGCTGCTGACTGAAGCTTGTCGCGGGGGGCGGCTTCGAGAGCTCGCTCGAGTGCTTTGAGCGCGCTTGCTCCTGCACCGAAGCGGTCGAGCGCGCGCGCAATCAATCGCTCCACGCGCGCGCGCTCGTCGCCTCTAGTTGCGCTGCGTGCTGCGGCGAGGTTCTTCAGGGCGTCGGCGAGAAACTTACGCGCGGCGTTCGCGTCCCCCAGCTCGCGCGCGATGTCGCTTTGCAGGAGCAAGATCTCGCCGCGAAGGGCGACGTCTTTGTTCACGTCGCTGGCAGTGAGTGCATCATGCAATTTTTCTTGGGCGGCCTTCACTTGCCCGTCGTGTCCGTCGAGACGTGCGAGCGAGAGGAGCACCGCGCCGTTTTTCTCGCGCGCGGCCGCGGCGGCGAGGAGCTTGCGAGCCTCGGGCAGCCGTGCCTCGCGGATCTCGATTTCGCCCATCATGGCGTAGATTTTTGCGGGGCTCGGCTCCGCGTTCTTCACGGAATCGGCCACCGAGAGGATCGGCTGCGCTGCGACGAAGGTTCTTCGCGCACCGGCGAAATCCTCCGCATCGACCCCGCGTCCCATGGCCTGCATCGTGATGGTGAGAGAGACGTCGACGATGCGCGGATCTCTCTGCGCTCTGACGGCATCTGCGAGGACCGCCGGGGCTGCGTCGCTCATCCCCATCTCGACGAGCATGGCAGCGACGAAGGCCGCGGGCTCGGGGGAAGTCGTGTCGAGGCGATAGGCCTCCGATGCTGCCACGAAGGATGCAACGCGGAACAGATCTGCGTCTCTACCTAGATCCTCGTCGTCGCCCCTCGTCCTGTCTTGCGGCGGCTGGAACATGCGAGCGAGATCTAGCCACTTGCTCGAGTCCGGTTTGTTGGCGACCGCTTCGAGCGATGCAATGAGCTCGGGGCGCGTGATCTCGTGCGCATTCGCGCTGTCGATTGCCTTGATGGCGCCGCGCGGATCGGCGTCGCGAAGAAAGATGGCGGCGAGCACGGTCGTGCCGGTCTCGAGCGCGCGCACGGCCTCCATGCCTTCTTCACGCGTGATCTGTTGTATGCCGCCCTGCGGCCCCTGTCGCGCGGCGCGCAAGGCGGTGGCGGCGTTGATGAAGCTCGTGGTCTTCGCAACCGCGTCGTTGCGCGCGTCGCTGCTTGGCTCGAGCAAGTGGCGCGTCACTGCTGCTGCTTCGAGCGTGCCCGCCGTTTGCATCGGGCCCTCGCCGCCCGTGTCGCGCGTCCACGCAACGATGGCGTCGAGATGGCCCTTGATGTCGGCCTTCTCCTCCGGTGAAGCGATACGACTCAGCAACTCGTAGGTTGCGCGTGCGCGGCCGCTGTCACCTCTGCGCGCGAACTCCTCACTGGCGGCGCGCAAGGCTGCGTAGCCGTTCGGTCCGAACATCTCGCTCGTGAGCTCCCCGGTGCGCACGAGGAACATGGCACCCGAGAGCGAAGCCGTGGCGCGATCCCGGTCTCGCTCTTTGTAGCGCGTTGCGACGCGCGTCATCTGGCGCGCGACGACGCCCGAGAGGCGCGCGCTGCGCTCCCTCGGTTCGCTCTTCAACAGATCGCGCACGGCACCGGCAAACGCATCGTCATTCACGTTGGCGGTGGTGGCGGTCGGGATCTGCGCGCGCTCGGCGTGATGGACTTCCGTGCCTGCACCGCGCCCGGAACCACACGCGGCAGTTGCGAACGGCAGCGCAAAAACAAAAACGAGCAGGCCACGCAGGGTCAAAGACCGACGCATGAGAAAAAAGGCTAGTCGAGCCGGTCACGGGCTACGAGATCAGAAGCTACGAGAGCCGGCTTTCGATAAGGATTGCGCGCTATTGCGCGCCGCACGGCACGATTCCGGGGAGTGCGTTCCAAAGACGCACGATTCTTTTCTTGACATTTTGGCCGCTTCGGTTTCCTCTCAGATGTTTGCGACGAGACGAAATCACGAATTGGCGCCGTGAAGTTGCGTAAGTGAGGCATCTCGAATGGGCAAGAAGGCACACCACGAGGTTATCGTTCAGGTCGGAGACATCATCCGGCACGCGAAACAATCCTATGTTGTCGTTGCCTTACTGGGGATGGGCGGCACGGGCCAGGTGGTTCTCGTCAGGAATCGCAATGTTGGCAGCTTGTCCGTCATGAAGCTGCTTCATCTCGATCTTGCGAGTCACGCGCAACTGAGGGAGCGCTTCGAACACGAGGCGCGCGCGCTCGGGCGCTTGGATCACCCGGGTCTGGTCAAAGTGATTCTATGTGACGAAACGACGGATCCGCCCGGTATTCCGTTTATGCAAATGGAATACCTCAAAGGAGAGACACTTCGCAGCGCCCTCAAACGGGGGGTAATCTTCACGACTCGGCAGGCGATCATCATTCTGGATCAGCTCCTCGATTCGCTCGACTATGCGCACAAGGCTCAAGTGGTTCACCGTGACGTGAAACCAGAAAACATCATTTTGCAGGGGACTGGAGATCAGATCGTCGTCAAGCTCGTTGACTTCGGTATTTTCAAGCTCCGCGCTCACGACGTGGATCTGGGGCGGTTTACGGGCACACCCCGTTACGCTGCACCGGAACAAATTCGCGGAGAAAAGGATACTGGTCCGGCGGCCGACATTTACGGGGTCGGAGTTCTGGCTTACGAGATGACGACCGGCAGGACGCCGTTTGCCGAGTTCGGCTCGTCCCTCGAAGGAATGCGTAAGACGCTGGATCTCAAAGCGCCGTCGCTTGCTTCGCAGGGCGATTTCCTGCTGGAGTTTTCGGAAATCATCGACTCTGCCCTTGAGAAAGATCCCGCCAAGCGGCTGTCGGACGCCTTCGTGTTCAGGAAGAAGCTCCGTGCGATTTTGCGCGTGCTCCCTCCTGATGCGACGACCCACGTGACGACCACGGATGCCGGGGGTACGAACGACGTGGATCCCGTCACGATGGCGCAATTGGAGGAACCCACCACGCCGGACGGAAGAATTTCGTATATCATGCGTCAGTACGTCGCGGACCATGAGGCCTCTGCGGCGCGCAAAGCTGCCGCTGCGCCGGATGCTGCCGGCGTGCCGGAGGTCGACGAACCCACCTCCTCGGAGGCCGCTGCCCCTGGGGCCGTCAACTGGTTCGGATCGGATGATTCGGAGCACACCAGCGACTCGTCGCAGGTGTCGCAGTCTGAAGATCGGTTTATGTACAACGGAATCGTGATCGCCCAGCGAGGGGACGGGTCCGTGCGCTATCCGCCGCCTCCGGAGACGGGCGGAAGAGGCCATACGCTACGGATGGATTTGATGCAGCCGCCGCTGCCGTATGCGTGGCAGCCGGCGGGTGGCAAAGGCTTCACGATGCGGATGGCCCCGGGGCCCATGCCGTCTTATCCGTCTCTGCCGGCATATCAGCCGGTACCCCCTCCATCGCGGCCGACGTTTGCTGCTGGGTTTGGAGAGATCCCGTGGAAGATCATCCTCCTTACTTTCGCTCTCTCCGTCCTTGGAACCGTCCTGATCTTTGTGGCGGTCCGCTTTACGTATAACTCGTATTTCAAGCGATCCGCCGTCGTATCGCCCCCGCCTCCTTCCGCCGCCTCCGCCGCCCCCGTCCTTCTTCCCCCGCCGCCTCTGCCCGTCCCCCGCGTCGAGCCACCTCCTCCTGCGCCGTCCGCGTCGTCCGTCCCCCCGCCCGTCGCAAAAGCCGCGCCCGCGCCGACTGTGAGCGCCGCGCCTACACCCACGGAGAGCGTGCGTCCTCCTTCGCCCCCCATCACGAAAGCCGCGTCCGCCTCGACGGTGAGCGCCGCGCCCTCCCCCACCGAGAGCGTGGCCCCTCCGCCGCCGCCGCGCCCGCGTCCCCGCCCTCCCGCGCGTCCGCCTCGACCCGCCCCCCCACCGCAGAGGGACGACATCCTTCATGATATAGGAGGTTGAGTTGGTGCTCCAGTTGATGCCCCATCCGCGCGTCTCGCTCCGCTCGCTGCGCTGCCTTGTATGAACCGTCTGGTGGAAGCGAAGGGAATTGGTGGTCGAAGCGAGGAGGGGGCGCGGGGGAAGAGACGAAAAAGTTGCAAGCCTTGTGCAGAGGAGAATTCGG
>WQYX01000008.1 GCA_009781005.1 Polyangiaceae bacterium | reverse complement strand
CCTTGGCCGCGAACTTCGCCGGATCGAGCAGCGACGTGAGCAACCATTGTCTCGGTTTGCAGGGGTCGAAGCTGTACCCGACGGCGCGTGCAACGAACGTCTTGGGCAGGGTGCCATCTTGTTTTCGCGCCTCGGCGCTTACCTTCATCTCGACGAGCAAGTCATCATGCCCCAGCTTCTTCAGAATCTTCCACTTCGTGTTGCTCTTGGCTCGCATAAGCCAGTGCCGATTCGTTCCGTTCTGAATTCCAACAAGGATGCGTGCAGAGAGGAAGTTTCGGTCCACGAGCGTCAGCGAATGGGACGGCAATTGTGACCACAAGCCTTCAGCGTAGTGATGCTCGCTGTGGCGGTACGGACCGAAGGCAGCCCTACCATCAGATGCGAGCGCGCTGCGATGAGTACCGCGATACGGACGATGGGATAGCCACTCTCGGTGCGCCCGCTGCCAAGCCCAAAGTGCGCGCGGTTTTGTTCGGAGTCCGCCACACGCAACGTCGACCCATCCAGCGCGTACAGTGCCAGACCTTTCCACGCGTGGGCCCGCACGCTGGGGTGGGCCCACGCCTGCGAGCATCGCTCGAAGAGCCAGCGCAACGGTGCGGGGCCGAGTCGCTGTCTCGCCTGGGAAACCGTGCTCCGAGGCACAGTCTTGCCCTGACCACTGCCCGGTAACGCGTGATCGAGCTTGGAGACGACTTCCTCCATGGGACGGTCGCGCATCAGACCCATTCCGAGCACGAGCCAAACCACCTGCTCGGCAGGCAGCCGACGGCGACGAAGGGTCGCCGTTCCCGTCGCCGTCAGCGCCTCGTCGATCCACACAGGATCGATGTGCGCCTCGAACGTGCTCAGCGACTCCGCAGTCGGGGAACTCGCCGTCTCACAAAGGGCAGCCTCAAGCCAGCTCATGCCCTCTTTCTCGCCGACATCCAACCCGATGGAAAGTCTCTCCCGCTGTCCTCTGCATGAGCGAGCTCTCTCCGCCTAATGGAGCGGCATTGGCCCTAGCCTCGATTCGCTCGCGACGGCTGCCCTACACGCTCTCAGGGCCCGGCCGACGAGCACCAGCCCAAGGGGAGCACGCGCGGCGAGCAACGCGAGACCGCGCGGTGGGGTCCACTTATGCCCTGACCGACTCCATGACATTGCCTGAACAAAGATGGTATTACCAAGGACGTCTTGGAGGTGACTCCATGAAGAAGGAGAAAGAGCATACTCCACCAGGGAGGACCCGTCGTGGCGGGACGACGAGCTTGGAGTCGGCGTGCTCTTTCCGGGGGACCTGGAGAGGATCACGGCGCAAGGGCGAATCCACGATGACGTGGGCGTAACGGAAGGAGACAAGATGGAGTCGGCGATGATGATGTCGCTGCTCATTGGGACTGCAAACAGAGTGAAATATGCGGCGGAGGCTGCAGTGGCCAAGGCCGTCGAGTTCAATAAGCTATCGCCAACTCGATCCGTCCATGATCTTTGTATTGGCGTGGAAGTGACCGACGCTCATCTGCGAAAGACGATGCCTCTGTTGGATCTGCAAGGGAACGCCCGCACCGCCTCGTGGGGAGTCTAAATTAGGATGCATTTCGTCGCTGTCGCGGCCACCGTGGTTTCTGTCGCCGACAGCGTCGTGACGTAGCGAACAGCACGAAATTCTGAGGTGCGATCGATGGCCCACGCCGTGCTCTTTAGTGGCGCCGAGCTCGATGCTACGCTTTGAATCGATGAACACTGCGCGTCACCTCAAACTCGTCGTCGACCGGAGACCGCAGAGTAGGCGTGGCTGGGAACTCTCCGAGGAGACCATGCCCCAGTCCATCGTGCACAATGACTCCACAGGATTGATAGAGGCAATTCTCTCCTTTCGGGCGCGCAGTTGGCCGAACACGCGAATTGCGCGCGACTTGGCCATTCGTTGGGACGAGCGCAATCCCAAAATTGGCATTGATCCGGATGTCTGCGTGCTCTGCCCGGCACCGCCCCTGGAAAATGGGAATTTACGCAGCGTTCGCACATGGATACCCGGTCATAAGGCGCCGATTTTTGCCGTTGAAATGGTGAGCGATACGAATCCGCGCAAGGATTATGAGATTGCGCCGGAGAAGTACGCGGAAAGCGGAACGGGGGAATTGTGCATCTTCGATCCCATGCTCGCGGGCCCCAAGAGCCTCGGCGGCCCGTATCGGCTCCAGCTTTGGTGCCGCGACGAGAGCGGGGAATTCAGGCGAGTTTATGCGGGCAGCGGCCCGGTCTATTCACCTGCCATCGGTGGTTATCTCGTGCCCGTCGAGGACGGCCGCAAGTTGCGAATTGCTGAGGATGAAGCAGGCATTCACTTGTGGCCCACCGCCGAAGAAGCGGAGCGTTCTGCGAAGGAGGTAGAGCAGAAGGCCAAAGAGATGGAGCGAAAAGCCAAAGAGATGGAGCGGAAGGCCAAAGAGGAGGCTCTTCTGCGCGTGGCGTTTTTTGAAGCGGCCCTCCGCAAGACGACGAAGAAGGAATAAATCGCTTCAATCAACCCGGGCGAAGCCGGTAGACAACGGCCACGACGACGGCACCCCAGAGCACCAGATTCAAAACGAAGGGCACGTCACGCAGCATCTCCTGCGTCGGGCTTTCGGCTTTGAGTCCGCGACCGGCGCGCCCCGAAACGAGAAATAAGAAGCGGACGATTCCAAACAACGTAAACGGCACCGTGAGCCAAAGATATTTGCTTTCGAAAAAGGCTTCGGTGGAAGGATCCAGCGTGTATGCGAAATACGTGACCGCGGTGGCCAGGCCCGTCACGGCCAGCGCGATGGTGAGCGAACGCTTGCCGTAGGCTTCAAGCGCAGAGCGTTGCTTGCCGGCATGTTCGGCCTCGAGTTCATGACGGCGTTTGCCGAAACCGAGAAAGAGTGCGAGGAGAGCCGTGCACGCAATCATATACCAACTTACTTCAACGCTCGTAGCGAGCCCGCCTGCAATCACGCGGAGCACAAACCCGAAGGCAATCAGTCCGACGTCGAGATAGGCAATCTTTTTGAGCTTGAAGCTATAGGCGAGATTCTCAACGAAATAGAGCGTGGCGACCGCCGCGAAACTCAGATTCAGCCGGAAATACCCAATCGCAAGAGCCACGAGAACGAGGCTGACGGCAAAGGGCCCCGCGATCGATTCCGGCACCACCCGGCTTGCAATGGGCCGAAAGCGCTTTACCGGGTGAACGCGATCGGCCTCGACGTCGACGAGATCATTAATTGTGTAGACCGCACCCGCGAGCAGGCAGAAGACCGCCGTGCCCAGGATGGCCTGCCCCGCCACGCGGAGGTTCAGCGTCGGATCGCCCTGCGCTGTCGTCGAAAACAGATCCTTGTGAAAGAACATCGGCGCCAGCACGAACAGGTTTTTGACCCACTGGTGCGGGCGGACGGTCTTGATGAGTCCGCGAACGAGACTGCGAAGCGAACCCGACCCAGCCGCCGGAGCATCCACGACCTGCACGGCGAGATCTCCTTCAGGGGGCGAGGGCTGGTTCGGATCACGACCGTCGAGTGCCACGATACGTTAGATACACCAGAGGCTCGCACGCGCGAAGCTTCGACCGCCACGGCGACTCTAAGCCACCGTAAGAGAGAGCACGTGCAAGTCCTGTTGACGCGGGACCTCGTGCGACGGACAACGCGGGCGTGTCGCGTGAGCCGATTTCCCATGTGCGAGGGTTCGTCAGCTTCCTTCTCTTGTTTGCGCTGGCGGTCGTCGCGCCGAGCATAAGTGGCTTGTCCACAGCGCAGGCCGATGTCGGGCAGCGTCTGCCGAAACTTGCGCGACTAGAAGAGGAGGTCTCGCGCGAAGGCATGCCACTCGGCTACGTGCCGTTGCGAAGGCTCTGGACCGAGTGGGATCAAGGCAACCCGAACGAGGTCGAGGCTGCATTACAGGCGATCATCGCCGACACGCACGTCGCGCCTCCGCTGCGCGCGTATGCGGGGCTTCTCGAGGCATACGCGCGACGGCGGCGAGGAGACCTGGCGGGCGCAAAGGCGCGCGTGAAAGATCTCGGGTTCGTCGGGCGCTGGATCGTCACCGGACCCTTTGACAACGAAGGCAAGAGCGGACTCGATCGCGTCTTTGGTCCCGAAGAAGAGATCAAAGAACCGCTGAGCATGACGCGGCCGTACGACGGCAAGGAGCGCGCGGTACAGAGCCGGCTTGCCCCCGACGTCTTCCCGTACGCATGGGTCGACCTCGGGGCCCTGGTTCGGCCGCAAGAAAACGCGTGCGCATACGCAACTACCTTCGTGCGCGATCCGCGCACGAAGACGGGGCCGCGCCCCTTCTCGATCTGGTTCGGAAGCGCCGGCGCCTCGAAGGTGTTCTTCGACGGCGCCGAAGTCCTGAAGGATGCAAAATACAGGCATCTTGACGAAGGACGTTTCGGTGTCCGGCTCACCATGCAGAGCGGCTGGCATCGCCTCACCGTGAAAGTTTGTGGCACGGAGGACGCGCCGATGTTCGCGCTGCGTCTTGCCGATCCGAGCGGCGCACCGGACACAAATCTCGAGAGCGATCCGGATCCATCGCACGCAAACGAGGCAGCCTCGATCCGCTTCAAGAAAGGCGAAGCGAAGATTCCGTTGCCGGTCGTCTCAGGGCCGGCAACGGCATTCGAGAAGCTCGCCGCCAAAGACGATCCGGCGGCGCTCGAGGCATTCGCACGCTGGCTCGTCTTGACCGAATCGGACGATCCCGCGGAAAACCGGGCGCGGGATCTGGCGCGACGCGCAGCCGAAAAGTCTCCCACCGTGGCGCGCTGCTTGCTCGCCGGCGAGCTCGCGGAGAATCGCAATCAGCGCGCCATGTGGATCGACAAGGCCGAAGATCTCGTCAAGAGGGGCGCTTCGCAAGACGAACGCGTTTCGGTCTTGCTCGCACGCGCAGCACACGCGCGAGGCAGCCCAAACTGGCGCGACTCGATTCCGTATTACGACAAAGTCCTCGCGCTCGATCCGGACAACGTCCCGGCGAATCTCGCGCGCGTGGAGCTCTATTCAGAGGCGGGACTGCGCGAGACGGCGCTCGCATCTCTCGATCGCGCGCTCGCGAGACGGCCGAACAGCGTGGCGCTTCTTCGCGCGACCGCCGCCGCGTTGAGCGAGCTCGATCGCACGACCGAGGCGGGCGAGCTCACCGAACGCTACGCCGCGCTCCGTTTCGACGACTCGACGTTGATGGACGGCCGCATCGATCTCGCCCTTGCCCGGCGCGACGCCAAAACGGCCACGCGCTGGGTAGAACGCAAGCTCGAAACGAATCCCGACAGCGCACGCACGCTCGCCGTCGCAGCGCGCGCGTACGTCGCGCTCGGAGACCGACCGAAAGCCATCGCCACGTATCGGCGGGCGCTCGATCTCGCGCCCGAAGATGTCGCGACGCTGCGCGCGCTCGCCGACGTCTACGCCCTCTCGGGCCAGACCGACGAACAGATCCGCTTGCTCAAGAAGGTGCTCGACCTTCGCCCGCAAGACAAAGACGTGCGCGAGTACGTGGCTCACACGGAACCAAGCAGGCCGCGCGCCGACGAAGCTTACGCGCGACCCGCCTCGGATTTTCTCAAGCTGCGGGGCAGTCCTGCCGAGGGGAAGAATCGCCGCACGCTGGTCGATCTCCAGGTCACGACCGTGTTCCCCAACGGTCTCGCAAGTCGCTTCCATCAGATCGTATTTCAGCCGCTCACCGATGCGGCCGCCGCCGCGGCGCGCGAGTACGGCTTCCTGTTCGAAGCAGACACAGAGACCGTGCAGCTCCGCGGCGCGAAGATCTATCGCAAGGGTGGACAGATCGACGAAGCGATCGAGAGCGGAGAGGGCGACGCGGACAATCCGGCCATGGCGATGTACACGAGCGCGCGCGCATTCTACGTGCACTTCCCGCGGCTCAATCCGGGCGACGTCGTGGAGTTGAAGTACCGCGTCGAGGACATCGCGCACCGCAACGCCTTCGCCGACTACTTCGGCGAGGTCGTCTACATGCAATCGGCCGAACCCGTTGCGCACTCCGAGTACGTTCTCATCACGCCGAAGTCGCGACAGTTTTATTTCAACAAGCCGAACGTCCCGAATCTATCGCAAGCGAAACTCGAAAAGGGCGACAGCCGCATCTACCAGTTCACCGCGGAGAACGTGGCGCCGCTCGAGACCGAGCCGCTCGCGCCACCCGACGCCGAGTCACTCGGCCACGTGCACGTCTCCACGTTCAAGAGCTGGGACGACATGGGCCGCTGGTATTGGGGCCTCGTCAAAGACCAATTCATCGCCGACGACGAAGTTCGCCGGCGCGTTGCCGAGATCACCAAGGATCTGACCGACGACAAAGCCAAAGTACGTGCGATCTACAACTTCGTGGTGCAGAGGATCCGCTATGTCGCGCTCGAGTTCGGCATCCACGGATTCAAGCCGTACCGCTCCGCACAGATCTTCGCGCGCGGCTTCGGCGACTGCAAAGACAAGGCAACGCTCATCGTCACCATGTTGAAGGAGCTCGGCATCCCCGCCACGATCGTCATCGTTCGCACGGGCTTACGCGGCGATTTCGAGGCCGAGCCCGCGAGCCTTGCACCGTTCGATCACGCCATCGCCTACGTGCCGTCGCTCGATCTGTATCTCGACGGAACCGCCGAATGGACGGGATCGAACGAGCTGCCCGCGATGAATCGCGGCGCGCTCGCACTGCAGATCAACGAGGGCAAACCAAGGCTCGTGCACCTGCCCGAACCGCCTGCGAGCGAGAGCGTCACGTCAAAGCGCATCGACGCAGCGATCGCCACCGACGGATCGGCGAGCGTCACCGCGAAGATGGAAGTGACCGGTGCAACGGCAAGCCAATGGCGCCAGCGCTACCACGCGAAGGCAACGCAGAAGCAACGTCTTCAAGAGGATCTGTCGAGCGAGCTAAACGGCGTCGAGCTCTCGCAGATCACGACCAACGATCTCGAAGACATCGAGCAAAAGGTCGAGATCCAGGCCAAGGGCAAGGTGCCCGTGTTCGCCCGCAAAGACGGCGACGCGTTCCGCGTTCCCGTCGGCGGCAGAGAGTTCGCCGTTCTCACGTGGGCGCCGCTCTCGCAGCGAAAACGCGACGTGCGCATCTTCGCTCTTACGACGCGAGAGACCGAAACGAGCGTGCGCTTGCCGGCGGGAGCAAAGATCCTCTCCTCGCCACATTCCGCAGAGGGCCGCTCGCCCTACGGCACGTACCGCGTCGAGGTCGAAAACACGAACGGCGTCGTGCGCGTGAAGTCCCAAGTCGCCATCACGCGCTCGCGTATCGCCGCGAGCGAGTACCCCGCATTTCGCACGTTCTGCGAAAACGCCGATCGCGAACTCGGCCAGACGCTGACATTTACGGTGAATAAGTGAGAAATTTTTCCCGATCGCTTTTCGCAGGAGCGCTCTGCCTCGTCGTTGCCGGATGCGGCGCATCGAAACCGTCATCGAACTCGCCCGCGGATCGCAGCAAGCTCTCTTCGAGTGCGCGAGATTCTTCCGACGCCGAGACCGTTGGCCGAGGACTGCTCGACGAGATGTTCGCACCCGGCGGAAACGCGAAGAACGCGGCCGACGCGCGAGCACGCCTCGACCAAGCAAAAGACAAAGGTCCCTTCGCATCGCTCGGCGCCGCGATCTTCGACGAGACGCACGGCGAGTTGAAACGCGCGGCCGACGGCTACGTCGCGACGCTCGTCGCTGCCAAGAAGAGCAACCTTCTGGTTGCGCCGCTTGCGGCCTGGTTTGCGGCTCACCATCTCGTCGCGCTCCGCAGCAGCGTGGTCAACCTCTGGGCGCAGACGAAGTCGTCCGTCCAACCGATCCTCGATGCGCCAGGGCACATCGGCTGGCGCGCGCTCGCCGAGCTCGGCGAATGGTCGACGAGCGAGGTCTTGAACCGCGCCGAGGTAACGGGAGATGCGTACGACACGCTCGTCACGAGCCGCATGGGTTGCGCACGAAACCTGCGCATCGCGGGCCCGTTCGGTCGGGGCACGGCTCCCGATCGGCGACGGAGCTTCCCCGCAGAGCGCGCGCCGTGGCCACCTTCGTGGCCCGAGGATCCGCTGCGAGGGAACGTTCCTCGCGTGCTCAAAGCCGAGCGACACCGCTGCCTCTTCGCGAGCACGGAGCACACGGACGACGGCATTTTCTATGTCGAGACATTTTTCGATACGCCTTCCAATCGCGATCTGATCGTCGCCGCGCAAGGCTCGGTCGCGGTGTGGGTCGACGACGTGCTCGTGGGCGAACGCGATCTGCGCTCCTGGGGGATCTGGCAACGCTTCGGCGCTGCCGTGCGCGTTTCGCCGGGCCGCCACCGCGTGCTCGCGCGGGTCCTCAACAACGCAACATCGGTTCGTCTCCTCAATCTCGACGGGACCTCTGCAAACCTCGCGACCGATACGAATGCAGACAAACCGTACGGCCTCTCTCTCCCGGTGCTGCTCGCGGATCCAAATCCGATCGCGGGCTACGTCACGGCCCTCGCAACCGATGATTTGCGCGCCACGAAGATGACGCCGCTCGTCGCCGTCCTCGCGGCAGAAGCGGCGAGCATCGACGGCCTGAGCGACGTCTCCGCCACGATGATCGCTCCTCTCTCGTCGCCGAAGAATGCAGCGCCCGTCGCGCTGCTCTTCGGCGCTCGCCACGCGCACGGAGATATTGCGTACCCGGAGCAAGTCCAGCACACGAACGAAAAAAGTCTCTACGCGCGCGCCGCGGCCGGGGATCCGAAGCTGTGGTTCGCACGCGGTTGGCTCATTCTCGACGACGCGGAGCAACGCGGATTCGTCGAAGCCGTCGATTCACTCCGCGCCCTCACGCAACAGATGCCAGGCGTTCCGGAGCTCACCGAGCAGCTCGCGCGTCTGTACGGCCGACTCGGTTGGCGAGCCGAGCGCATGCGAACGATCAAAGAGCTCGCCGAGCGCTTCCCAGACGATCGCGATGCACTTGCACTCTACATGAATGCACTCGAAGACGACGGGGCCGTTGCGGAGGCCGACAGAGTCGCCGAGCGGCTCAAGAAGATCGATCCAGACGCGGAGGTCGATCTCGATCGCGCCATCGCAAGGCATGACTGGAAGACAGCCATCGACGAACTCAAGAGACTCGAGAAGCGGCGACCCGATCGCAAAGAGCTCGCGGCACGGATCGCCGAGATTTTCATGCGCTCGGGGGATCCGAGCAAGGCCGTCGCGGAACTCGAAAAGGCGCTCGCGAAGAACCCGAAGAACTCGGCAACGCGACTCAAGCTTGCGGACTACGCCTACGCCAAGGGCGACACGACGGCCCTCAGGCACGCGCTTGCTGCAGCGTTGCAGGCCGGCTCGAAGGGGAGCGAGATCCGCGACGCCATCGATCTCATCGAGGGCGCGAGCCTCCTCGAGCCGTATCGCATGGACGGCCGCAAAGTCATCAAAGAGTTCGAGGCATGGGAGAAGACCGGCAAGCACATGGATGGCACCGCCGCGCGCGTGCTCGACTACGCGGCCACGTGGGTTCATCCCGACGGTTCGAGCGAGATGCTCGAACACGAAATTGTCCGCATGCAGTCGCAAGAGGCCGTTGGGAAAGAGGCCGAGCAAGAGCCGCCAACAGGCCAAATTTTGCAGCTCCGCGTGATCAAACCGGACGGCTCCGTGCTCGAGCCGGAACCCGTGGAGGGCAAGCAAACGTTGACCATGCCCCACCTCGAAGTCGGTGACTACGTCGAGATCGAGCACGTTACGACGACGGCAAGCGAGGGCAGCAAAGGCAAGCGATACGTCGGCCCGCAATGGTTCTTCCGCGAGCCCGACAAGGGCTACTGGCGAAGTGAGTTCGTCATCGTCACGCCAAAGGACAAAGCCCTCGAGATCGAAACGGTCGGCAAGGTTCCGTCCCCAACACGCACCGACCGCATCATGTTCGTCGAGCGGCGCTGGCGCGTCGACGAGAGTCCCCCCGCTCCAGAGGAGCCCGATAGTCCGAGCCCTCGCGAGTTCTTGCCGAGCGTACGCGTCGGCTGGGGCGTATCGCTCGACGAGATGCTCCTTCGTTATGTCGACGCCGCGACGGAAGAGACACCGCTCGATCCGCGCCTGCGCAAGACCGCACGCGAAATCGTCGCGAAGATTCCGCACGGGAACCGTGACGATCAGGCGCGTGCACTTTACAAGTACGTCGGGACGGAGATCCAAGAGAGCAACGAGTCGGACGGCCGGCGCGCGATTACGGGGCGCGCGGGATCGCGTCAGGCGGCGTTCACGTACTTCGCGCGGCTGCTCGGGATCTCGACGGAGCTCGCACTCGTCAAAAGCCGCATCGCGATGCCTCCGCTCGGCAAGATGAGCGAAATCGAGATCTACGACAACGTCGTCTTGCGCCTCGAGACCGAGAAAGGGCCACGCTGGCTCACGGCGCGCGACAAATACGCGCCCTACGGGTACGTACCCGCGGAACTCCGCGGACAGCCGGCCATTCGTTTGACGCCCGGCACCCCGCGCGACGTGACCCCCATGCTCGGCAGCGCCGACGGCGTCTTGCTCACCGGCAAAGCAGTCCTCTCGAAAAACGGCTCGGCGAACATCGATCTCGTCCAGAGTTACTCTGGCCGCATGGGCATTCGTCTTCGCGAGATCTTCGATCGCGTCCCGCAAAACAGGCATCGCGAGCTCGTCGAGACGCAGCTTCTCGGGCCGAACATTCCTGGCGCTCGCCTCGTAGACATGAAACTCGAAAACGTCGACGATCTCGGCGCGCCGCTCGTCCTGCGCATCCACGCGGAGGCATCCCAGCTTGCGCGGACAGTTGGGCCTTCCAAGTTCGTCTTGAAGGCGCTCTTCCCCGTGAGCATCACGCAAGTCGCGTCACTGGCAGAGCGGCAGACGCCGCTCTTGCTTGGAACGTCGTCCCACGTCGAAGTCAAATTCGAAATCGTCGTCCCGAGCGACATGCCAATGCCAACAGGACTGCCAGGCGGCGAGCTCAAAGACGAGGATCGCACCGTGCGCGTGTCCGACACCGTTGCCGACCATTCGATCGTCCTTCAGCGTCTCGTCGATATCCCCGCGGGACGCGTGCAACCAGGTGCACAATACACGAAATTCGTAAACTTCACACGCGCCGCCGATCAACTGCTCGGGCGTGAGATCACGATTGGACGTTAGGGCGGCCACAGGGGGCCGCCCCTACGAATGCGCTGTGGGTTGTAGGGGCAGCCCCCGTGCCTGCCCTACGCGGAGCATTCGTCACGGAATATCTGACAGACGGCCCGAAAAAACATGGCGAGCGGGCCCCCGCATGATTGCATGGCCGTCGTTGCGCAACGTGATGAAGAGCGGGCCACCCGGCAAAGTCACGATGACTTCTTCATTTCTCGCGAGCAGTCCCTTCTTCACGCCAACAGCCACGGTTGCGCACGCGCCGGTCCCGCATGCATGCGTCACTCCGCAGCCTCGCTCCCAGACGACGAGATCGACAGCGCCTTTGCGGAACGAAGCGAACTCGACGTTCGTCCCATTCGGAAAGAGGGGATGTGTCGCGAGCCTCGGGCCAACGATGTCGATGATCTCTCGCGCGGCAAGACGCGTCGTGATGGCGTGAGGATTCCCAGCGTCGGCGAGCGAAAGCTCCCAACGATCCCCGTCGAGATCGATGGTCACGTCATCGGTTGCTCGGACCACGCCCATGTCAACGGTGACGAGACCGCGACGGTTGCGATCATCGACGACGCAGAGGCGCGTGCCGGCGTCTGTGTCGAAGACGAGCTCACCCTCGCCCTGCATCTCTCCGGCGCGAAAGACATGGAGCGCGACGCATCGAAGACCGTTGCCGCACATCTCCGGGATCGAACCGTCCGCGTTGATGACGCGCATGCGTGCAGCGGCCTTCGGCGAGACGGGGGGCAACACGACGAGCACGCCGTCGCCACCAACACCGAAGCGGCGATCGCAAATCGTGCGAGCCAACGAGGACGAGATGGCATCTTCCCGATCTGCCTCGATGAGGACGAAGTCATTGCCGAGTCCTTCGTACTTTTCGAACACGAGATCGGTCATGAAGAAGGCGAGCCTATCACCTCCGCGACAATGGCCTGTAGTGCAGCGGCAGTCATGCCCTCAATGCGCACAAGCTTCATCCGAGAACTGTCGCCGCGCACGATCACAATCTGCCGCCGCGAGACAGAAAACGCATCGGCAAGCACGCGCACGAGTTCCTCATTCGCCGCGCCGTCAACGGGCGGCGCCGCGAGGCGAACCTCCAGCGCTCCGCCGCGCACCCCCGCAATGCCGCTCTTCTTGGCTCGCGGCTTGGCGACAATCTCCATGCTCACTGCGCCATTCTTTTCGATGAGATTCAGCCGATCGTCCACAGCGCCTCCGCGACGTGGCAGAGTAGCGAGCTATGCCTCACTTTCGATGGATGACTGCCGGCGAATCGCACGGTCCGCAACTTGTCGCGATCGTGGAGGGAGTTCCGGCCGGAATTCCGCTCCGCACAGACGACATCAACGAAGATCTCGCGCGCCGGCAGCGCGGTTACGGCCGTGGCGGACGCATGAAGATCGAGACCGATCGCGTCGAGTTCGCCGCCGGCGTGCGCGACGGTCTGACGCTCGGCTCGCCGATCGCGATGACCATTACGAATCACGATCATCAAAATTGGCTCGATCGCATGTCGCCCGCACTCATGGAGATAAGACCGGAGGCGGTCACGCGACCGCGACCCGGGCACGCCGATCTCGCGGGAGGATTGAAGTACAACCGACGAGATCTGCGCGACATCCTCGAGCGCGCGAGCGCGCGAGAAACCGCGGCTCGCACGGCGGTCGGCGCAGTCGCAAAGTGCCTGCTCGCGGAGGTGGCGATCGATGTGTTCGCACACGTCATCGCCATCGGGCCCGTACAAGTGGGGCCTCTCGATCTGCCTCACGCGAAACTCAAATCGCGAGCGCGCGCCTCCGATCTCGCGTGCGCCGACGAGGACGCGGAGGCGCGGATGAAAGCGGCGATTCGCGACGCGGCGCACGCAGGCGACACGCTCGGCGGCGTGTTCGAGGTCATTGCTACGGACGTCCCGGTCGGCCTCGGCTCGCACGTCCACTGGGATCGAAAACTCGACGGACGACTCGCGCAAGCGCTCATGAGCATCCAGGCCATCAAGGGCGTCGAGATTGGCGACGGCTTCCGCACCGCGGCGATGCGTGGCTCGCAGGTGCACGACGCCATCCACTACGACGCGTTCGACAAGCGATTCACGCGCCCGACGAATCGTGCCGGCGGGCTCGAGGGCGGCATCACCAACGGAGAGGCCGTCGTGTGCCGCGCCGCCATGAAGCCGATTGCGACATTGAAGAAGGCGCTGCCAAGCGTGGACGTGCGCACGAAGGAGCCCTTCGACGCGGCCTTCGAGCGCAGTGACGTGTGCGCCGTTGCGGCGGCATCGATTGTTGGGGAAGCGATGGTGGCGATCGCGCTCGCCGACGCGCTGCTCGAAAAGTTCGGATCGGATTCGAGCAGAGAGCTCGTTCGCAACGTGGGAAGCTACGTTGCACAATGCAAGGAATTCGAATGATCCCCGCGCGTCGCCCCATCGTCCTCAGCGGCTTCATGGCAACAGGCAAAAGCACGGTGGGACGCCTCGTCGCGAACACCCTCGGCGTGTCGTTTTTGGATCTCGACGATTACGTCGTGGAGCAGGCCGGCAAAAGCGTGCCGGAGATCTTCGCAAGCGAAGGCGAAGCCCGCTTTCGGGAGAGAGAAGCGGAGGCGATCAACAGCATCCTTGGCGACGGCATCCCTCGCGTCATCTCGTTCGGCGGAGGCACCGTGACGATCGAACACGTCCGCCACGCAACCCTCGAACGCGCAACCGTCGTGACGCTCACGGCGCGTGCGGAGACCATCCTCTCACGCGTCGCTTCGCTTCAAGGACGGCCGAACCTCGTGGCACGCTCGCCGGCCGACCGAACACGCGATTTGCTCTCGCTCCGACGAGAAGCCTATGGCGAGTGCCACGCCACCATCTCCACCGAAGGCGTGACTCCCGAAGAGATCGCATCGAAGATCGTTGCGCTTGCGGATCGCGATCTGCTTGCGATGCCTCTCGGCTCTCGGAGTTACGCCATCGAGCTCGCTGACGACGAACCTCTGCGCCTGACGAGCACGCTGAAGGAGCTTCGCCCTTCATCGATCATCGTCGTGACGGACTCGAACGTCCGGCGCTTTCGCGGGCATTGGCTCGAGAGCGCCCTCGCAAACATCGGCGATCTCCGCACTCTGACGATCGAGATTGCGCCCGGCGAAACGTCGAAGACACTTGCGACGATCGCGCGCATCTGGAACGAAGCCCTCGCGTTCGGCGTCGACCGTGATGCCGTCGTGCTCGCGTTCGGTGGCGGGGTCGTCGGGGATCTCGCGGGCTTTGCGGCGTCGACGCTGCTGCGCGGCGTCCGATGCGTGCAAGTTGCAACCACCGTGCTCTCCATGGTCGACTCGTCCGTGGGAGGCAAGACCGGCTTCGACCACGCCGCCGGGAAGAATCTCATCGGCGCCTTCTTCCAGCCGAGTCGCGTTTTGCTCGATCTCGCGCACCTCTCGACGCTGCCCGTGCGAGAGCGGGCGGCCGGACTCGCGGAAGTCGTGAAGATCGCGCTCGTCACGGACGCGTCGCTCCTCGATGCCATCGAAGCTCACGCCGAGGGACTCGCGCGAGGGGAACGCGACGCGCTGAGAACCATCGTTCGAGACGCGGTCCAGGCGAAAATCCGCGTCGTGCGGGACGACGAGCGTGAAAGCGGACGTCGAGCGCTGCTCAACCTGGGGCACACGGTCGGTCACGCACTCGAGGCCCACGGGGGGTATGCGGCACACCTGCACGGCGAAGCGGTCGCCGTGGGGACGGTGATCGAAATGAAGGCGACAGAGCGACTTGGGCTCACACCGCGCGGTCTGGCGGCGCGAGCAGAGACCCTCTTCCGTCGCCTGGGACTTGCCACGCACACATCGCCCGAAGACATCGCGGCTTCATGGCCCTACGTTCTCGCAGACAAGAAGCGGGCGGCGACATCGATGAAGCTGCCCGTCGTCACCGGTGCCGGGCAGGGCGCCGTTGAGACCATCAGCCTCGATGTTCTGCGCGCCGCCGCCCTCGCCGTAACCTAGACCGCTTTCAAGTTGACGTGAGGTTTCGAACCCCTCGAAGGTTGCTCCCGTCGTCTTTTGACCGATTCCCATCGCATCCCTTCGTTGCTCCTCCTCAAGCTGCACAAGCAGCTCTCGTCGGAGCGCCTCGTGCTGCTTGGAACTCGGCCAAAATACTCGGTCCGCAACCTGCTCGGGGTTCGCGGCGGGGCGGTCTGGCGAGAATTTGGCGGTTGGCGTTCCACCCGGATACGCTCTGCGCCGTGGAAGGTATCGACCCATGAAGCGCATCTGGGGTCCCATCGTTCGTCTCGTCGGCGCCGGCCTCGTCGTTGGCGCGATTGTCGTTGGTGCGATTGTCCCGGCATGCACGACGAACGACCAATCCATCTTCATTCACGGGGCTCTCGCTCCGTCGACGAATCGACAGAACGGAACCTGCATTTACACGAACGATCCCACGCAGGCCGAGCTCTTCGAGGGTACGCTCGACATTGGGCTCCGAGACAATTTCGGAGCAATCCTCCTCGTTGGCAACCAACTCGTTGCGCGTGGGGACCCGCTGTCGAATCGTGCGGAGAGCAATCGTGTCCACATCAACGGAGCGGTTGTGACCGTGACAAGGCCGGACGGAACCGAGATCAATTCCTTCACGGCCTCTGGGGTTGGTTTTGCCGATCCGCAGAACAACAACACCCCCGGCTACGGCACGGTCAATGTCACCCTTCTCGATAAGCCAACAGCCGCCATGGCCGCCGCTTCGCTTTCGCAGACACGGCCGAACAATATGGCCACCAGGGTGATCGCTCACGTCAAGGTGTTCGGCACATCCCTCGGAGGCGTCAATCTCGAGAGCGGAGAATTCACCCTCCCGATCGATGTTTGCTACGGCTGCCTCGTCGATTTCTCTGCTGCCGACGATCCAGACGCCGGCACCCAGCCGAACTGCCGGAATCCGCCTGCCACGGGCTCGAGCGGCACCACCACGCTGCCATGCGTCGTTGGCCAGGATGAATCCATTCCGTGCCAGAATTGTCTGGCGGCAAAAGTCTGCAATCCCTGAGAGCATGTTTCACGTGAAACACTCGGAGGACCCTCTCGACCATCTCCCCGGTGCGATCGCAGAACTCGAGCGCCGCGGACTTTTCCGGCAACCGGCCGATGCGATCTCTCCGGACGCCTTGTCGTTCTGTTCGAACGACTACCTCGGTCTCGCGGCCGCGAAAGCGCCTCCGTCCCCGAGCGGCTCCGGCTCCTCGCGACTCATCTCCGGCGAACGGGACGAGCATCGCCGGCTCGAGCGCGCGCTCGCCGAATGGCTCCACGTCGAAGATGTCCTCGTTTTCACGAGCGGCTACTGCGCGAACGTGGGCACAGTTTCCGCGCTCGCGGGCCCCGCAGACGTCGTGGTGAGCGACGCGCTCAACCACGCATCGCTCATTGATGGCATCCGCCTCTCCAAGGCGCGTGTCGTCATCACCCCGCACCGCAATCTTCAGGCGATCGACGGTGCACTCGCTTCGCGCACGGAGGAGCGCGCCTGGGTCATCGTCGAGAGCTACTACAGCATGGATGCCGACGGCCCCGATCTCGCCGCCCTCCGCGGGATCTGCGACGCGCGAGGTGCAGCGCTCATCGTCGACGACGCCCACGCCATCGGCGTTCTCGGCCCCGGCGGCCGCGGACTTTGCGCAGAGGCGGGCATCGCCCCCGACGTCCTCGTCGGAACCCTTGGCAAGTCCCTTGGCTCCCAGGGCGCGTTCGTGGCAGGCCGGGCGGTCCTTCGCAAGTGGCTCTGGAACCGTGCGCGCAGCTTCGTCTTCTCGACGGGTCTCGCTCCTTGTGCCGCCGCCGCTGCCCTCCGCTCGCTCGAAACTCTCCAGCGCACCCCCGACATCGGTGCTCGCGTACAAGATCTCGCGGTCCGCCTGCGGAGAGGACTGCTTGCCGCCGGTGCTGCCGAAGGCCCGAGCGGCGGTCCTCCCTCCGTGCGCGCGCCGCAACTCCTCGGCTTCGGCCACGTCGTCCCGGTCGTCATCGGCACACCAGAGGAGGCTGTACACCTCGCCAACATCGCCAAAGCGAATGGCATCCATGTCCAGGCCATTCGCCCGCCAACCGTTCCCGAAGGAACGGCGAGGTTGCGCCTCACCGTCACTGCGCGCCACACCGAGCAAGACATCGATCGCGCGATCGATGTTCTTCGCTCCGCTCTTCACCAGACAGGGAGCTTGCCCGAATGAATCTCGCGCCGCTTGTCGTTGTCAGCGGAACCGGTACCGAAATTGGAAAGACGCACCTCTCCGCCGCGCTGATCCGCGCGTGGGTCCGACGACTCGAGGCCATGGGGAGAGCAGATGCCAAAGTCGCGGGCGTCAAACCGATCGAGACGGGCGTTGCCGAGGGAACACTCTTCGGCGCGGACGGCGAAACCCTTGCCAGCGCATCAACGTTTCACGTGAAACAATTCCCGCCCCCGTTTCTGTTCGCTCGCCCTGTCTCTCCTCACCTCGCGGCGCGCATCGAGGGCCGCGTCATCGATTTCGCCGTCATCCTCGAATGGGTCGCGCGCATCCGCACTGAAGCGGACGGAGTTCTCGTGGAGCTCCCTGGAGGACTCTTCTCCCCGCTCACCGAAAACCCCACGCGAACGAACGCCGACCTCGCGCGCGACCTCGCGCCCGACGCCGTCGTTCTCGTGGCACAAGATCGCCTTGGCGTGTTGCACGACCTCGGTGCGACCGTTCGCGCGGCGCAGACGGACGGACTCTCCATCTCCGGCATCCTGCTGTCCGCGCCCGCCAACGCGGACAGCTCGACGGGCGACAACACCGCGGAGGTCCCGCTCGTCACGAGCGTCCCGGTCCTCGCGGCTTTGCCGCGCGCCCGAGCCTCCGAGCTCGAAAGAAACCCGGTATTCACGCGCGCTCTCGGCATGCTCTTCCCCTCACTCGCAGAGCAACGCATCGAATAGGGCGGCCACAGGGGGCCGCCCCTACGAATGCGGTCCTACACGATGCGTCCGCGCTCGAGCACGACGCGCACGTCCCCCGCGGCTCGCGCGAAACCGTCGTCGTGGGTGACGACGACGACGACGACCCCGCGCGCAGCCTCCTCTCGTACGACCTCACGCAAACGCCCGACGCCCGACGCATCGAGACCCGTCGTTGGCTCGTCGAGCAAGATGAGCGAGGGACGATGGACGAGCGCTCTAGCGAGCGCGACCCGTTGGCGTTGTCCACGCGAATACGTTCGAAACGGCCGCTCCGCGAACGATCCAAGCTCGAAGCGCTGGCGCGCTGCCGCAAACGCCGCGTCGACCGCAAGACCGTGAAGTCTCGCGGCGAGCTCGATATTCTCGCGCCCGGACAGGTCCGCATAGCAGAGCGATTCGTGCCCAACCCAGCCAAGCGCCGCACGCACCTCCTCGCGCGTTCGACCCAATGCCCCGTGCGACACGCGCCCCGAACTCGGACGCGCGAGCGTCCCAACGATCGCGAGCAGAGTCGATTTGCCCGACCCATTGGGTCCGAGCACCATGGACACGCGCCCGGCCTCGAAGCGAGCGTCCACCCCAACGAGCGCACGAACAGGACCGTACGTCTTGGTCACGCTTCGCAGCTCGACACAACAAGAAGTTTCCGTCGCGGGCACGTGCGCACACTGCCGCGGTCCGGCACGATCGGCAAGATCCGAGCGCCTGCGTGCATGCTTGCACATTGCACTTATTCGATGGCAATTTTCTTACCCGCGCCCTAAACCTCTGGCATTCGAACTCCGTGCTATTCTCCGCACCATGACTGCCGTCGCTGCGCTCTTCGGGGAGGAGCTCCCACTGATAAAAAAAATGCGGCAGGCCGTGGAGGGGGCCCTTGAGGGGAAGCATGAAGCCGTCGAGCTCGCACTCGCTGCATTGCTCGCTCGTGGTCACTTGCTCATCGAGGACGTCCCCGGTGTCGGAAAGACCACGCTCGCACGCGCACTTGCACACGCCGTGGGCGGGGAGCTGAGACGCGTGCAATTTACAAGCGATCTGCTTCCGAGTGACGTTGTCGGGGTCTCCGTCTACGACCAACGCAACGCGGAGTTCGTGCTTCGGCACGGGCCAATCTTCGCGAACGTCCTTCTTGCCGACGAGATCAATCGGGCGAGCCCGCGCACGCAGTCGGCGTTGCTCGAAGCCATGAACGAAGCCCAAGTCTCGATCGACGGACAGACCATTCCCCTGCCCGATCCGTTCTTCGTGATTGCGACGCAGAATCCGCAAGACTTTGCGGGCACCTTCCCGCTCCCAGAGTCACAACTCGATCGCTTCATCTTGCGTGTTCGCATTGGTTATCCGCCACCGCACGTCGAGATGCGCCTCCTGCTCGAAGGCAATTCCGATACGGCCCGCAACGTCCCCGTCGTTCTCGACCCGTCCCACCTCGTCGCCCTTCAGCGCCAGGTGGACCGCGTCGCAATCGACAACTCTCTCCTCAGTTACTTGCACCTGATCATTCATGCGACTCGTACTTCGTCTGCGCTCTCGCTCGGCGCGTCCACACGCGGCGCGATGGCACTGAGCAAAGCCGCGCGCGCCCGTGCTCTTCTTCGAGGACGAGGCTACTGCATCGCGGACGACATTCATGATCTCGCCGTCCCCGTGCTCGCTCACCGTATCCGCGTCGCCGCGCACGACGGAGGTTTTGCCCCCTCGCGCGACGAAGCCGAAGACGCCGTGCGCAACATCGTCGCGCGGATCCCCGTCCCGCTCTAGCCCGGAGAATTCATGACGACTCCGCTTGGCAGAACGGTCGCGCGCGCCAGCAGGCTTCGTCCGCTCTGGTCGAAGATTCGTCTTCCTCGCCAACTCAAGGTCACGCGCGAAGGGAAGTTCTTCGTCGGCGTTACGCTCGGCGTGGGCTTTGCCGCCATCAACACGGGCAACAATCTCCTCTATCTGCTGCTCGGAATGCTCCTCGCCCTCATCATCGTGAGCGGACTCATGAGCGAGCTGAGTCTTCGCGACATCACGGTCGCGAGAAAACTGCCACTTCGTGCGTACGTCGGGCGCCCGCACATCGTCGAGATCGAAGTCATCAATCACAAGCTTCGCGTGCCTTCCTACGCGATCGAAGTCGAAGATCTTCGATTGGACCAGCCTGCGGACAAGCGATGTTTCTTCCTGAAGATCAGTCCGGGATACGCGCAGGTCGCCGCGTACCGACGAATCCCCGCGAGGCGAGGACGAGATCTGCACACTGGATTTCGCGTCGCAACGCGCTTCCCTTTTGGATTGTTCGAAAAGTCGCGAGAGGTCCCAGCCGAGAGCGAACTCGTCATCTATCCGGCTGTCGACCCCATCGAGCTCGCCCCGCTCACCGCCGGTCGCCACGTCGGCGGCGACACCGCGGTTGGTCGCGGTCACGGCGACGACTATCTCGGACTCAAACTTCTGCGTCAGGGAGAGGACCCGCGCGACGTGCACTGGCGAAAGAGTGCATCGGTCGGCCAACTCGTCATGCGCGAGCGCGCGCGCGAGGCACATCCCGATATCGTCCTTCCCCTCGATACCGTCTGTCCCAACAACGCAGATGCAGATGGCGAATGGGATACCCTCTTCGAGCGCAAAATCCGTGATTGCGCATCGCGCGCCGTTGCACACGTCAAGCGAGGCGACCGTGTCGCGATCCTGACGACGACCGGAGACGCCGTGCGCGCAAACCGTGTCACGGGCGCCGATCCTCTCCTTCGCTTTCTCGCGTTCGTCGAGTCCGTTCCAGCCTCTGCCGTCCATGCCCCGCGCGAGACAGCCCGCCCTCCCTTCGTCGAGTGCACAACCTGGGCGCGAACCACCGAATGAGATTCGGAACTGCACACCGAGTCATGACGGATGCGCTCGCCGCCTTTGGCGTCATTGCCGTTGTCAGTGCGGCTTCAATGACGCCGTGGATGACCGTGTTCCTCCTTGGAGGACTCGCACTCGCACTCGCGGTCCCTGAGAGCTGGGAGAATCGCCGAGCACTCCGTTATCTGGCGACGGGCGGCCCAGCCTGCCTCTTCGTGGTGCAGATCAGTCAGCTCTTCGCCGGACGCCCCGCGCTCGACATCGCCGTCGAGTTCGCCGCCATTCTACAAATTTTTCGCGTCGCGACCCGCCGCGGCGCCGTGCACGACCAACAAATCATCGTACTTGCCCTCTTGCACTTCGTTACGGGAACCGTGCTCGGCGGCGGACTCACCTATGGGCTCTGCTTCCTCGGTTTTCTCCTCATGATCCCGGGCGCGCTCGTACTCAGTCATCTCCGTCGAGAAGTCGAAGGGAACTACCGCCAAGGCGCGCGGGATCGCACGGGTCTGCCCGTGGACGTTCCGCGAATCCTGCGGAGTCGCCGCGTTGTTGGACGAGGCTTCCTTTTTATGACGAGCCTTCTGTCCCTTCCCATTTTCTTCTTCACGGCAGCCCTGTTCGTGACGTTCCCGAGGGTCGGACTCTCTCTCCTGCTTTTGAATCACGCTCGGCCCGGCCGCATGGTTGGCTTCAGCGACCGCGTCGATCTTGGCGAAGTAGGAGTCTTGCGTAACGATCCGACCGTCGCGCTGCGCTTCGACATCCCCGATCTGCCGGAGCCCCGCCCTACAAAAAATACTCTTCGCTTCCGTGGCACCGCCTTTGACAATTACAACGGTCACGCATGGTCGCGCGCTCTACGAGAGCGCCCCATCGACGCCGAGTCCGGCGAGACGCTCTCGCTCTTCCGACGTCCCGACGGTTGGGATCGCAAAGTGTCGATTGACTTGGAGACAATCGACCCTCCCGTCGTATTTTTACCTCCGCGTGCAATCGCCGTCGAATTGCGCATACAGCAAAAAACCGTGCTCGGCGAACGCCTGCGGCTCGTCCGCGGAGCCGAGGGCGAGGTGCGCTACTCCGGGACAGACTCCCATGGCATTCGCTACGACGCGTACGTGGCAGGAGATCGCGAGCCCATCGTCGAGACCCTCTCGCAGGAGGAGCGCACCCGCTATCTCGAGATCCCCGAAACCATGCCGACCCGCATCGCCGATCTCGCACACGAATGGGCGGATAGCCAATCAACGCCTTATCTCAAAGCCAAGGCTATCGAGGATCACCTCAAACGCGATTATCGCTACGATACGGCTTCTCCCTCCGGCGGGCACCCCGAACCCATCGATCATTTTCTGTTCGAATCGAAGCGCGGGCACTGCGAGTTCTTCTCGACGGCCATGGCCATCATGTTGCGCGAAATTGGCATTCCGTCGCGCAACGTCACGGGCTTCATTGGAGGAACGTACAACCGCTTCGGCCGCTATTATGCTGTCCGCCAAGGTGACGCTCACTCATGGGTAGAGGCGTACTTGGATGATCCCATTCACGGATGGGCAACCTTCGACCCGACACCGAACTCGCCGCAGCCTCTCGAAGAGACGGGCGCTTATGTTTATCTCCGCGATTGGATCGACGCCTTATCCCAGAGATGGAACCGCTACATCGTCGGTTACGACCTCAAAACACAAATTCATCTCTTCGAGAATCTCAGTCGCCGGTATCATGAACTTCGCGCGGCCACGCACGCCGACCGTGGCGCCGCGGAAGGGTTGACACGCGGCCCCGTCGTTGTCGCAATGCTGCTCGCTTTCGCGATTGGCAGCTACGTGTGGAAGCGAACAACGGGGCCGAAGAAAAACAGATCGGCCACCAACGTCCGCAAAGGGGGCCATCCGAAGCTCGAGGCGATCAGTGCACTCTACAGGCATCTGGAGCTTGCGCTAACCATGCACGGACTGTCGCGTCCGCCTTCGCTGCCACCTCTGCGCTACGCGGAGCGGCTCGCCGAGCAAGCACACCCACTCGCTGGCAACGTACTCGCCCTGACGCACCGCTACATCGAGGCGCGGTTCGGCGGTGTCGAGATGAACGCCGCCGATCGACGCGACTTCGAACAGCGAATCAAGGATATCCGAGCATACAAAGCGCCCCCTTCGTCATGCATGAGGGACGGGAAGTGATCCCGCTGCCTGCGCATGCGGCTAGAGCTGAGCCACGATTTCGGCTACGGCCTTCGTCACGTCTACACGCGCCGTATCAATCGTTAGGTCCGCGTTCGTCCAAGGGGAGTAGTCACGGGAGACGATCTTTTGCCAATCCGGTTTCGTTCGACTGGGCACGTCCATCTCACGTCTTTCGACCCGCGATTGATGCTGAACGGGGTCGGAACAATGAATCTCGACTCCGAGCAATCGCGCATCAGCCCGTTTGGCTGCATCGCCAAATATCTGTCTCGTCTTGTCCCAAGGGTTTACGCAGTCGATAATGGTCGTGTGCCCCAACCCGAGATTGGACACGGCGAGAGCCGCCGCGATGTAGTAGCTTTCCGGCCCGATGTCCCGGTCGGGGTCGAGGGCCCAGATGGCGGCCTCGATTTCGTCAATCCGAAGATAGACTGCCCCGGTACGGACAGAGAGCGCCCGCGCGATAGTGCTCTTTCCGACGCAAGGCAGCCCGGCAAATGAAATAAGGACGGACATCGGAACCCACTTCGTCAATTCGATTTTTGAGGGGAGAACGTGAGCCCAGTGGTTCCACGATCCACCTTGAGATACGTGCCGGGCGGGTACGTTCCGGCAATGACTTCCTTTGCAAGAGGGTCTTCGAGATAGCGCTGAATGGCGCGCTTGAGTGGCCTCGCTCCGTATTGAGGATCCCAACCCACTTCGGAGAGGTAGTCTTTCGCCGCAGGGGACAGATCCACCAGGATCTCACGCTTCCCGAGGCGATCGGCGAATCGACGAAGTTGGATGTCGATAATCTTGTGCATCTCCGTTCGATCGAGGCGGTGAAAGACAACGATCTCGTCGAGGCGATTCAGAAACTCCGGACGGAACGCTTTTCGGACGTCCTCGAGCACCGCGCGATCGATGAGAGCTCTCTTGTCTGCTTCTGGCAGATTCTTTTCGTCGATGGCCGCAATATGTTGCGAGCCGATGTTGCTCGTCATGATGAGAACCGTATTCTTGAAATCGACGGTTCTCCCCTGACCGTCGGTCAGCCGACCATCATCAAGGACCTGGAGCAAGACGTTGTAGACGTCGGGGTGCGCCTTCTCTACCTCGTCAAACAAGATGACCGAATACGGGCGCCGCCGGACAGGCTCGGTGAGCTGCCCACCTTCCTCGTAGCCAACGTATCCCGGAGGAGCGCCGATGAGGCGACTCACCGTGTATTTGTCATGAAACTCGCTCATGTCGAGGCGAATCATCGCGCGCTCGTCGTCGAACAAAAACTCCGCAAGAGTGCGCGCGAGCTCCGTCTTGCCAACGCCCGTAGGCCCGAGGAAAAGGAAACTTCCGATCGGACGCTTCTCGTCGCCGAGTCCTGCACGCGATCGGCGCACGGCATTCGCAACCGCGGTGAGCGCCTCTTCCTGCCCAATGACGCGAGCGCGAAGTTCTTCTTCCATTTTCAGGAGCTTCTGCATCTCGCCTTCAAGCATTTTGCTTACGGGCACGCCGGTCCACTTCGCAACAATCGCCGCGATATCTTGATCGGTGACTTCCTCTTTTAGATAGGAAGTTTTCTCCTGCACCTTCGCAAGCGCGCGACGCTTTTCTTCGATTTGCTTTTCAAGGCCAGGGATCGTGCCATAGCGGATCTCGGCAGCCTTGCCGAGATCCCCTTTGCGCTGCGCACGATCGGCTTCCGCGCGAAGTTCCTCGAGCTTCGGTGCCGTTTTGCGAATGTCCTCGATAATCTCCTTTTCACGAAGCCATTGCGCCTTCATCCCGCCAATCTTCTCTTCCAGATCGGCAATCTCGCTCTTGATGTCGGACAGGCGCGCTTTGCTCGCGGCATCGCGCTCTTTCTTTAGCGCCTCCTGCTCAATCTGAAGCTGCGTGAGCTTGCGCTGCACGGCGTCGATTTCGCCCGGCATGCTGTCGACTTCCATTTTGATTTTTGCAGCCGCTTCGTCGACGAGGTCGATCGCCTTGTCAGGCAAAAACCGATCAGACACGTAACGATCCGACAGCGTTGCCGCTGCAACGAGCGCCGCATCTTGAATGCGAATGCCGTGGTGGACCTCGTAGCGCTCTTTGAGCCCGCGCAAGATCGCAATCGCATCCAGGACCGTGGGCTGAGAGACGAACACGGGTTGAAAGCGTCGTTCGAGGGCGGGATCTTTCTCAATGCGCTTTTTGTATTCGTCGAGGGTGGTCGCACCGATGCACCGAAGCTCCCCGCGAGCGAGCGCAGGTTTGAGCAAGTTCGCGGCATCCATCGATCCTTCAGCGGCACCAGCGCCGACGATGGTGTGGATCTCATCGATAAAGAGGATGATCGAACCTGCCGCGGCCTCGATTTCCTTCAGGACCGCCTTCAATCGATCCTCGAATTCGCCACGGTATTTGGCGCCCGCAACGAGCGCACCCATATCGAGCGACACGAGCCGCTTGTTCTTGAGCGACTCAGGCACGTCGCCGCCAACGATGCGTCTGGCAATTCCTTCGACGATGGCCGTTTTGCCGACCCCCGGCTCGCCAATGAGCACAGGGTTGTTCTTCGTTCGTCGAGAGAGCACCTGCATCACGCGGCGGATCTCTTCGTCGCGACCAACAACGGGATCGAGCTTCCCCTTCCGCGCAGCTTCGGTGAGATCGCGCGTATACTTGTCGAGCGCCTGGAATTTCCCTTCCGGATCACGATCCGTCACGCGCTGAGCGCCGCGTACGCTGGCAAGCGCTTTGAGGAGTCTGTCGTGGGTGACGCCGCCCGCGAGTTCGAAGGCCGCAGCCACTTCACGATCATGCCTGGCAAGCGCAAGGAGGAAGTGCTCGACCGAAACGAAGTCGTCTTTCAAAGACTTCGCTTCGTCCTCCGCCCTGCGCACGGCTTCGAGCATGCGCCGCGACAGCCCTGGCTCGGCGCCTCCCGTCACACGCGGAAGCTTGTCGACGTGTTCGCGCTCATGATTCTCGAGCGATGCCGGATCGCCACCGGCCTTCTGAAAGAGGGGAAGCGCAATGCCTTCGTCTTGAGCGAGCATGGCCAGCACGAGATGCTCGGGAACGAGCTCGGGGTTACCTCGCCGGCTCGCGAGTGCGACGGCGTCGCGCATCGCCTCCTGGCTCTTGGTTGTCATTCGGTCGGGTCGCATGGCGAAGCTCTCCCTTCTCACGAAACAATCGCGAGCAAGTCATGTGTGATGCATCGTGGTGCACGAGGCGCTGCCCGAACAACCCCGGACGGCCGGCACCGCAATGCACGCGCAGGTTAACCATGGGCATGTACTATGCAACAGCGCGCTCGAAACAAAGGCAGCACGCAGCCACGCAGACGTAATCGCGGCGCATCTGCAGGCAAACCGTCGCGAGCGAATCGAGGCTAGGGCGGAGCGCGAGGAGCCCGCGCAAGCGTACTTATCGTACGTGCGCAGGCACCGCAGCGCCCACCTGAGGTCCCGCCGTAGGCGGGCCGACAGCGCCGAAGGCGCCATCGAAGCGTATCGATTCGCGCAGCAGGCTGGCGAACTCGCTCTTAGCACTCCTGCCGGAAGTATTCCGGCAGGAGTGCTAGCAAAGCCGCGGGAGCGGCTTTTCGGAGGGGTGAATTGCCCGCGAAAGCGGGCAAGAGGGGGCGCCGAGCCCCCCTTGAGACAAGTGAACACTACTCGTTTCCGCGAAGCGGAAACGCATAGCCCGGAACGAAGTTCCGGCAGTAGTGTTAGATGTCGAGGTTGCGGACGTTGAGCGCGTTGTGTTCGATGAAGTCTCGGCGAGGCTCGACCTGATCCCCCATGAGAATCGTGAAGACCTGATCGGTCTGCACGGCGTCGTCGAGACGAACTTGCAGCATCACGCGAGCATTGGGATCGAGCGTTGTCTCCCAAAGCTGCTCGGGATTCATCTCGCCGAGCCCCTTGTAGCGTTGTAGGTTCCAACCCTTGCGGCCACGCTGCTCAATGAAATCCCAGAGAGCATCTGCGTCTTCGAGCTCCGTTTCCTTTGCGTGCGCGTCGTCCTCCTGACTCGTCCTGATCGTCTTTGCAAAATACGGCGCCGGGCCAATGGACCTGACGTCCTGTTCGATTGAGTAGAGTTCTTCGTATTCCGCCGACTCGACGAGCGACCAGTCGACGGTGACCTCCCGCGCGGCCGATCCCGGACGAGGAGAGATTTGAATCCTGGCGGCGCCGTGCTCCGACTCCCAGCCGATGTTGATCGCAAGAGGAAGGATGTCCGGATACTTTTTCTCAAGCCGCGATTTGATGAGCGCCGCGGCCTGCTCGATGCGCTCACGATTCCGAACGCGAAGGTCCGCCTTCCCGATTCCGCTGGCTCGCAACACCGCGGCGACGATCTTTGCATCCGCCCGCCGATCAATCTTCGATAGGGCTCTGCGAAACATCCGAAGTCGTTCCGCGAGGCGAAGGATCGGATCCCCCGAGAGCGTGGGCCCTTTCGACGCGCGCACCGAAAGGCTGTCAACTCCCTGCTCGAGGAAAAACCGGTCGAGCGCCGCCTGATCTTTGATGTAGAGAGATTTCTTTCCCTTCCACACACGGAAAAGAGGAGGCTGCGCGATGTAAAGATACCCTTTCTCCAAGATCTCAGGCATCTGCCGATAAAAGAACGTGAGAAGCAGCGTGCGAATGTGACTGCCGTCGACATCGGCATCTGTCATGAGCACGATATGGTGGTAACGAAGCTTATTGATATCAAATGTGCCGCCTTGCTCAGGATCGCCAATGCCGCACCCAAGCGCGGTGATGAGCGTGCCAATTTCGGCGGACGAAAGCATCTTGTCGAAGCGCGCACGCTCCACGTTGAGGATTTTGCCTTTCAATGGCAAAATTGCCTGGAATTTCCGATCGCGACCTTGCTTGGCCGAACCGCCGGCGCTATCGCCCTCAACGATATAAAGCTCGCTCTGTGCCGGGTCGCGTGATTGACAATCTGCGAGCTTGCCCGACAGGCTCGTGTAATCCATGGCCCCCTTGCGTACGACCTCGCGCGCCTTGCGAGCCGCCTCGCGCGCCTTTGCAGCAAGAATGGTCTTTTCGACGATTTTTCGCGCTGTTGCCGGATTTTCTTCGAAAAACGTTCCGAGCTTGTCGACGACGATGTTCTCCACCGCGGTCTTCGCCTCACTCGAGACGAGCTTGTCCTTCGTTTGGGAGGAAAACGAGGGATCGGGGAGCTTGACGCTAATGACGGCGGTGAGCCCCTCACGGATGTCTTCCCCGGACAGCCCGTTCTTGACGTCCTTGAACAGGTTTGCGCTCGCGCCATAGGCGTTGAACACACGGGTGAGCGCTCCTTTGAACCCGGTGAGGTGCGTGCCACCGTCTTTGTTGTGGATGTTGTTGGTATACGGGAAAATCTGCTCCGTATAGGTCGAATTCCACTGCAGAGCGACTTCAACGGTAATGGGGCTCCCCAATTCCGACGGTGTCTCGGCCAAGATGTGAACGACCTTGTCGTGAACGGGCTCTTTTGCCTTGTTCAAGTGCTCAATAAACTCGCGGATACCGCCTTTGTATTCGAAGGTTTCGCTTCGGCCGTCGCCGCGTTCGTCCGTCAGCGTAATGAGAAAACCGGCATTGAGAAACGACAGCTCACGCAGCCGACTGGCAAGCACGTCGTAGCTAAATTCGATGCTCGAGAAGATCTCCGGATCGGGTTTGAACGTCGTCTTCGTGCCCGTGCGATCGGTATCTCCGATGACTTCGAGTCCTGTAACGGGAACGCCCCGGCGGTACTCTTGAATATAGACGTGGCCCTCTCGTTTGATCTCGACCTTGAGCCCTTCGCTCACCGCGTTCACCGCGCTGACGCCAACCCCATGCAAACCAGCCGAGACTTTATAGTTTGAATGATCAAACTTGCCTCCGGCGTGGAGCATCGTCATCACGACTTCGGCGGCACTAATATTTTTACCAATCTTGGCAGACATCTCCGCGTGGGTGCCCACCGGAATGCCTCGACCGTTGTCCTCCACCGTGACGGAGCCGTCGAAATGGACCGTGACGTCCATGCGAGACGAATAGCCGCCAAGATGTTCGTCCACGGAATTGTCAACGACCTCCCAGACGAGGTGGTGAAGACCCTCGCCGCTGTGAACGTCGCCAATGTACATGCCAGGCCGCTTGCGAACAGCCTCCAGACCTTCGAGAACGGTGATGCTTTCGCTGCCGTAATTCGACGAGGGGTTATTTTGCGAAGCGTTCGCGTCGGTTGTCATCGACTATCTTCTTTGTTTGATTTGTGAAAATGGAAGAACACCGCATCGACCTTGCTTCTGCGCCGTCGAACGGAAACGTGGATTGCTCTTTGTGATTGTTTCGGTGCAGAGCCGAGTGGCCGTGCAAGCCCAATAGAAACACGCAGAGTTTACTTCCAGCTCCACTTTCGAGCAAGCTCAAACGCCGTAATTTTAGCCAATTTCCGCCTTCAGCGCGCCTGAGTTGCGCCTCCCTCGGTCGCAGCTCTCTCGTTCACGGGGAGCGCCATGTCATCCGTTCACAGCGTTCGAACGAGCGCCCCTTGCGCAATGAGGAATTCTCGTCGCTCCGAGAGATCGTCCCCCGTGACGATGAGCTCCGGGCGATTTGTCGTGAGGAATACCTGGCCGCGAAGTTCCCTCAGAAACGAAAACAGTGCCGCCGTGCGATCGCGATCGAGCTCGCTCGAAACGTCGTCGAGAAGCAAGATCGGTCGCACCCCTCGTGCGTAGCCGATCGCTTCGATCTCGGCCGACTTGAGCGACAATGTGATCGCTCGGTGCTGACCTTGCGACGCGAAACCGCGCGCAGGCCGTCCGTTGAGAGAAAGCGACAGCTCGTCACGATGAGGGCCAATCGACGCACTGCCCCGTGCGAGATCTCTATTCCGAAATTTTGAGAGTTCCGCAGCATATTCCGTGGATTCGCGAGGAGCAGACGGCGCATATCCAATTTCGAAGGAGAGATCCGGCGCCGCAATCCGAGAAAACGCGGACACCGCGTGAGCAGAAAGGAGCTTGGCCGCGCATGCGCGATGCTCCATCACAGCAAGGGCATGGCGTACCGCGAGAGTCTCCCAATCGAAAAGTTCCGGGGCATGGGCTCCTCGATCCTCCAAGATACGTTGGCGAGCTCGAATCGCACGCGCATACGCGTCGAGATCGGCCATGGATTGAGCCGTGGCATAAAGAGACGTGCGATCGAGGAGGCGTCTTCGACCTTGGCTCGATCCCATGGAGAGAGAGAGTTCTCCGGGATGAAATACGACGACAGGCGAGCGAACGGCAAAAGCTGCAAGAGTTGGAGGCCGCTTGCCGTCGATTTTGACCGATCTCGAGCCAGGTTTTAGCCCGACGGATTGCACGCGCGCTTCTCCGTCTTCGCACACGGTTGCGCGCACGCTCGCAAGAGCCGCATGGTGCCCAACGAGCTCATCGACCTTCGAGGTACGAAAACTTTTCGATGTCGATACGACGTAGAGAGCTTCGAGGAGATTGGTCTTGCCGTGACCATTGTCTCCAGCGATGATATTAAATCGCTCACCCCATTCCACATCAAGTCGAGCGAGATTTCGAAACGCTCGAACATGCAGTGACTTGATAACGAGAGAGTGCACGCTCCAATTATACATCTTTCAAGTTGACGCGAGGTCGAGGCGGGGCATGGGATGCGACCGGACTCGAACTGTACGGAGTCCAGCGTGCTGGACGGAGTACAGTGAGAGCGACGGAGCCAAAGGCGAAGTGAATAGCCTGTTCTGGCTTTGAGGACCGCACCGCAGGCCCCAACGATGAGATCGCGTCAAATCGAAAGATGTAGAGCTCAAATGCGCATGGGCATGACGACCGCAAGATACTGCCGATCTGAAGAGGGAACGGAGCTCGAAGGACGAATCACCGCAGGATCTAGCTCTCCAGACAATCCAAGCAGAATTTCTTCATCTGTAATCGAAGCAAGCACGTCGAGGATGTACTTCGCGTTGAAGCCAATACTCATGTTTGCCCCCTCGTACTCGACCGAAATCTCGTCGAAGCCGTCTCCGCTCTCAGGGGATTCACTCGTAATTCGCATGGATCCTTTCGAGAAAGAAAGTTTGACGCCGCCGGTACGCTCACTCGCAGCCACCGATACGGCCTTGAGAGCTTCGGCAAAAGCGGCGCGAGGTGCGCGTGCCACTTTCTCGCTCGCTCGAGGAATAACCTGCGAATACGGAGGGAATTGAGCATCCACGAGCTTCACGCTGAAGGTCATGCCTGCACCATGAAAGAACGCACTCGAACCGCTCTGCGTAATAAGGAGTTCAGGTCTCTTTTTCTCGTTCGTCGCAGAGGAGTAAGAAAGCACTTCGTCGCAAATGCGACGTAACTCTTGAATAGCCTTAAGGGGGATCAGCATGGTTGCTGACGCCTGACGATCGGGGACTTTCACGTCCGCCTTCGACAACCGATGCCCATCCGTCGTGACCATCCGGACAATGTCGCCCTCCCATTCGAAGAGCGCCGAATTTAGATGAGCGCGAGTTTCGTCTGTCGATACCGAGAAATGTGTCTTCTGTATCAGCTCCGACAAGACGTCCACGTCGAGAGCGAGACTCGGAGATCCCTCTGCCGGTTGAGGAAGAGGAGGGAAGTCGTCTCCGGGCATGCCACGAAGCGTGTAACGGCGCGCGCTACCGCTCGATTTGAGAGTGGTCGTCGCGTTGTCTTGCGTCGAGATCACGACGGGCCCCTCTGGCATCATCTTGATTCGCTCGAACAAATCCTTAGCAGAGACAGCAACGCTGCCTTCTTTTGTCACATCCGCGTTCACTCTCCCAAGAAGAGACAAGTAGAGGTCGGTCGCAGCGAGTCGCAGTACGTTTGGTCCCTCCGCGGCAAGAAACACATTTGCAAGCACGGGCATCGTGCTCTTGCGCTCCGCAACGCCTTGCATTCGTGCGACGATCTTCAGCAAATCCTTCTTGGCGACCGTGAGCTCCATGGGAGTTCTCGAAGTGCCCGGGATCTCATCCGGGGTCAAGAGTCTCCGCGCGGAGACGGGCACGAGTCTCGGGCTTGGCGGTGTCCCCAAAGCCCCACAGTTCCGCGGACTCCTCGCCGCTCTCTCCTCTGGGGTTCAGATAAAATTATTTAAAAATCGGTCGTTACACTAGAGCCTGTGAATTATGGGGATAAGTCAAATTTTGGCCAGATTTTCGCCGCGTGAGCGCATCACGTTCCGGGGATACATGGATGGACATCCTCGGACTCGTTCGTGGAATCTTCCGCGTTTCGCCGAATCCCCCTCGGTATTCAGAGAGATTTCCCCTGTGGATCCCAGCAGGAATTCCACAATCGCAGATTAAAAAGAATCGTCACGGAGAGTGCTTTCTGGCTTGACATCCCCGTGGCTTTAGATCCCCCTCCGCGCAGCGTTGCTGCTCTTGCAGCGGCGGCTTTCTCTTTTGCACGGCAGAAAAGCCCAGCCCTCTCTCATTTGTGTTGGCTTTTCTCAAACATTCTCGCCAGGTCGTCCATCAACTCCCGGCGAGCGCGCTCGTACGTCTTTGGCCCGATGTCGCCGGCAAGATGCCCCCTCTCGAGCGCCTCTAGTTCGTCGAGAATGTAGGCTCTCTCTTGAATCAGAGGATGAGGAGAACGACGCCGTGCTGAGAACGCAAGGCCGAGTCCAACTCCGCATGCGGCGAGCAGCGTGGCGATGATTTTCCCCGGGCCTTCTGTCGGGATGCCTTTGAGCTCGATGCGAGCTCTCGTAAAGGGAGGCTCCTCTCTTCGAAATTGCCTTTCGGTCACGAGCAATCGTTGACCTGCGCGGTCCATCACGGTTTCGGAAGGAGGAAAACCGAAAACCTCCATTTCCATTTTGTGGAACGCTGGAGCAAGGATGCGGCACGCTGCGAGGTGAGGAGTCATTGCAGCTTCGAACTTCATCTCGGATTCCCCGCTGTACGGCTCTTGCCATCGAAATTCGAGACTGTGCTCTCCAGGCGAGAAGGTTCCTCGGAGCTTTGCTCCTTTCTTGGGAACCTCCTCAACCCCAATGTTCGTGGTGCTCTGCTGTGCAGAAAAGGCTGTGTAGCCTTGTGGCAGAGGAATCACGAGATCCTTCGGAACCCAAGCCGTGCGTCCGAAATTGTAGATATTGAAGATTTGTTCGACTTGGAGGCGATCGTCTTTGATTTCAGCGTAAACGATAGCCTGCGTAACAACGAGTCCCTGCTCGATGTCCGAAAATAACGGGTAAACATGCAAAAGAACGCGGACTCCGCTCTCTTTCGGCATCTGAAACGGGGGAGCCGAAAACGCGGCTCCGTCGTTGATAACCGTTGCACGGAAGGAAACCCCCTGGCCAACGTCAAGGTCATCGAACGTTGCCACCCCTCTGTCGTTGGTGAGCGCCGTGACACGCGTTCGCTTCTCTCCTTTTGCGACAGAATTGGAATTTATCCCGAGCGTTACATCCTTTTTGGGGAGGGGCTCTCCCTTTGGGTCTACGACTTGAACCTCCACCCGGCCCGGCGCAATTTTGGAATCTTCAACGGCGCTGTCCTGAGGAATCTTGATTCCAAGCGGCTCCTCTTCATGATCCGTGTTTTCTTCCTGGGATGGGGGATCGCGAGGAGTTTCCGGATGTCCCGGAGGCAACGGCGCGCTCGCGTCCACGGGCCCGAGCATAGGCTGCTCCTCTCTCTCTCCTGGAGCCACGGGTGCACGGGGTTCTTCCGCACGTGCAGAGCCATTCATGATTGCTCCTGAGAGCATCAGGGCTGCCGCACCCATCCATCTTCGTTTCAACATGATGGCTCGGTCTCCTTCGAAGACGACGATGCCAGCTCGGCCCCGCATCCCTTGCAGAAGTGCGCGTCCATCTCGTTCGAGGTACCGCACTCCTTACACAGGACGCGCTCCTCTTGGAGCACGACCTCCTCCGTCTCCTGCCGAGACGAAGAGGCTGCTCTCTCTTTCCCGAGGAGCCCCCTTCTCTCGAGATGGGCGCGTATGGCTTCCTCCGCTTTTTCTCGATACGGTTCGAGATCTTGGTCAATCCTGCGGAGGATGACCTTCAACTCTTCTCGGTACGAGAGAGAGAGCTGCGTGTAGTCTTCCACTTCGAGCTTTCCAAGAGCGCGCTCTCTCTCGAGATCTTTGAGAGAGACAACAAGCATTTTCTTCCGGCTCGTGAGGATGTCGATCCCTTGCGCAGATCCGTTGAACGACTCGAGATTGTCAGGCAAAGGAGCCTCTCCAACGAGTACGCGCAAGCTTTCCCAGAAAAGCATGATGGCGCCAAGGAGGACACCGGCGGCGAGCGCAAGGATGGCAGCTGGCAACCCTTTGGTCATACCCAAGATCACGGCAGCAACTACTCCCACCATCGGAAGTCCCCTCCCGACAAGGCGAGCGAGCTTGGTTTCGTCAGCCATCGAGATCCCTGAGCTCTGCGTCGATACGGTCATCGTAGGCGTCTCGCGTGGCTCCGCTCGAAGGCTCGGCTCCAGAAGGTGCCGCATCCCGTGCATTGTGTCTCCACTTCTTCAGCGCGATGGCGAGCCCAACTCCAGCGCCTACGATGGCGATCATGGGAACGGCATAGATAGAGCGCATGACGCCCGTATTCGGCGGAATGGCAAGCGACGCCGTCCCGAATTCGGCCACATAATCTTCAATGATTTTTTCGGGGGGAGTTCCGTGTGCGAGCCGCGTGCGAAGGCGTGCGCGAGCTCTGTCGGCCCACGAGCACGCGCACGTTGCCAAGAGCTCCCGCGGACAATCTCCGCACATGCAGCGAAGCTGACCGAAGACCTGCTTCTCGGTAAAATCATCGATGGTTACGGTGCCTGTGTGCTGCAGGGGTGTGGTTTGACCGAACGCCGGAACTGGCAAGAGCGCCAGCACGACGCCGAGCGTGATGCTTGCTGCAACCGACCCAGCTCCGCGGACCACATGCCAGACGCGCGATTGCTCGGGCTCCAACTCTGGCCACATGCAGACGACGCTCCCGAGAACGAGGAGGATCCCTCCGAGCCAGATCCATCCAACGAGCGGGTTCACATGGATCTGTAGCGAAGCCATGTTCGTCTCCGGGTTGATGCTGCCGACGACGAGGTAGAGATCGTCGCGGATGGAGTGAAGGATGGACACTTCCGTCGTCGGCGACTCTGGCGCCTTCTTGTAGATGAACTTCGCTGGGTGGAGCCTGCCATGCTCCTTCCCATCCTCGAACACCCGCACGTCTGCGAAGACCATGCGTTTGGTGTTGTCGACTTCCATGCGTGGACCGACGTACTGCAACGTGAAGTGGTCAACTTGGTAAGTCTGTCCCGGTGCGAGCGACGTCTCCTTGTCGATGTTCCAAGATTTCCCTGTGAAGCCGAGGAACATGAATATGATACCGAGGTGAACGAGATACCCGCCGTAACGACGGCGGCTCGCAGCCGGCAAGGTGACGAGTGAGACCGCGAAGCCCGGCAGCCCTCCCGCATACCAGAGCGCGCGCGGCGTCTTTTCGACTCCGGAGCGAAAGCGTGATCGATACAGGATCACGAACTCTTGGACAATCACCGCAATATTGAAGATGGAAAGCGAGAAGCCAAGAACCGGCGTATAGGCGTTGAATGCCTGCAAAGCTTTGCCCATGATGCCGCCGTAGAGTGCCGGACTCCATGCAACCGCGGGCATGCCTAGCTTCTTGCCAAAGATTGTATGCACGAAAACTGCGAGAATCCCGGCTGCAATGGGAATGCGAAAGCTCTTTTTCAGAGCTTCCGTGCTTGTCTTCTTCCAACCGAAGAGTGTCCCTACTCCCATGAGAAAGAAGACCGCGAGGCCGAGTGGCTGCAACCACGCATTGAAGTGAGGAGGTCCAACCGTGACCTTTTCCTTCCAGAATGCCTCGCTCACCATGGGGAACGTGGTCCCCACGAGAACGAAGAACATGACCATGAGAAGGCCATAGTTGTTCAAGAGGAACGTGAACTCGCGAGAGAGCAGCGACTCGAAACGCGGGCGCGTGGTTTTGAGTGACAGCCCCGTCGTCATCCGGCGGAAGACGAGTTCAATGGCCGCGTACACCGCCGCGCCAGCGAGCAAGCTGAATGTTAGAACGAGAATAAGGGTGCGTTTCGTCTCTTGCGCGGCGATGCCTTCGGCGCCGATCACGTCCTTCATGGCCGTTGGATCCATGGAGGCCGGCGCCACCCTTGAGGCGATGATCCACGCCGCAACGAGCGACCCAACCGTTACCCACCCCGTGGTGATGGCAGCCGCGCGAAGGCGCTTGGTTGCCTTGAGATCGCGCAGCTCCGGCCAGCGATAAAGAACGAGCGTGAAGCAGAACGCCGCAACGAGCGCGAGGAAGTAGAGGAAGTAGTCGCCAATGGATGATTGCGCAAATGCGTGCACGGATGCGATGACGCCCGAGCGCGTGAGGAACGTGCCGAAGATGGTCATGAAGAAGGTCAGACACATCAAAAAGACGTTCCAGACCTTCAGCATCCCGCGACGCTCCTGAATCATGACCGAGTGTACGAACGCGGCCAGCGTAAAGAGCGGCATAATCGCGGCGTTTTCGACCGGATCCCACGCCCAGTAGCCGCCCCACCCCAGCTCCTCGTACGCCCAAATCATGCCGAGCGTGTTGCCGATCGCAAGGAACATCAGTGCAAAGAGCGAAAACTTACGCGACGCCAGAATCCATTCCGCGTCGAGGCGCCCCGTGCAGAGTGCAGCAATGCAGAATGCAAATGGGATCGAACAGCCCACGAAGCCCGTATAGAGAGCCGGTGGGTGTATGATCATATAGAAGTTTTGCAGGAGCGGATTGAGACCGTCCCCGTCGGCGCGGGCACTGGAAACACCCGTTGCAAACGGATTTGCAGCGAATGCCATCGCCACGCAAAAGAACATCACAATCCCCATGAGCGTTGCGATCACATAAGGCTGAAGCTCGAGATACTTGTGACCGAGCTGCCAAAGGCATACGCCGATATAGAGACTCAGCAAGAAGAGCCAAAAGAGAATCGACCCATCTTGTCCGCCCCAGAGTGCGGAAAGCAAATACGCCGCCGACATGCTTCGGTCGGAATAGTGTGCGACATAACGAAGCCTGAAATCATGACTCACGAAGGCGTACGCGAGGCACAAGACGGCGACGCCAATGAGAGCGACGGTGCCATAAGCTCCGAAACGTGCCGCTTGCAGCGATCTCATCCGTCCGGTGGAGCCTGCCGAGAGCGCAACAGCAAACGTGTAACTTGCAGCGACCATCACCGCGAGCAAAAGGAGTAATCCGAACGACGGAAGATCCGCTGCTGCGAAGATTCGAGAGAGGTTCGACATGGGGAAATGGGGTGAAGGAGCTTTGGGAGCGTTGGCGCCGGGAGTCTAGCCGGTTTAGAGCGGGTTAGCGGACGAGCGGTTCAAGGAGCGACAGCCCCTCTTCGAACTTGCTCGCGGGCAACGTTGCCCACGAAAGGCGGAATCCGTTCGGCACGCCAAAGAAGGTCCCGGCGCCAACGAGAACGCCGCTTTCTTCTCGCAGGGCTTCGATCTTCGGCAAAAGTTCCTCCTTCTCTTGTAGCGAGACGAAGCCGAAGAGTCCTTCGCGAGGCTCACTCCATCGTGCGCGAGGGAATGACCGGATCCATGCTTCGGCGAGGGCACGTTTCCCAGCATAAAGAACGCGGGCGCGCTGCGACAAACGCGGGATTGCTCCCAGTGCAAAGACGCCGAGATTTGCATGCGAAACCGGCAAGTGGCCGCACGTGGAGATCATGGCATTGTCGATGAGATCGACAGCCGCCTCCGGCGCGAGCGCCCAACCGATGCGATGGGGGCCGAGTCCGTAAGCCTTCGTGAGACTCCCGACGGCGATGATGTTGGGCGCGAGGTTGCGGGCCGTCGATCGAAAGACGCCGTCGTCGGCGAGCGCGTCGAATGCGCCGTAGACTTCGTTGACGATCAGCCACGCGCCGCGCGCGTCGGCGATGCGTGCGAGCTCGACGAGCGTAGCGTCCGCGGTGCGCACGCCGCTCGGGTTGTGGAGATTGGTGACGACGATGGCGCGCGTGCGCGGCGTCACCATGGCAGCCACGCGATCGGGATCGACGACAAAGCCCTCCGCCTCGGGGCGATCGAAAGTGCGGACAACGGCGCCGAGTCCGTCGGCCGCTCGGTAAAGGGGCTCGTAACCGGGGTGTTCGACGAGCACTTCGTCGCCGGGTGAAAGCAGCGCGGCGTAGGCGAGAAACAAGGCTTGTGTCGTGCCTAATGCGGGCGCGACCTCGGCTGCCGGCACATCGTTGTAGTGTGCAATCGACCCCCGAAGTGCCTCGTACGCGGAGGCGTCATCGAGGCTCGGGGGCGAGACTCCGAGCTCGCGCAGATCCGCAGACGGGATCCCGCTCGACGCGAGATCGAACGCGACGCGGCCATAGTGGAGCCGCGCCCACCGCGGATAGCGATTCGTGCCGAACACCTATTGCTCCGCTCGTCCCGAGATTGTTCCCTCGCGCACGATGGCGGCGTTCCACTCGGAAAGCTTCATCGTGCCTTCCACCTTGTCGCCCGTGCGCTCGGCGACGAGCGTTCCGGTGAGCCCCTCGTCGTGCAGGTCGGCACGGCGGATGGTGGCCGTCAGCGTGTTGTCGCGCATCGTGCCGTCGAGGATGGTCTTGCCGAGCGGTCCGTCCTCGCTCGCGCCCGAGATTCGTCCGTCGGCGTGGACCGTGAACGACAGCGTTCCGTCGCCGACCATCTTCGACACGTCGTCCTTTAACTTGACGGACGGCCAGTCTTTGCCGCTCGGCACGTACATGGTACCTGGCACAATCGTGTATTTTGCATTGAATTTTACGGGCTCCGTTTTTGCGGGGGCCGCGGAGTCTTTTGCGGCGTCTGCCGCGGGCGACGTCGTGCCCGGGGAAGCGACGGCGGCGTCGCCCTCCGAAGGTGCTGGAGGCTTCGAACATCCAAGGAGCACTCCGAAACCGAGCAGCGTGGCGGCTGCGTACGCAGACAGCTTCATCGTGGCACGCTCACAGTCTTACGGATGCGCACGGCACAGTCTCCGTCGACCTGCACGAGTTCGCCTTGAGCGATCTCGACGCCTCCGACTCTCAGCACCACCGGCGTCCCAATTTTTCGTCCGAGGGACACGACGTCTCCGGCGCGAAGACTTGCCCATTGACGCGCAGTCATCTCGACGACTCCGAGCTCGACGCGGACCACGAGGGGCACGTCATCCAGCACACCGTCAATCTCGGTCGAACTCGAATCTTGCGACATGACGTCCTCGATGCGGGGCTTACACCGCGCAGGCGGGGGATCCCACGAATGACTCTCGGCAAACTCTCGTACCATGAGCCGCCCGCCATCGGCGAGATCGGCACCAATGCCTATTTCCGAGGTGCCAACGACGATGGCAACGGGCCCTTCTAGGGCGCCGTTGCGGTCCGTCGCGAGCGGGAACGATCCGGGAATGAAGACGTCGCCCGTCGCGAGTGCGTTGAGATCCGATCGCGAAGCGAGGGTCGTTGCCACGACGAGCGGCACGGCCAAGGGAGCGTTGCCGAGGCGCGCGAGCACGCAGTCATCGCGCTCCGCGGGTTCGAAGAAGGGATCCATCGTGCTCGGCACGGTGAGACTCGCTTCGAAGGCATCCTCGCCAACGCGCACGGCGAAGGATGCCTTCGTCCGTGCGGGACCGGCCGCCGCGAGTTCGCGTGCGAGCGTCATGGCTGATCCAGCCGCCACGACACGAAGCACCTCGCTCTCGTATCGTGCACGGACTCGCCGGAGCGCCGCGAGCAAAATAGCCGCGATGGCGCCGGCCACCGAAGGCGATGGAGGTCGCGAAAAATCGGTTACGCGCGGAGCCCGCTGCGAGATCATCTTCGCAAGGATGCTCGCCGCGAGCGCGCCATCGAGTTCGACGAAGAATCCTTGCGCGGGACGAGCCTCCGGCCGCGCGAAGATCACACCAACGGCGTCGTTGCTCGTGCGTTCCGGATCGGCGGGACGAAAGCGCAAGAACCTCAGCTCGACGCGCTGCCCAACCAGATCCGCGAGTGACGCCGCGAGGGCATCTGCGTCCACGAACGCGCGGCCGAGCCGACGAAGACGCGCTTGCGCGTCCACCTCCGCGCGCGTCAACGCTGCAAGCGATTGCCAAGGGAATGGTTCTGGTGCGACGGGCGGAGCCTTCACGGCTTCTCGGCGGCAAGAGTCCAGTGCCTGTCGCTCGTCATCGTCACGCCGCGCTCGGAGATCCCGAGCGGGGCAACGAGCACGCGAACTTCGAAGACCGTGAGCGCTGCGCCGAGCGAATCACGAAGGAGGTTGCGTTGATGCTCGAACGCCGCGACGAGCGCGGCGTCTTCGGGCGCGGTGCCGCCGTAGCAAGCAACGAGGCGATCGATCTCACTCGTTGAATCCGGTCGCGCGAGATCGCGAACGAACAAGACCCCGCCCCTTGCCGTCACGCGCCACATCTCGGCGAACACCTTCGCCGGTGCGGCGATGTGATGGATGATCGAATTCGAGATGGTCCAATCGAACGCTCCCTCGTCGAAAGGAAGCGTCTTCGCGTCGATGCGCGCGAGCTCGATGCAATCTTCGAATTCGGCAAACTCGATGTTCTCGCGCCCGAGCGCCAGCATGTGGTCTCCGAGATCGATCCCAAGGATTTTCGCGCCTCGAACGCGTCCGCGAAGCTCGATCGGAATGCGCGCGGTTCCCGTCCCCACGTCGAGCACGCGAACACGCGGAGCCCGTGCTCGTTCTTTTGCGAAGGTAACGAGGTCGTCGCAGAAGCGCGCGTTGACCTCGACGTGATCCATCGCGTCGTAGTCTCGGGCCTCTTCGGCCGAGTCCATGATCTCCGGTTCGAGCACCCTCTGCATGACAACGCCTGCGCGTCGCGCAGCTCCGCTAGCGTTCGACCGTGGTGCCGATGGGCTCCCCGAGGACGACGCGCTTGATGTTGCCTGGCGTCGTCAGCTTGAAGACACGAATGGGCATGTTGTTGTCGCGGCAGAGCGTGGCTGCCGTCGCATCCATCACGCCGATCCGATCGTTGATGAAGCGATCGAACGTCATGCACGTGTACATCGTTGCGTCGGGATGAGCGACGGGATCCTTGTCGTAGATCCCCTCGACCTTCGTCGCCTTGAAGAGCGCTTCGGCGTGGACCTCCATGGCACGGAGGGCAGCGGCCGTGTCGGTCGAGAAGTAGGGATTGCCGGTGCCCGCAGCAAAGATCACGAAGCGCCCCTTCTCGAAGTGACGAATCGCGCGGCGACGGATGTATGGCTCGGCGACCTGGCGAATCTCGAGTGCAGTCTGCACGCGTGAGGGCACGCCTTCCTTCTCGAGCGCGTCTTGAAGCGCGAGCGAGTTGATGACCGTTGCGAGCATGCCCATGTAGTCGCTCTGCGCGCGATCCATGCCGGCGCTTGCGCCTTTGAGGCCGCGGAAGATGTTGCCGCCGCCGACGACGATGCCGACCTGCACGCCCGCGGAATACACGCCCGCGAGTTCGGCGGCCGTTGCGCGTAGGATCTCGGGCTGGATGCCGAAGCCGCCGACCGATCCGCAGAGAGCCTCTCCACTCAGCTTCAGGATGATCCGCCGGTAGCGAAGCGCAGGATCGCGCGGTGGCGGGGCGATGGTGTCGAGGCGAGGCCCAGAAATCGGCTCGGGTTCGGGCGAACGCACGTCTCGCATGCGGCCGTCATTAGCCGCCGCGTGTTGTTCGTGCAAGGGAACGCAGCTCGCGCTAGTTTCGTGGCGGTGAAGGGCGGTTTCGGCGGTTGTTCGGTTTGCACGGCCCTCGCTCTTGCCCTCGTCTTCGGCGAGGCCGCGATGTTTGTAGGATGCAATGACCGTGGCAAAGGCGCTCCGGTCGACGCCGGCCATCCTCAACAGACCGCACTCACGCCCGAGCAGGCGCAAAAACCCGTCGCCAAAGTTGGCGATGACACCATCACGCTCGGCGACTTCGCCGCCGCGCTCGAGCATATGGATGCGTTCGACAGGCTTCGTTACCAGTCGCCCGAGCGGCGCAAGGAACTGCTCGACGAGATGATAACGGTGGACCTTCTCGCGAAGGAAGCCGTGGCCAAGGGATACGACAAGGATCCTCTCGCGCAGCAAGAACTCCGAGCCATCCTACGCGACGCCATGCTTGCCGAGGCGCGCAAGGATGCTCTTCTCCCCGCGGACGTGCCGGAGAGCGAGGTGCGCGCGTATTTCGAAGCGCATCGTGCAGACTACAAGGATCCGGAACGCCGCCGGATCTCGCTCGTCGTGCTCAAGAGCGAGGCCGAAGGCCGAGAGGCGCTCGCGGTCGCAAAGAAGGCAAAAACCGCGGCCGAGTGGGGCGAGATCGTGCGCACGAAATCGATTGATCCGCAGGCGCGCGCCAGCGTGCCGGTGGATCTTGCCGGTGACTTTGGAATCCTCTCTCCGCCGGGTGACGCACGCGGCGAAAATGCGCGCGTGCCGGAAGAAGTCCGAGTTGCTGCATTCGGGATTGCCGCGGTGGGTGACGTTGCCGACAAAGTCGTCGCTTCCGGCGATAAGTTTTACGTCGTGCGCCTCACACAACTGCTCCCCCCGCACGAGCGTTCCTACGACGAAGCCGAGCGGACCCTTCGCGTGAAGCTTGCACAAGAAAAACTCCGGGCAAAGGAAGACGATCTCCTCGCCGAGCTTCGCAAGAGCGTGAAGGTCGAAGTCGACGAAGCGGCGCTCGCCACGGTGAAAGTCGACGTGGACGCGCAGTAGGCATGGCGAGCAACCAAAAAGTTGCATCTTGGCAGGGACAGATGCGCGCGTCGGTCCGCTCCGTCGACGATCTCGCGCGCGTTCTCTCCCTCACGCAAGAGGAACTCGATGGCGCGCGTCGTGCGGAGCGTGAAGGACTCCCGCTCGCGATCACTCCCTATTACCTGTCTCTCTGCGATCCGCGCGATCCGCATTGCCCGGTGCGCATGCAGTGCGTGCCACGGTTCGACGAGTCCGTGGAGGTGCCAGGCGATCTCGTCGATCCTCTTGGAGAGATCGCACACGAAGTCGCTCCGCATCTCGTCCGTCGCTATCCGGATCGCGTGCTTCTCCTCGCGACCGACCGTTGCGCGGTCTACTGCCGGTTCTGCACGCGCTCTCGAATGGTGGGCGATGGCGGCGGGCCGATCTCCTTGGCGAATCTCGAACTTGCGCTCTCGTGGATCTCTCGCCGCCCGGAGATCCGCGAGGTCATCGTGAGCGGAGGCGATCCTCTTGCAATGGCAACGCCCCGGCTCGAGCGGCTCGTGGCAGCGATCCGCGCCATCCCGTCGATCGAGACGATCCGACTCGCGACGCGCGTTCCCGTCACGTTGCCGATGCGCATCACACGCGAGCTAACGCGTGCATTATGCAAATATCACCCTATCTGGGTGATGACGCATTTCAATCACCCGAAGGAGCTCACCCCCGAGTCCATCGCCGCATGCGAGCGGCTCGTGGACGCCGGCTTTCCGGTGATGAACCAGTCGGTCTTGCTGCGCGGCGTCAACGACGACGCCGACGTGCTCGAGGCGCTCTTCCGTGGGCTCATCCGGGCGCGGGTCCGCCCCTATTACCTTTTGCAGGCCGATCCAGTGCGAGGCACAGGTCACCTTCGAACTTCGCTCGCGAAGGGCATCTCTATCATGGAGAAGCTCCAGGGCCGGATTTCTGGCATTGCATTGCCAAAGCTCATTTGCGATACGCCGGGGGGCAGGGGAAAGGTGCCTCTGTCGCCGGCGTGGGTCGTGTCCGAGAGCTCGGGCGAGACGGTGCTTCGCACCTTTCGCGGCGAACACGTCTCGTACATTGATCCGCCGGACTAACCGCTTTCGATTTGCCGCGATCTCATCGTTGGGGGCCTGCGGTGCGGTCCTCAAAGCCTTCAAGGCTGTTCCGGTCCGCTCCTCGGCCCCGCCTCGACCTCGCGTCAACTTGAAAGCGGTTTGATCGCGGCACTTTTGCCCGGGGCCGAGAGCCTCTATAAGGCATTCCCCATGTCGACCTCGCACAGCCCTTCCGCACCCTTGGCTCCCCACATGAAACATCTCGACGAGATGAACGAAGCCGCACTCGTTGGTGGCGGCGAGGAACGGATCAAAAAGCAACACGAAGCCGGAAAACTTACCGCGCGTGAGCGCGTCGATCTCTTGCTCGATCCCGGATCGTTCATCGAACTCGATCGTTTCGTCACGCACCGGTGCATCGACTTCGGGATGCAAGATCAGAAGATCCTGAGCGACGGCGTCGTCACGGGGTACGGCCTCGTCGACGGTCGCAAGGTCTTCGTCTTCGCACAAGACTTCACCGTGTTCGGTGGCTCGCTCTCGGGCGCGTACGCGCAGAAAATCTGCAAAGTGATGGACATGGCCATGAAGGTGGGCGCACCCGTCATCGGCCTCAATGACTCCGGTGGTGCGCGCATCCAGGAAGGCGTCGAGTCGCTCGCGGGCTACGCCGACATCTTTCTCCGCAACACGCTCGCAAGCGGTGTGGTCCCGCAAATCAGCGCCATCATGGGTCCGTGTGCCGGCGGCGCCGTGTATTCGCCCGCCATCACGGACTTCATCCTGATGGTCGAGGGCACGAGCTACATGTTCATCACCGGCCCCGACGTGATTCGCGCGGTGACGCACGAAGAGGTCACGAAGGAAGAACTCGGCGGCGCGAGCGCGCACGCGAGCAAGAGCGGCGTCTGTCATTGCACCTCGCCGGATGATCGGACGTGCATCGCGCAGATCCGCGAGATGCTGTCGTTCATGCCGCCGAACAACCAGGAGGACCCACCGTTCAAGCCCTCGCACGATCCGCCCCTGCGCGAGGTGCCCGCGCTCGACACGATGATCCCGATCGAGTCGAACAAACCCTACGACGTAAAGGATGTCATTCGCGCGGTCGTCGACGAAGAGAACTTGTTCGAGATTGCACCGGACTTCGCAGCGAACATCGTGGTCGGCTTTGCGCGCGTTGGCGGTCATCCGGTCGGTGTTGTCGCGAACCAGCCGCAGGTGCTTGCCGGCGTGCTCGACATCAATGCTTCGCAAAAGGCCGCGCGCTTCGTGCGCTTCTGCGACTGCTTCAACCTCCCGATCGTCACCTTCGTCGACGTTCCAGGCTTCCTCCCCGGCACGGATCAAGAATACGGTGGCATCATTCGCCACGGTGCGAAGCTCCTCTTCGCGTTTGCCGAGGCCACGGTGCCGAAGGTCACGGTGATTCTTCGCAAGGCCTACGGTGGCGCGTACGACGTCATGTCCTCGAAACACATTCGCGGCGATGTCAATCTTGCGTTCCCAACCGCGGAAATTGCGGTCATGGGGCCAGACGGTGCCGTCAACATCGTCTATCGCAAGGAGATTGAGAAGTCTTCCGACCCGGTGGCAACGCGTGCAACGTTTATCGAGGACTATAAGGAGAAGTTCGCGAATCCCTACAAGGCGGCCGAACTCGGCTTCATCGACGAAGTGATTTACCCGCGTACGCTGCGCGCGCGCCTGCACCGCGCTCTCGAGATGCTGAAAGACAAGCGAGACCAGAATCCGCCGAAGAAGCACACGAATATCCCGCTCTAAGAGCATGTTTCCCAGCCGTTGCGAGCGAATCGAGGCTAGGGCGGAGCGCGAGGAGCCCGCGTAAGCGTACTCTTCGTACGTGCGCAGGCACCGCAGCGCCCAACCGACGAATCGATTTGCGCAGCAGGCTGGTAAACTGCTCTTATCATGTACGGCCGGCATCTCGTCTCCCCTGCGCGCGCCCGTTTCCTCGAAGCGAGCGCACGCAGGATGCGTTTTTCCCCCACGCACTCGGAGTATTGCCTTTGGCGAGAACTCTCGGGAAAAAAGATCGGCTTTGCCTTTCGCCGTCAACTCGTCATTGTCAATTGCATCGTTGACTTTGCGTGTACCAAGCTTCGGCTCGTCATCGAGGTCGATGGGGCGTCGCACGACGATCGCGAGCATCCAGATTCGGTCCGCGATGCAACGCTTGCAGAACTTGGCTGGCGCGTCCTTCACGTGAACGAAGAAGATGTCCTTTACGACCTCGTGACCGTCGTTCAGCGCATCCGCGAAGCCGCAGAACGTTGTGCGTCCGTGCAGGGCGGCCACGGGGGCGCCCCTACGAGTGCGTGATCGGTTGTAGGTGCAGGCCCCAGTGCCTGCCCGATCGTGGCAAATCGAAAGCGGTCAGCGCCGTAGGAGGGTGCGGAGGGCGGCGACCGGATCGAAGCCCAGGGCGTGGGAGACGCCACGATGCCCCGCGGCATCTCCGAGACGCTTTCGCATGTTCTCCGCCCATGGTTCGAGCCGTCGAAACGATTCGCTCTGCCCAACGATTGCGCGAATGCCCTCGATCGCGAAGCGCGCGCCGTCAGCACCAAGGGCGAGGCGTACGGCCATCGGCATGGGCGAGATGACCACGTCACGCACGACGGCGGCGCGGCTCCACGCGCCCGCACGTGGATCGATCGAAAGCTCGCGAAAGCGATTGACCTCCGCGAAGCACCCGAGCGCAACGGGCGCGTAGTGCTCTTCGACTGCGCGACCGAGATGGCGGTAGTCGCGACGCCAATCCCCCGACAGAACGCCCATGCGCGGACGAAGTTCCTCGGGGCCTGCGAATACATCGAAACCCGTGCCCTGCCGGCGCAGAGTGCCAGCGGTCCAGAGTTCCCCGTTGTGAAAGAGTCCGAGCACGATCGCGAAGCCGTCCGGACAGATCGCGTCGAGTGCATGGCGAACCATGGGCGCGGTTGGCGGCGGTACGCCTTGAAGGCGCATTGGCCAGCGCTCGACGAGTCCTTCTTGCAGCATCTCGTGCACGATGGTGATGAGGAGAAGCGATTGCGCGGTGAGATCGTGCGACCGCTCGAGTCGTGCGCCGAAGCGCTCCATCAACTCCTCGAGCGCGCCCATCTCGGCTGACAGGGCCCAGCTCGCATGGTGGGTCATGGCGAGCTCCGACAGCGGGACGGGCCACGCGCCGTGCGGACCGAGGCGCCCGGTCTTTGTGTGAAAGAGCTTCCGCAGACGCCCGCGGTCGTGAATGGCGATGATGCCGCCGCGCGGCCGCGTGAGCTCGCGAACAGGCGTGGCGCGCGGCTTCCAGAGTTCCACGAAGCGCGTCCACGTCTCCGTCGTCCACCCTTCGAAATGCACGTCGGACGTGAGCACCCTCCTACCGTAATCGATTTGCACGAAGCGTCGTTCAAATGGTCTACTTCTGGCCCCTCGGAAACGCAGTTTGCGGTCGAGGCTTGGCGGATCGAGAGCCATGTCTGCACCCGAAGCTTCCTCCGTCACCGCCGATTGGGGCCCGTAGCGTGCGCAAGCGCAGACACGTCGTTCGATCGGTCTCCAGAACCATCGTTGGCTGGACGCTCGGCTTGTTCTTCCGCGGCAAGACAGAGCAGCGTCTCGCGATCGTCATCTTCCTGTCGACGATGGTGCCACTAGCCGCGGCCCTCTACCTCGCAACCTCGATGTTCCGTCAGGCGTCATCGATCTGGTTCAACCCCGAGATCGGCGAGCAGCTCGATCGAGGCGTGGACGTCTACAAGGATCTCGTCAAGTCAATGAAGGACGATCTCCGGCATCAAACCGTGGCCATCGCTTCGGATCCGGTGCTTCGCGAGGCGGCGAAAAAGGGGAACTTTGCGACGTTGGGATTCGAGCTCGATACGATTTTTCCACGCTACCCGGGGCTCGTGTCGATCGCCGTGCTGCGCGCGCCACCCCTGGCAAAGGACGATCCCGAATACGCAGAGGATCTCGCCGCAAAGACGATCGCGCACCGCGATCGAGGCCGGCCCGCCGACGTAGCGACCGAACGAAGCCTCGACGTGACGCGCCCGCTCACGAACGAGGCCGGCGGGCCCGTGCTTCTCGCGACCTTCGCAGTGCCACGAAAGCGGCTCGACGAGCTCGAGTCGGGCGGATCCGTCGTTGCGCGCTATCACCAGCTCGAGGCGTCGCGCTCGCAACTCTACGAAGGCTATTTGAACGCGTTTGCGGCGCTGCTCGGTGTCACGTCGATCCTCGGCGTTCTCCTCGGTATTACGCTCGCGCGCGGCGTTACGCGGCGTATCAACCGGCTCGGCGCGGCCATCAACGTCGTGGCGCAGGGTGATCTGTCCGTGCGCGTGCCGGTCACGGGATCCGATGAACTTACGGACCTTGCACGCACGTTCAACAGGATGCTCGCGGAGATGGCGCAGTCGCGCGCGCGCATCGAGTTTCTTCAGCGCATCGGCGCCTGGCAGGACATGGCGCAGAAGCTCGCGCACGAGATCAAAAACCCGCTGACGCCGATCCAACTCGCGGTGCAGGAGTGCCACGAGAAGTACGGCGGAGAGGATGTAGACTACAGGCATCTTCTCGACACGACACTCGAGATCGTCGAAGAGGAAGTCGGCACGCTGCGCAGGCTCGTCGGGAATTTTTCGAGTTTTGCGCGCCTCCCGACCGCGGAACTCGCACTGGCGAATCTTTCGGATTTCTTGCACGACTGCGAAAACCAGCTCGGTCATCTCGAAGATCCATCGCTCGGCGAGGGGTCTGCGGATGCCGAGCCCCTCGCGTCGTCGGCGAACGTGGAGATCCGTTGGGAGGTCCCGCCCGAGCCTATCGTCGTTGCGATCGATCGTCAGATGCTCAGGCGCGTCATCGTCAATCTCGTGCGCAACGCCGTGCAGGCGATCCGTGACGCGCGCGCGCGCGCGCCAACTGCAACGGCGACGCATGTTGCGGGACAGACCCTCGGACACGTCCTTGTCCGTGCGACGAACGAGAACGATGGCGCGCGCATCGAGGTCGACGACGACGGCCCTGGGATCTCGGAGTCCACGCGCGGACGGATCTTCGATCCGTACTTCACGACCAAAGCGGACGGCACCGGGCTCGGCTTGGCGATCGTGAAAAAGATCGTGGTCGAACACGGTGGCGAAATTGAAGCAACGAAGAGTCAGCGTCTCGGCGGCGCATGTTTCGTGCTGCATCTGCCCGGCACACGAATTCTCGCGGTGGCCGCAGCGGCGCGCGAAGCACGCGAGCGCGCGAAAAAACAGGGTGTTGAAACAGGGTCGCCACCATAATGGGAGCATGCGTTGGTTGGATCCGCTCGTGCGCGCAGCACTCGCGCTCGGAGTCATCCTTGCGAGCGGATGCGTGTCTCATCCATCTCTAAGCAAGGGCGCAGGACCCGAGATCAAGACGATCTCGACGGAGTCGAAGGTGCAAGTCCTCGCGCCGGCGGAGCCTGCACCTTTGACGGAGCCGCCACCGAAGATCGAGTTGCCTCTTGGTGGACGCGAGATTTTTCCCACCTATAGGCTCGTTGGTTTCTGCGGGACACCCGGAGCGCCAGCTCTCGGCAGACTTACCGGCAACCTCACCGCGCGCGCAAAAGAGATCGTCAGCTACACGAAGAAGTACGCTGCCGATCGCAAAGTGATGCCGATCTTCGAGCTCATCGCGGTCGTCGTGCAAGGCGCGCCCGGCCCAGACGGCAAGTATCGTTATCGCGTTCCTAACTCCGTTGTCGACAGCTACCTCGCCGCCGCGCGCGCCTCCAAAGCTCTCCTGCTCCTCAACGTGCAGCCTGGTCGCTCGGATTTTCTGACCGAGGTGAAGCACTTCGAGAAATACCTGCGTGAGCCCGATGTTGGCGTCGCACTCGATCCCGAGTGGGCGATGAAGGCGAAGCAGAAACCCGGCGTCTACTACGGACAGACGACGGGCGCCGCGATCAACGAAGTTGCCGATTACCTCTCCGAGATCGTGACGAAAGAGGATCTGCCCGAGAAGGTGCTCGTCTTTCACCAAGTCAATTCCTACGTCCTCAAGGACGAGGCCGTCGTCGCGCCGTCGCCCGGCGTCGTGATCATCAAGAGCGTCGACGGTCTCGGACCGAAGGGAGCGAAAGTTGTAACATACAATTTTCTCGCCAAGAGCTTGCCCAAGGACGTGCACATCGGCATGAAGCTGTTCTTCGACGAAGACACGGCGGGCGGCAGACCGCTCATGTCACCACGCGAGGTCCTCGCGCTCACACCGGAACCTGAATACGTGATGTACGAATGAACGCGTTTGCTAACCTGCTGCGCGCCGCAAATCGTCGGTCGGCCTCCTTCAAAATACTCCGAGTATTCCTCGGTCGGCCTTCCTAGCTTTGCGTCGCTCGCAACGGTTATCAAACGCGTTCAGCGAGCTGACACCTCTTCGCCAACAGATCAGGGGGCCGGCGCGAGATAAGGGAACGTCGTCCCGTTCGTCTTCGCGGCCACGGGTGTCGTGCCGTCGGTGATGGTGGTGTCCATCTTGCCGGTCGCGAGCATCGTGTACGTGATCTTGATCACTTCGTCGTTCAACTTGCGTCCACCGCAGTCGGTGTTTGCCAAAAGCCCCGTCGCGTTGGCTTCAACGCCGAAGTACGTCGTGCACGTGGACTTCGATGTGTCGACCCAGAGCCGATCGTCGGCGAGCGTTGTGGCGAGCGGTTTGTAGCCCGGCACCTGGGGGTCGGACCAGTCGACGAGCGCCTGATTTCCGCAGTCTCCATCGAGCATGTCCCAGAAAGCGAGGTTCGTCTCGAACTCGGAGACGTACTTGTTCCACGTGCCGATCTTGCTGTTCGCGTTGTACTCATCGACGGCCGCTTGCTTCGCCGCCGCGTCTGAGTCGAACGTGTGATTGAGCATCATGTTCGTGATGGGGCGACCCATCCGGGTGATCTGTACGGCGCCGAGCGCAGGGGGCGCTGGCGGGCCCGGCGGTGCGCTATCGAGTCCAGCTCCGTCGATTTCGCCGCCATCCGGAAGGGGCGACAGAGAGTTGTCCGAGTCGTTGTTGCTGCTGCACGCGAGGGTGATCAGGAGTGTGCCGAGGGCGCCAAGGATGATGGGACGATGCATGATTCGGCTCACTTTCTCACTGGGCCTGATGGGTGGCGCCCCAGACGGAGACGAGATTTCCGCCCTTGGTTACGAGTGACTTGTCGATCGAAATGACGATCGCGAGCGTCAGTGCGTCGACGTAGTCGTCGGGGTTCGTTCGCTCAGGGTTCGCGTTCGACGGGACTTCTTTGAAGAGCCCCTGCAGCGCGACGATGGATCCGGGGTCGAGGAACGTGCAACCTTGATCGCCGATGACTGGCAAGGCTTCGGTGATGGCCGCCACGCCGTCGTTGAATCCTCCCAAGTTGAAGAAGAATGGGTCGGCGCGAAGTCCGGCAAAGACCTTCAGTTTGCCATCCTCCGAGGTAATGCCGGCTTCTTTGCTTGCGTCCCCCGTGACGTACTCGTCGGTCCCGAGCCAGCACGAGATGATCTGACTCGCGTCGAAGGTGCAGATGAGATCGAGTGGAGCCGACTGCTCGGCGAAGCCGGGGCTGCTCGTCATGTGAAAGACGTATTGTACTGAGCTCGAAAACTGCGCGGACTTGTCAGCGAACGGAGAGACCGTTATCGCTGCGATGAAGTTCGTGCCGTCCATCCACGTGTAGACATTGCCGATGGTGGCCACGGGATCGGTCGCCGGCGCATCCATCCGATCCGCCGAGAACGCGGAGCGAGGCAGCGCCATTGCCACTGCCGCCGTCGCGACGATGGTGGCCATTGCAATCGTCTTGAAGATCGTTGCGCTATGCATGGGTTCCCCTATCGGGGAAATGGTTAAGCCGCCTGCGGGTGTTGCGCGAACGAAGTTCCATGCAAACGCCGCGATCACAGAGGCGTCACGCGTGCATGCGCCGACGAGTCGCGATTTGGTCACGGCGCGAAAGTGGTGCTACTTCACCATCCCGCTTTCAAGTTGACGTGAGGTCGAGGCGGGGCATGTGATGCGACCGGACTCGAACTGTACGAAGTCCAGCTTTGCTGGACGGAGTACAGTGAGAGCGACGAAGCCGAAGGCGAAGTGAATAGCCTTGTGTGGCTTTGAGGACCGCACCGCAGGCCCCAACGATGAGATCACGTCAAATCGAAAGCGGGATAGCGCTCGTGCCGTGTCCGGTCCGAGCTTGGAGGCCATGATGATGAGAAAGATTGCGGTTCTTTTCGCGCTGCCTGCGTGTGCAGCGGCACTTCTCGCCTGTGGAAACAAGACGGAGACGGGCGCTGTGGATGCTGCATCGCACGTCGCGGAAGCGAGTGCACCCTTGACGACGGCTCCACAGGCGCTGACCGACGCAAGTGCCGCTGACGCAAGTGTAACGCCGCCCAGGAGAGGGCTGGGCATGCATGGACAGGCGGGCATGCTCCTCGACGCAGCTCGCACCCTCACACTCAAAGATGATCAGAAGACAGCGATGGACAAGCTCGAAGAGCCACTGCGTGAGCCGCCCGCGGCGCGCACCGAGTGGAAGAATTTCCAGAAGGAACTGTCCGATGGTGTCAAGGCTGGCAAGATCGACATGACGAAACTCGCGCCCGATTTGACCGCCATCGAGACTGGCGCTCACACGCAAAAGGAGAAGGAAGCCACTGCACTCAATGCGCTCCACTCGACGCTCGATGCAGAGCAACGCAAGGCCGCCGTCGTTGCTGTGCGTGCCAAACTGGAGCCGATGGAGAAACGTGCGGATGCCGGTGCAGAGGACGTGGCAAAGAGAACGGCTGCGATGAACAAGCAGCGTCTCGATCAGATGACGCGCGATCTCGATCTCGATGCGGCGCAACAGAAGAAGGTCGAAGCCATCATCGCGAAAGACTCAACGGCCAAAAACAATCCAGCCGAGATGATGGCGGAGATGAAAAAGGCGAACGACGAGGTTCTTACTGCATTCGAGAAAGACTCGTTCGATGCAACGAAGCTCGAAACATTTGCCCAGGCCGGGAAAAAAGCGCGCACTCCAGCGGAGCATCAAGCGCAATTTCTCTCTCAAGTCCTTGGTGTCCTCACGCCGGTGCAGCGTGACAAGATGGCAGGCAACATGAATCGCATGGGTCCCATGATGGACCGTCCAGGTATGCCCATGCGTCCCGGGCTCATGCCGCATGGCATGCCTAACGGCACAGGAGAGGCACCGCACCCGTCACCCACGCCATGATGGTTTCTTGACGACCAGAAACGCAACCGAGGCCCTCTCCCTCGGTTGCGGCGCCGTACACAGCATGGTGCACCCGGATCCGCACTTTTTCACTGGCTTTGACCCTGAGCTCAACGCCGATATGACCGGCAATACCCGATCGACGGCGATCCTCGCAGCTCTGACGATTCGGAGGTCGGATCGAACCGCTGCGGTAGCTCTACGCTGCGAACGCGGGGAAATAACGTGATGTCGTGCGTGATGGATTCTTGACTGTGAGAGTTCGATCGACTTCGATTCTTGGCCGTGAGAGCCCGATCAAATTTGGAATGATTCGGGACGCGCCGTCGTGGATGCTCGGCGTCATCAGGTCGCCCATCTGTGGCGGGGACATTCGCAGAAGGAGCTCGTAATGAAGTCTGCTTCTCTCGTCACAGCATACGCTGCGGTTTTGGCCTCCCTATCGATGGCATCCGTTGCGTCGGCGCAGCAAGCCTCGCCCGACCAACAACCGACGCCACCTCCCCCAGCCACGTCGTCAGCATCGGTGACGACAACAACAACTGTAACTTCACCACCCACGACGACTGCACCGGCGACAACTGAATCCCCCACGACGACTGCACCGGCGACAACTGAATCCCCCACGACGACTGCACCTCCCCCCGCGTCTGCGCCGGCCGAACCAGCAAAGGCCGCACCGACCTTCGGCCAGGCGGGCGAGCTCGTGTTTGAGTACAGCCACTTCTGGGGCTGGGGCGGTTCGGATGCGGCTCCGGGCACCCTCACGGGATCGCATATCTACAACGGCGCGTTCCTTGACATCCATAACACCTCCCTCAGCAACAGTGGCGGTTCGACGTTTCAGTTCACGATCCAGCCCTCGGCCGACTACTTCGTGATCGACAACCTCTCAGTGGGTGGCTTTATCGGGTTCGCCTATGTGAAATTTCCAAACTCGACAGATCCAGTCACTGGCGACACGATAGGTTCGCATGCAACGGCATTTCAGGTTGGTCCGCGTGTTGGGTACAATATCCCCCTTGGCACGCCGCTCTTCTCGCTTTGGCCGAAAGTCGGTTACTCATTTCAAACGTTGAAGATCACGTCGGGCGGCAAGTCGGGTGATTCGATCAATACGTCCGAACTCGATGTCTCCATCCCGATTATGTTTCATCCAGCAACGCACTTCTTCATTGGTTTCGGCCCTGCGATCGCGATGCAGCTAAACAACAACGCTTTGAATGCTGATGGCACTGACAGCTCCGTACACCACAGAGCATTCTCCATCGGCGGGCAGGTGTCGCTCGGCGGCTGGCTCGGTCCCCTCTGAAAAAGAGAGATTGCTATTGCCCGCCGGCGTGGGTCGCTGATTCGTGGATTGCGATCTTCGTCCTTCGGCGGCGGGCTTGTGGCGTTGACGTCGCTCTCGCGGCTTCGGTCACCGCGTTGACAGTGGCGGATCAAGGGGGATGTCTTCTGTGCGAACGCGCGTGAAGAACGTGAGCGCCATATCAATGTCCCAGTTTGGCAAGGCGTGACCATAGCCACTTTCGCGCGTGACGATCTCGGCGGGCCATGTTTCGCGTGCAAGCTCGCCTGACAGGCGCATCATCTCGTCGTTCGACGGATCATCGTCGGCGGTGATGAGCAAGAGGGGGATCTTTTCGCCGATCGCGCGCGTTGGTGCCACGGGCCCTGCGTGCGCGATGACGACGGCGTCGAAAGGTGAAAGAGCGCGCGTTGCGATGAGCGTTGCGAAGTAGCCACCGTTCGAAAACCCCAAGAGCAGGCGGCGGCCCTTGCCGATGCGCTCTTCCACAGCCGAAAATGCAGACTGCCAGCGTGCGACAAAGGCGGGACCATCACCCGCATTGCGCTCGTTGCTTGGCCAGCAGATGTAGTCGGCCAATTTTGGATCCGTGCATTGTCCACGCGTTCCGCGGAGCGCGAGAACGGCGTAACCGTGTTCCGTACCCATGCGTGCGACACGCGCCTGGCGATCGAGTTCGTCGGCCGCGACCGATTGCGGGAAGCGCCCGTGAAGGTAGACGATGAGGGGTACGGGATCCTCTTTGGGTTCGCTCGGCTCGGCGAAACAACCGCCCCCTGCGATGGGCTCGAGACCGTCCGCGCACCACGCAACGATGTCTTGCCCCGCGTCAGGAGGAGGCAGAGGAGGCTCGGCCGCGACGGAACGGCGTTGGCCGCGCACGAGGATCCCTACGACGACTGCCGCCGTGCCCAGCGCGATCGCGCCGTAGTACTTGAGGTCCTGCCGAGCGCGAGTCATCCTCTCTTCTTACCGCACAATGGGCAGCGATCGAGCCGCGGCTTGCGCGAGCTCCTGCGCGGTGAACGTGCCTTGGGTGGTGAACGGCATGTCGATGTTGAGCCGATCTCCGCCCACGTTGACTGTGCCCTTCACCGTGTAAGGTACAGGCCGGTTGCTTACGGCGATCGACGCGAGCGTGGTCACGCTCTGCCAGCTCAACGAGAGCGGTGTCTCGATGTTCGTCTTGCCGTGGGCCGGCAACACCACGGGTTTTTCGACGGTCACCGTACCGAGGTCGTAGCGACCATCGACGAGCACTTGCCCGGTGACTCGTCGAGCCGAAAGCTCGATGGAATTTGGATTGAAGGTTTCGACGTCGACGGTGATCTCGATTCCGCCGAGATCGATCCGCGACACCTTCACCTGTTTGACCGTGAGCTCGGGCGGTTCCGGTTTCGCGCAACCGGCAAGTGAGATCGCTGCGACGAGAACGCAAGCGGCAAGGGCAATGGCGGGTACACGCATGCGGCTATAGTCGATCGACAAATCGTGAATGCCAAGCTTGCTCCTCGTTATCCCATTTTCGTCGCCAACAAAGCCGAGCAGCCGAACGAAGCTCTCGCCGTGCACGACAAGTACGCAGGCGAGCCAGCTACGCGCACGGCGCTCGCAGACAAGGGCACCATCGAGCGCGCCATCGCTGCAGCCGTACGCGCGACCGCACCGATGCGTGCGCTGCCTCCGTACGAGCGCCAGAAAATCCTCGAGCACTGTGTGCGCCGTTGCGGCGAGCGAAGAGACGAGCTTGCCCTTGCATTATGCATCGAAGCCGGCAAACCCATTCGCGATGCACGCGGTGAAGTCACGCGCCTCATCGACACATTCAAGGTTGCTGCGGAGGAGGCCGTGCGCATTCCGGGTGAGGTGATGAACCTCGAGATTGGAGAGCGCACGAAGGGCTATCGCGGGTTCACCAAGCGCGTGCCGATCGGCCCCGCGTCGTTCATCACGCCGTTCAACTTCCCGCTGAACCTCGTCGCGCACAAGGTCGCGCCGGCGATCGCCGCGGGATGTCCGTTCGTGCTCAAACCATCGGAACGCACGCCCGTCGGAGCGCTCGTCATCGGAGAGATCCTTGCCGAGACGTCTTTGCCACAGGGTGCTTTCAGCGTCTTGCCGTGCGCCATCGAAGACGTTGCTCCGTTCATCGAGGACCCGCGCTTCAAGCTCTTGTCGTTCACCGGTTCGGGCAAAGTCGGCTGGGATCTCAAGGCTCGTGCGGGCGCGAAGAAAGTGGTCCTCGAGCTCGGTGGCAACGCCGCGTGCATCGTGGATGCAGATCAGCGAGCCCGGATCGATTTCGTCGTCGAGCGACTCGTCTTCGGTGCGTTCTATCAGTCGGGTCAGAGCTGCATCTCGGTTCAGCGCATCTTCGTGCACGCCTCGCTCCTCTCCGAGCTGCGCAACAAATTGGTTGCGCGCGTACACAAACTCAAGGCCGGGGATCCGCGCGACGAAGACACGTTCCTCGGACCCATGATCGACGAGCCTGCGGCCGCGCGTCTTGAAGGCTGGATTTCACGCGCCGTCGCGCGCGGAGCGCACGTGCTGACAGGTGGCCAACGTCGTGGCGCAATTCTCGAGGCCACCGTGCTCGAACGCGTCCCGCACGATGAACCAATCTGCGCCGAGGAAGTCTTCGGCCCTGTCGCACTCATCGAGTCCTTCGACGATTTCAGCGAAGCTCTCGCACGCGTGAACGACAGTTCCTACGGTCTGCAGGCCGGCGTCTTCACGAACGATCTTTCTCACGCCATGCAGGCGTGGGACGAGCTCGAAGTTGGCGGTGTCATCATCGGAGACGTACCAAGCTTTCGCGTCGACAACATGCCGTACGGCGGCGTGAAGGGCTCAGGGTTCGGACGCGAAGGGATCCGCTGGGCCATCGAGGATATGACGGACCTTCGCCTGTTGGTGATACGCGAGTAGTCGCTGCGCAGTCGCAACTACTTGTCAAATGCGCGGCCGGCGACCATCAGCGACACGCTCGTGACGAAGACGCTCGCGGCGCCAACGAGGAGTACGTGCGGAGCGCGCAGCATGGCAGACACGCCTTGGTCGAGTACCGCGCCGAGTGCGACGCCGTCGCGCGTGCCGAAGCCAACGAAGGACAGTGCCGCCTCGCTGACGACAATCGCTGCTGCCGTTGCTCCGAGTTGAACTGCGACGACACCGAGGAGATTCGGAATCACATGACGGAGGACGATGCGCGTCGACCTTGCTCCGAGTGCGCGCGCAGCTTCGACGAAGGCAGCATCGCGGAGCACGCGAGTCTGTGCGAGCGCCAGGCGAGTGAAGGGCGCCCATGCGGTCAGCGCAAAGACGACGGCAAGATGCGCGCGCGTTGGAACGCGAACCGCGGAGAGCACCACGAGAGCGAGCAAGAACGACGGGAACGCTTGAACGAGATCGCACGCGCGCGCGATGATCTGCTCCACTCGCCCGCGAAGAAGACCTGCCGCAGCACCGAGCGGACAGCCGATCGAGAAGCCGATGAGCGCCACGGAAGACGCGAGCGCGATGCCCCGCAGAGTTGCGTGCGCGACGAGCGCGAGGAGATCTCCTCCCGCTTCGCCGCAACCAAGTGGAAATGAAAGAGACGGCGGTGCCCACGACAAGGCGGGGACGAGCCTCGTTGGCGAGCGCGGACCCAACGCGACGACGGTCGTGACGGAGATCACGAGGGCGAGGGGCAACACCCGCGCAACAACGGAACGGCGTCTTCGCTTCTCGCTTGCTCTGGTCATCGCACGCGCGGGTCCACCATGGCATGGGCGGCAGCCGCGAGCTGTTGGACGAACGCGAAGAATGCGCCCGAGAAAACCACCGCAGCTTCGAGCACGGGCAAATCGCGTGACGCATAGGCTTCGAGAATGAGAGTGCCGAGACCTCGCCGCTCGAAGAGCCGCTCGAGCACGACGGCGCCTCCAAGCAGAGCGCCGAGTTGCGCCCCGACGACGGTCACGATGGGCCCTGCGGCTGCGGGCAGAGCGTGCAGCCAGAGCACGCGCGCAAAGCTCCCGCCTTTCGCGCGCGCCACGCCAAGGAACTGGGCGCGTGCGACGTCATCGAGGGCGGCACGCGACACGCGCGCGACGTGAGCCGAAAGCGGCAAGGCAAGCAGTCCGCTCGCGAACACGAGTCCGAGTGCGCCGGCTTCGGGATCCCCGGGGAGCGGAACGATGCGCAGCCGCGCAGCGAGCGCGTACGTGAGCACCGGAGCAAAGGCGAGCAGCGGCGTAGCGGCGAGGGCCGTTGCCATCTTGTCGACCCAACCGTGCCGCGCGCCAAGCCATGGGCCGGCGCCCGCAATGGCTGCCGCAACACCCACGGTCGCGCCCATCAGCACGGCGAGGCCCGCGAGTTCGGCCGTTGGCAGGGCGGCATCCCACACACGCAGGACCGCCGAGGTGCCCGGACGGCGCACCGACTCGCCGAGATCGAACGTGACGAGACCGCGAAGAAAACGCGTGTATTGCGCAACTAACGACTCGTCGAGGTGGAGCTTCGCACGCAACGCTGCGCGCTCGAACTCGGTGGCTTGATCGCCAAGAACGAGTGCCGCCGGATCGCCCGGCAACACGCGCAACGCCAGGAAGACGAGCGACGCGAGCGCAACGACGACGATCAGCGCGTCGACGAATTTACCTGCGGCAATGCGAAAGACGCGCAGCACGCAGACGGGATCCTAGTCTGCGTCTCCCGCATCAGGAAACAACGGTGGCAGGGCCTCCCCGTCACTGATCTCTGGCGCACCGGCTTCGATGGCCGGAACGTCGGGACCAACCACTGCGCACACGGCACTCGAACCAGCTTCGGCGCCGGCGTCGCTGAAGTCGGCTGGGATGACGAGGCAGGTGAGCTGATTCTGATCGTCGTCGAGGATGAGCGCGTTCCACGGCGGGTTGCGCGCATCTGCGCATAGGTAGCCAGATCTGCAGTCGGAATCCGACTGGCAACGAGCCGAACACGACGATCGAGCGGTGCGCGCGCCCGAAGCGCCGTTGCGATCATTGAAACCGCAGCCCGGGACTGCCGCGTTGAAGAGGATACATGCGGCCTTGTCCGGGCACTGGTCCGCTTGGCAATTGAATACAGTGCAATAGCCGTCCGGCTGGGACGTGTCGCACAGCCGATCGCCATTGGCCGAGCAGTCCGTTGACAGCGTGCACTTGTCGCCGATGGATGGTGTGCACGAGGCGACACTGAAGGCTGCACAAACGACGAGCACGAACGTCGAACACGCTCTCAGAAAGGTGCAGTGCTCGGTGCCGTTCATTTGGCCCTTATGTCCCAGGCGCCGTTTGACATCAAGGACTGTGCCCCGTAAAGGAGGCCGCATGGCGACCTATATCACCGCCGACTGCATCAATTGTGGCGCTTGCGAGCCCGAGTGTCCGAACGAAGCCATTACCGAAGGCGAAGAGATTTACGTGATCGATCCGGAACTGTGCACCGAGTGTGTCGGTTTCTACGACCATGAGGCGTGCCAAGCGGTGTGTCCCGTCGAGTGCTGCTTGCCGGATCCGAATCACCCCGAGGACGAAAAGAAACTCGCCGAGCGCGCGATCCAGCTTCACCCGGATGATAGCGAACTCAAGAAGCACATCGCTTCCAACAATTATCCATCTCGCTTCCGCAAGTAGAGTGTTCGTGAAGCGAGGCGCGGCGGGCTTCGCAAGCTTGCATTCGGTCTGGGCGCTCGCTCCATTTTTGTTGCTCGTCAGTGGGTGCGGCGGTGGCACGCCGCTTCTTCATCCCGCGCAGACCTTGCCCAGTGGTGACGTACGCGCTGCTGGCGGTGTCAGCGCGAATGTCGCGATAGGTGGCCTTGCCAGCGGACTGCGTGACGCGCGCAACATCGCTGCAGCCAATCCATCCGCGGCGGGTGCGAGCCCGGACTACGCGAAAGGCGCGCTCGTCGCTGCTGCGATTGCGCCGGGTCTTGCGCCGTTCGTTGGTGCGCGCGTTGGCGTTGGGCAGGCGTTCGAGGGAGGTCTTGCGTATACGGGGCGCGCCGTGCGCGTGGACATGCGTCGCGCCTTCGATTTCGGGCCGTGGGCGTTGTCGATCGGCGTTGGGGGATCCGCGGCGCTCTACGGGACGCAACAGGGCAGCGATTTACCCAACGTCGATCTCGGCTCGCTCCACGGCTACGGCGCCGATCTTCCCGTGCTCGTCGGATGGAAAAGCGACAACAGCCTCTACATGGTTTGGTTCGGCGGCCGCGGAGGCTACGAGCACGACACCATCGATACGCTCACGAGCGAACCGGGGAGCCTTCCCGCGAGCGCAGAGCCCGTTCACCTCGCCGCAGATCGTTTCTGGGGTGGTGCCGTCCTCGGAGTGGCCACGGGCTTCAATCACGTGCATGTTGCATTGGAATTGTCGGCGGCGTACCAGGCTGTACGCGGCACGTACAATGGCAACACCGTGACCGTTCAAGGATTCACGTTGGCTCCTGCCACCGCCCTATGGTGGAAGTTCTAGACCGAGCGGTCCAGCGAGGGCATCAATCACTCGTGCGGTCACTTCTGCGGCTCGCGCAGACGCCGTCACGTGATGCTCGCTCCACTGCGCGCGACCACGGGGACCGACTTCGTTGGCCACGCCAAGCACGATGCCTGACGCAACGCCGTGCACCGCGCATGCACGCGCAAAGGCAAAGGCTTCGAGATGCTCGACGTCGGCGTGCTGCGCAAGTAGGGCAGCGAGAGCCTCATCGACCGTGATGCTGGCGGTATTTGCAATGTGCACGGATTGCGCCCCGGCGACGCACGCTGCGTCATGGAGGATCCGATCGAACGCCACTTCGCACGGCATGAGGTCGGGGATCTCGGCCGCGCCAGAAAGCGACGCGACGTCGATGAGCCGCGCATCCGCGCCGACAACGACCTGACCAATGCCGATGTTCGGCAGAAGGGTGCCGCATGTGCCGACAAAGAGGACGTGCGTTGGAGCGAGGAGAGCGATGCCTCGCGATGCGCCGATCGCAGCCTCGACGAGACCGACACCGACAGACTCGAAAGCGACTCCATCGAGATCCGGTCGGGCTGCCGCGTGGCTACGCAGGGCCGCGAGCTCGGGCTCCCAGGCTGAAAGAACGAGGAGTTTCATGCGCGCACTTCTGTTGCCGGGAAAAGGGTGGGCGACTACTCTACAAGTGTTTATGCGTTCCATCCTTTCGCTGCTCGGCGTGTGCGCGGTGGGCTCGGCCATGAGCGCGGGCCTGAGCATGGGGATGATGGGCTGCACGGTTGCGCCATCGGCAGACGGCGCAGATGCCGAAGTCACTTCTCAAACAGCCACGGCCATCGTCGTCGTCGAGCGGACAACGGGACCTGGCGACACCGTTCATGCAGACAGCGTCGTTGCGCGCTTCGTTCGCGTTCGTCTTGGAACGGTCGACGATCAGGCGCTGCGTATCGCGGGTGTCGTGCAGGATCTGCCTGCCGTCGGCACCTGCTCCGCCAATGCAGAAGCGTCTCTCGCGCAGAAGTCCCGCGCGGTCGAACTTCTCGACGTAGGGCCTGTGAGCGTCGCCGATCTGCAGGGTCACACGACCGTGCTTTTTCCGCGGACCATGCCGGATCCGGCGGGGTTCGTCTCGGGCGTGTTTTACTCTGGGCGCTCGAACGAAGCGTTCGCTGCGGGCTCGAATGTCGAAGTGCACGCAAGTGGCGGTGCGGATCTCGCAGACGGCTTCGTCATCAGCGTGCCGTCCCCACGTGAGCTCGCTGACGTGAACGTGGTCTCCGCACCCGGCGGCGGTCTCGAGATCACGTGGGACGCAGGCGATCCCGATGCGCACGATCTCGTTTACGTCGAGATGCTTTCTCCTTCCGGCGACCTCGTCGCGTCGTGCGCGGCAGAAGACGCGGGGACGATGAGCATCCCGGCGAGCGCGCTTGGTGCCGTGGATGAGGGGCAGCTCACCCTTCATCGGTTGCATCATGAGAGCTTCCGCGTAAAAGGCATCGATCCGGGCGAAGTTCGATTCGATCTGGCGCACATCCTTCCCTTCCGTCGCTGATGGGTTGCATGGTCCGGCCGCTTCTGGGGGCGTGCGCTCTCTTCGCAACAACGGCAGTGAGCTCCGTCGCGATCGGAGATGGGCCGAAGCTGCCGGTGCTGCCGCCTCCATCGTCGCCACACGCGCACGCGGCTGCTCCGGCACCTGCTCCTTCGTCGAAGCCGAAGCCGGCGCCAAGAGCGGCATCGCGCGCGGTGAAGCCCTCGCGTGCGGCGCAAACGATCGCCGCCGCGCGCATCTGGCACACACCGGCGTCGGGAAAGACAGCGCCGCTCGACGCATCGGGGAGGCCCGTCCTCGTTTTGCAGGGGCTCAACATCCACGATCGTGTCGAGCTCCGCGCGCAAAGCGATCGGGGAGACTTCTCTGCCGAAGATCTCGATCGCGCCGCCCACATTTTGCGTGATCCGCATTCAGGCAACGAGCATCCGATCGATCCGCGCCTGCTCGATCTCGTCTATCGCGTGGCGGTGCATTTTCATGCGCAGGAGATCCGGATCATCTCTGGTTATCGCACGCCGCATGGCGGGAAAGTGTCGAACCACGGCAAGGGTCGCGCCATGGACTTCGTCGTGCCGGGAGCGACGGACGAAGAGGTCGCGAAGTTCGCGCGCGAGCAGGGGTTCGTAGGCGTTGGCGTTTACCCAACGAGCGGCTTCGTGCACCTCGACGTGCGCGAGCGATCCTTTTTCTGGGTTGATGCAAGCGGGCCCGGCAAGAAAGGCCGGACACGCGGCATCTTGAGCGATCTCGCGCATCAGAGCGATGCGGAAGCCGTCGCGCGGGGCGATCACCCTGTTCCGCCATTTGCCGTTGGCGGCGATGTGGACGCCGCGCTCCACATGCCCGTGGGCGTCCATGCTGCCGACGACAAGCAAGACGACGACGATGATTTCGGACTGAGCGAGGACACGCCGGATTGAGAGCGTAGATGACAGCAAATGGATGACGAGGTCTTACGCCTCCTTCGCGAAGAGCGCGTGGTCGCGGCCGCCGAGCTCGCCAGCCGTCGAGGCGACGCTCACACGGCGAGTCTCTTGTTCGAACGCGCGTGCGACTTCCAGCGTGCCGCGGCGGAAGCCGAGCGCGCCGGAGAGCATGCGCGTTCGTTGCAGGTTGCACTCGATGGCAACGATGACGCGACCGCCGAACGTGCGCTGTCTCACGTCGTGAAGAATGCGAACGAGGCCGAGCGACTCGCCATTCAGCTCGAACAGCGAGGACATCCCGGTTGGGCGGCAAGGCTCTTCGAAGGCATTGGCAAGCGTGCGGCCGCGGCGCGTGCTTACGAACGGGCGGGGCTCGCGATCAAAGCCGCCGATCTCTTCGAGGCGGAGGGTGAAGTTGCCGCCGCCGCGCGGGCGCTCGAAACGCAGATTCGTAAAGCCCCCGATTCTTTTGCAGCTTACGTTGCGCTCGGAGGTCTGCTCCTTCGTTTCGGCAAGGTGGAGGCTGCGGTGCGCTCGCTTCAGAAGGTGCCGGAGGGATCGCCCGAACGGCGCGAAGCAATCGCGCTGCTCTTGGTTGCGCTCGATCGCTTGGGACTTGCCGAAGCGCGTCTCGAGGCCGAGCGCGAACTCGCGAGTCTCGGTGGCGCGCCAGGGATCGAGGTGCCAAATGCAACTGAGTTGCATCCGCGTCTCTTTGGCCGCTACGAGGTCGTCCGGCAGGTCGCGGCATCGCCGAGCGCACGTCTGCTCGAGTGTATCGACGCGGTTCGCACGGAGCGTGTAGCGGTGAAAATCTTTGCCGCGTACGACGCGCGCGGTGCCGGACGCGATGCATTTGTACGCTTCGAACGCGAGGTGAGAGTTACGGGCACGCTCGATCATCCGAACATCGTCCCGCTTCTCGATTACGTGGCCGAAGGTCCAGCCATCGTTCTCGCGTGGATGGGACGTGGAACGCTCGAGCAGATGATCGCGCGCGAGTCTCTCACCCCCGCCCGCGCCGTGGAGATCGCCTCCTGCGTGCTCGCTGCCCTTGGAGAAGCGCACCGCCTCGGCATCCTGCATCGCGACGTCAAGCCGGCGAACGTGCTCTTCGACGAAGCAGGTACGGCGAGACTCGGCGACTTCGGCGTCGCGCATCTCGGAGATCTGTCGACCACCGTGACCGCGGGCGTCATCGGCACGCTCGGGTACATGAGCCCCGAGCAGCGCGAGGGCCGACCGGCGACCGTGCAGAGCGATCTGTATGCCGTGGGCGTGATGCTCTGGGAGATGCTCACCGGGGAGCGCGTCGAAGTCGACTTCAATGCATGCACATTGCATATAAGCCCGAGCGCCATGCACCCAGATCTCTCCGTACGCCATGACCGCGCGGTGCTCGCGATGCTCGCTGTCGATCCGGCCGAGCGGCCTGCCGATGCCTTCGCTGCGCGGCACGCCCTCGGGGCGCTCGCATGGCCCGACACCGTGGAGCGTGCCGCACACCCCAGGCCTGCGATCGCGAAGAGCCTACCGCCTACTGCCGCGCGCCTTCAGCTCGGCGACGATGGCATCGCGATCGATCAATGGCTCGATCGACGTGTGGTGACGCTGCCGCTCGACGCTGCCGTGCTCGCGCGGGTATCGGCGTTTGCCCGTGCGGATCATCCCGCGCTGCAATCTGTGCTGAGGGTCGATCGCGAGAGCAACACTGTATGGCTCGCCGCACCGCGCGGCGCGCCGCTCGTTGGCAGACTCGGCGCCAGGCGCGCGGAGATTCTTTGGGAAGGGCTCGTCCGGCTTCATCAGATGGGCGAAATCCACGGGCACGTCGACCGCGATCACGTGCTGGTCGACGATGCGGGAGGCGTGACGCTGCTCTTCGCAAAAAGCGCAGGCGCAGCGCGAACGAGCCCCGTCGATCGCTTGGATCTCATAAGTCTCATCTAGCCACGTTCGACAGCAAACTTGCCCGTGCACTTCCGGCTATGGAGGATGCGACGCAATGCACAGGCGCACGCTTCCGGCTCTCGTTGTCATCGCTTCGTCGCTCGTCGTGACCGGGTGTGGTGGCGCAGACAAAGCCGAAACCAAGACGCCGGCGTCGGCTCCGAGCGCGCCAAGTGGAAAGACGGCGACGCCGTCGATCCCCGGCACCACGGAGAAGATCACTCGGCTCGAGCGATCGAAGGTCCGTGAAGCGATCGACCGCGGCCTCGGCGTCCTTCTTCAGAACGTCTCGGTCGAGGATTGGCCCGTCATGCGCGATGGGAAATTTTACGGCTTTCGCGTTCGCGCGTTGAACCCCGAGTGGGTCGTCGACTTGAAGCCCGGTGACGTCCTGCTGCGAGTCAATGGCATGCCCATCGAACACCCGGAGGATGCTGACCGGGCGCTCCGCTCTCTCGACAGAGCACCGAGCCTGCGAATCGACTATGAGCGCGATGGCAAGGTGTCCGTCCTCGAGATCCCCATCGTTGATGACGGTGGTGTCGTGACGGCAGGGGCTCAGGGAAAACGCGTGCGGTAAGCACCCAGCACGCGTGCGTGCACGTCTTCGATGGATCCAGAGCCGTCGATCACGACGATCGAATCGGTCGGCATGTGGCGCGGGAGATCACGGTAGAAAGCAGCAAGCATGCGCTGCGCGTCGTTCTCTTCGTAAAGCTGCGCGGGTTCACCGCGCGCGTGTCGGCGTGCGGCCGCGACTTCCGCGGGCACGTCCAGCACGATCGTGAGCGCGGGGCGGAGCGCATGGCGATTCAGTTGGCGAATCCAGTCGAGCGCCGTGTCTTCCGCGCGATCGCTCGAGATGCTCTGATAAGCGAGGCTCGAGGCGTCATAGCGATCGGAGACGACGACGCCACCTTGCGAGAGCACGGGTTCGATCTCCGATTCGACGTGATCCATGCGGTCGGCCGCGAAGAGCAACGCCATCGTCGTCCACGCAGGCGCGCGCCCGCCCGGAGCAACGACACGGCCGGTGAGCACTTGGCGGATGAACGAGCCAATGGGACCGTCGCTCGGCTCGCGCGTTGCGCGCGCGACCCGGACGCCCTCGTTGCGCAGATGCTCGACGAGCATCTGGGTTTGCGTCGTCGTGCCCGCACCGTCGATCCCCTCGAGCACCACGAAGCGGCCTGCGGCTGTCCTCGTCATGTGTCCTCGCCGAGCACGACGTTGTCGATGAGGCGGGTCTGCCCGATCCGGCAGGCGATTGCGATCACGGCACGTTCGCGGATGTCGGCTGCATCGTCAAAGGGGACCAGCGAATCAGCGTTGGCCACGGTCACGTAGTCGATCGACGTGGCAACCGGTGTGACGGCTCCGAGCACGAGGCCGCGAAGGACGCCCGCCCTTCGCTCGCCGGAGGCAAACGCGTGCGATGCAGAGAACAACCCTCGCGACAGACCGAGAGCGCGCGTGCGTTCGTCCGACGAGAGATAGGCGTTGCGTGAACTCCGTGCGAGACCGTCGGCCTCGCGCACGATGGGATATCCGAGGATGGTCACCGGCAGGAAGAGATCGGTCACCACGCGACGAACAATGGCGAGCTGCTGGTAGTCTTTGTTGCCGAAGACAGCCGTGCATGGCCCCACGATGCCAAAGAGCTTCGTGACAACGGTGGCAACGCCCTCGAAATGACCAGGACGGTGCGGCCCGCAGAGATGCGAGGCGAGTGAGCCCACCTTCACGCACGTCTCGTTGCCGGGCGGATACATCGCGGAGACCTCGGGCGCGAAGACGAGATCGGCATCACGGAGACGACCGACATCGCTCTCGAGGTCGCGCGGATAGCGGGCGAAGTCTTCGTTCGGACCGAATTGTGTTGGATTCACGAAGACAGAGACGATGACGAAGTCCGCGTTTTTCCTGGCGTGTCGGACAAGAGCAAGGTGCCCCTCGTGCAGAGCACCCATGGTTGCTACGAAGCCCACGCGCTCGCCGCGTCTTCGAACGGCGTCACATGCTGCCCGGGCGAGCTCGGGTTCTGTCGCTACGCGTGTTGACGGAGTTTCCACGCGGCGCAGGCTAGCAGGCTGCGAATCAAGAAAGATTGGCGATCACGGTTGACGAGCGCAATGTCCTTTGCGATTCGAAGAGAATGCGATTTCGGCACGCCGTTGTTGTGTGCGTAGTACTCGCTGCTTGGCCCGCCTCCGTCGCGCACGCCGCGGACGTACGCACCCCCAAAGAGACCACGGAAGCTGCGAAAAGGCTTTTCGATGAGGGTCTCGATCTCGAGAAGCGAGGTTCGTTTGCTTCCGCATTCGACAAATTCAAGGAAGCCGAAGCGATGACGGCGACCGCGGGACTGCGCTTCCACAAGGCCTACTGCCTCGAGATGATCGGCAAGCTGGTGCCCGCCCTCGAAGAGTACGAGGCGGCGGACAGACTCGCCGAAGAGACGAACAAGCCTGAAGTACGCTCGGCCATCGCTGCGCGGATTGATCCGCTGCGCACGCGCGTGCCGAAGCTCGTGCTCCGCGTGACGTCACCGCCGTCGGGCGTCGACGTCATGCTCGATCAAAAAACTGTTGTCGCCGACGAACTCGATGGCAAGCCGTTTCGCGTCGAGCCTGGCGAGCACACGATCGAGGCGCGCGCACCGGGCTACGAAAGCTTCGCGCGTACGGTGACGGCGTCCGATGGATCATCAACAACCGTCGAGATCGCGCTATCTCCCGTCGGTGTCGCACCCGTTCCTCGGCCCTCCCCGCGTCTGCCGCAGGAGCCGCCTCGGCATCGTTCGTACACGTTGCCCATCGCGACGACCGCCGGCGCCGTGGTGCTCGCGGCCGGCGGCGTCGTCAGTTTCATCCTCGCGGGCAACGCGCAAAGCAGTAGCCGCACCACATGTTCCACGCAAGTCGCCTCCTGCGACGCAGTTACGCCAGGAACTACTCCCGTCGGCATCCTTCGCACCACGTGTTCCACACAGGTCGCCCCCTGCGACAGCCAACGCTCGAAAATTCGGACGCTCGATGCAGTCGCTCTCGGCGGCTTCATCGGTGCCGCCGGACTCGGTGTTGTCTCCGTTTTGCTCTGGTCGTCTGGCAGCCAATCGTCGACGACAACGGGGCAAGTCTCGCCGCCTGCTGCACACGCGCGTCTCGTGGCATCGCCGACGGCGCTCGGCGTACAAGGAGCATTTTAGGTGAAGACCAGCCTCGGTTACGTCCTCACGCTCGGTGTTTCCGCATCCCTCGTTGCAGCTTGCATCGATCTCTTTCACTCGACGAACTTCGAGACGCTCTGCGACACGGACCCAACCAACGCCGCCTGCCCCTCTCCGCCGGACGCGATCGATTTCTGTACTTGGACATCCGAAGAAGCGCGCAGCGCGGCGACGCGCGTTTGCGCATGGTTTGGTGCTTGCGAAGGGCCGTCGGGTACGAGTGCCTTCGGTGAGTGCGTGACGCGCGCGCAGTTCGCGTTCGACTGCGACGCAAACCCGAACTTTCGTCCTGCGGGCAACGTGGACGCGATGTGGCGTTGCCTCCTGAAGGCGGCAACGGCGGAGTCGTGTGCCGAGTTCGACAAGTGCCTCTTTCCAAGCGGCGATCTCCCAAAATGTCAGGGTCACGATGCGAGCGACGGATCGTTTCTGAGTTGCATCGTCGACGACACCGGGCACGGGCTCTCCGCGGTTGTTGCGTGCAACGGTGACACGCGTCCGTCTGGGGTCGATCTATGCCTCATGGCTGGCAGGACCTGTATGCCGGCTACCGACTCGGATGCAAAATGCACAGGCTCGTACGGTCTCAATTGCACCGCCTCGACCGATGATTGTTCCGGCTCGTCGTGGGCACAGCACTGCGTCAGCGGCGCGCAGCCTGTCGACATGGGCGTCGATTGCAGCGGATATGGCGCGGGCACGTGCGTGAGCAACGACAACGGTAGTGCGTGTGCCCCAGTCAGCAGCGAAAGCTGCACGGGGTCATTTATCCCAACGTGCAACAACGGCACGGTTTCGGCCTGCGTTGGTGGCCACCCATACGAGATCGACTGCGGGAAGTTAGGCGGCCTCTCCTGTGCGAACGACGGAACCGTGCCTCCGTCCGATCCGCTTCAGGCCTGCACGGGCTCTCAGGATTGTACTGGTGTCGAGTGGTGCAATGGCAATTACATCAAGAGTTGCAGCCGAAACTTCCTCCTCTCGTTCGATTGCGCGGGCGTCGGCCTCGGCCCATGCCGCCCGGTCACGGTCCAGGGCGCGCCATCGATAAACTACGCCGCCTGCTCCCCCCCTCCTTAAGCGACGCCGGTGCGAGCGATTAGCGATGACGGAGCACAATCACGGCGATGATCCCAACGACGAGCGCCAGCAGAATACCCGCCACCGCGAGGACGAGACGCACCGGGCGCCTTGCTGGAACGCCGGCGTGATTTGCCGGGTGTACGTTCGGCGCCGTGAGGGGCGCTGGCTGCTGATCGGCGGAAGAACGAGGCGCGACGAACCTGTCCGTGGCGGCAACGCGTGCGCTGGCTTCAGCGATTTGTCGCGCGAGATCGCCTTGCGCGAGGTGAGCCCACGTCATGGGATTGCCCGTGAGGCCATACGCATGTCCGAGCGCGGACGCGAAATCACCGACGCTCTTCGTGCGAAGGTCCGGATCTTTCGCCAGCGCGACGTCCATCAAGGGATCGAGTGCTCGTGGGATTGGATACTTGACTTGCTCGTTCTTCGAGCTCGGGGGATCAGGATTCGTCGAGAGGAGCGCGAAGAGGATCGACGGGCCGCTCGTGCCCGCGAACGGCACTTCCCCGGTCACGCACTCGTACGTGATGGCCGCGAGTGCGAAAACATCGGCACGCGCGTCGACGGTGTCGAGCCCCTGCGCCTGTTCGGGCGCCATGTAAAATGGTGAACCGATCTGCGTGCCCAGCGTCGTGAGCTTCTTGGCCGTATCGTTCTTGTTCTTGACCGAGCCGAAATCGAGAATCTTTACGTCGTCGCCTTCGCGTGTTCCGCAAAGGAACAAGTTGTCTGGCTTGAGATCGCGGTGAACGAACTTCTTCGCGTGCGCGCCCTCGAGCCCCATCGCAATCTGCGAGATCATGCGCACGAGCCGCTCGGGCGACACTTGGTGATCGCGCTTGAGGACGCCGCGGAGTTCCTCCCCGTCGAGAAACTCCATCACGAGCAGCCACGCGCCGAGCGCGGGATCGTGCTGGAAGTCGAAAACTTTGACGATGAACTCGTGCGGTAGCTGACTCGAGATTTCGTACTCACGCTTGAAGCGCTCGAGTTGAAGCGGATTCTGCGCCACCTCCTCATGGAGCACTTTCACGGCAACGCGTGCGTTGATTTGCTGGTCGATGCTCTCGTAGACGCGCCCCATCCCGCCTGCGGCAACCATGCGACGAAGCTCGTAGCGTCCGCAAAGGAGCGTGCCGAGCAGCGGATCGTTCGTGCGCGCGACGGGCACCAGATCCGCCGGCTTGAGCTGCATGCCATCGGCGGGGCAGAAACCCGCGTCGTCCGGCCATACGCGCATGCACTCCGGGCAACTCTTCATGTCGCGCGCGAACGCATTTCAGAACCTGCTGCGCGCCACGATGCCGGCGTTGGGCCCTGCGCTGCGGTCCTCAAAGCCACACAAGGCTGTTCCGGTCCGCTGCTCGGGCCCGCCTTGGCCTCGTGTCGCTCGCGATGGTTCTGAAGTGCATTCAGAATGCATTCTGTCTATTCGGTTTTTTGAGGCGGCGGCGCAAAGTAGATCATCCGGTGGCACGAAGGGCACTGCTCGATGAGCGGCTCTCGGCGGAGTCGATGATAGAGCTGGGGTGGCAGCGACATGTTGCACTTGTTGCAGGTGCCATCGATGGTTTGAGCAACGCCACTGCCGCGACGTTCTCGAATCATCTCGTACTTGCGGAAGAGTGCGGGTGGCAGCCGCTTGACGAGAGCCTCGCGGCCTCCGCCCTTTTCGGCGCGGTCGGCTTCCAGCTTGGTGAGCTTGGCCTGGATGCCACCTTCTTTGGCGGAGAGCTCTTCGCTGATGCGCGTTCGCTCGGCCTCGGACGCCTCGACAGCGGAGCGGACGGGGGCCGTGTCCGTCTCGATGCGCTTGCTCTCGTCCTCGCGATCACGAATCAATTTGCGGAGCTCCTCGAGCTCGCGTTGAGCCGCGTTCGATTCGCGCTCCGTGCGCGAGCGATTGAGCTTCTCGCGGGAATGCTCGATCTGGTGCGTCATGGTGCGGATGTCGAGTTGGAGCTCCGCACGCTGCTTGTCACCAGCCGACAGAGCCGCGCGATCGATCAGGAGCTTGTCGTCAAGCCTCTTCAGGTTGTCCTTCAGCGTGTTGAGCACGCTTCGCTCTTCACTAAGCTTCTCTTCGAGTGCCCTGACCTCGGCGTCTACCGCTGCAAGGTTTTCCAATGCATGTATTTGCTCGCGGACCTGCTCCGTAGTGCTCAACCGCTCTCTCCTTCTTCTGTTAGCGCCGTGCGAAGCCCGCGGGAGCGCAACCCGCCCTGTGGGCCCACCTGGGTTCGAACCAGGAACAGCCCGGTTATGAGCCGGGGGCTCTGACCGATTGAGCTATGGGCCCCAGCGTGTTCGCGCGCCGATTCGCTCGCAAACCGCCGGCTTTTGCTCGTCACGAGGAAAAAGCTAGTCGAACGAGCGGCGCGGGGGAAGAGGCAGGATTTAGACCGCTTTCAAAGTTGACGCGAGGTCGAGGCGGGACGGGCTAGTGGCAGAGGATGCGCGCAAGCTCGGTGCGCGGGGCAAGCGCCACGTCGCTGTCGCTGTTCTGTATCCGTTGGTTGGCAACGACGATGGTCGCGTTGGGCGCCGCAAAAATCAACGGACGCGCCTCATCGAGCGACGGCTCGAACGTCGCTGGCGCGGCTGGCGCGAGCGCGGGTCCGAGCGGCACGATGCGCGCGCGGTCTCGGGTGTCGACCCACGAGAGCCAGCGCGTCACTCCGTCGACTGCGGGCACGAGCTCGGCGAGAGCCGCGCCCACGCCACTATCGACGATGTCTCCGGACTCGACGCGATCGCCGTCGAGGACGTAACGCGTGATCCGAGCGCCGCCGCCTTCCGCGCTTGCTGCTTCATCTTGCACGAGCACGACGATCTCGCTCTTTCCGCTCGCGGGCGTGGCGAGATCGAATGCGAGTGCGCGCCCCTTCTCGGACGAAACACGGCGCACGTTCGACGCGGGATCTCCCTTCGCGTCGAGCGCAACGATCTCCACCCAACGATATGCGCGGCTCTCACCGGGTCCCTCGCTCACGGCAGAGGGCGCGCCCGCGTCGTCGACCTCGGGCCTGTTCGCGAGCCACGCGAGCCAGTAGCCATCTCTTCGTGGCAAGAGACGAGGGAGCTCGGCGTCCGAGTCTTCGGGGGAGACAACCTTCGCCTTTGCGCCAGCTTTTGCGAACGGCGCAAACTGCACCTTGATGAGGCCGCGCGACGCGAAGAGACGACCGGGCGCACGCGGCGCGTCCTCGTCCCACGCGACGAGCGCCGAAGGTGTTGCACCTCCGATCGCCGGGCCCCACGCGACATCGAACGCGAGCGACTCGTCGGCCTGTTGCGGGACGATCGCGATCGTCTCGAGAGCGTGCGTTGATTGCGTGCCGGGTCGCAGATCGAGCCGCGCAACGCGAAGCTCGCGGGTACTCTCTCCGAATTTGCGTGCAAAATACACGATGAACGCGCGCCCGCCCGCGGCGTACGGCACCGGCGGTGGATCGTCGCCGAGCGCAACGCCAACATCGACGTAGCGCGGAGACGTGAGCCCGGCGTCGGTCACCACGATCGACGCCACGCGCTTGGCCCCATCGCGCCGAATGACACCGACGAGCAAGGATCCATTCACGATCGCCGCCTCACCGACGATGACGTCCTCGCCGAGCAGCGGCAAGCGCGCGCCTTCGGATCGGCAACGCGGCACGGGCTCCGGAGCGACCGACGCCACCGGCGAAGTCTTCTCCTCGGTCAGATCGTCGGGCGGCACCGGAGCCACCTCGCTTCGCTTGCAGGATACGAGCATCGCCGCGAGCGCGGCGGTCAGCACGAAGCACGCAGGGCAATTCATCCGTCTCATGCTTTCGCAGTCGGACGAAGGACGTCGTCGCGATCGAGCAAGCCGTCGACGACTTCGAGCGCGAGCTCGTAGCGCTCGAGCGGAGGCATGATGTACGCGCCGGCCACGCGCCCGCGCACGGCAACGAGCATTTCGCGCGCGATCGCGACGCCCTCCTTGCGAGCGAGCGGACCCGAACCAGCTTTGCGCATGCGTTCGCGCACGGGCTCGGGCACCTGCATGCCGGGCACCTCGTTGTGCAAAAACTCCGCGTTGCGATGGCTCGCAAGTGGAAGGATGCCGACGAGCACCGGCAGTCCGAGCGGCGCCGTGTCCGTAAGAAACTTGTCGAGCACTCGAGGATCGTACACCGGCTGCGTCATCACGAGCTCCGCGCCGGCATCCTTCTTATGCGCAAGGCGTGTGAGCTCGCGTTCGTAGTTGAGCGCCGCGGGCTCGGCGCCCGTTGCAAGCACGAAGCGCGTTGCCCCGCCGAGCGATTTCCCTCCCGGATCGATGCCGTGGTTCAGGCGCGCGGCGAGCTTGAGGATGCCGATCGAGTCGAGATCGTAGACGGCGGATGCGTCCGGGAAGTCGCCCATCTTCGGCGGATCGCCCGTGATCACGACGAGGTTTCGGATCCCGAGTTCGTGCGCGGCGAGCAGATGCGCAAGCGTCCCCAGCAGGTTTCGATCGCGGCCGCACACGTGAAGGATCGTCTCCATTCCCGCATGCTGCTCGATGCGCGCCGCCATGGCGATGTTGCCCATGCGCGCTTGCGCGCGCGCACCGTCGGCGATGTTGATGACGTCGACACCGCCGTCTCGCAGCATCTTCGCGGCGGCGATGGCGCCGCCGAGATCGAGACCGACTGGAGGGTTTACTTCGACGGACACGACGAACTTGCCGCGTGCGATCTTGCTCGCGAGGCTGCTGCGCTCGGCAAAGGGCGCAGCCTTGTTCGCCCCGGACGGAGGTGGCGAGTTCACCGACCACGTCTGAAAGGCGTCGCTTGCGCGCTGGATCGCGGGCGGCCCCGAAGAGACATTGCCTCGCGCGGGATCCGATGAACCCACCATGCGCGCCGCGGCCGCAATGCGTTTGATGTGATCGGGCGTCGTTCCGCAGCACCCGCCCACGAGACGCACGCCCATCTTGAACATGCGCCGTGCGTAGACGCCGAAGTACTCCGCGGTGGACACGTAGACGAGCCGTTCGTCGACGCGCCGGGGGAGCCCCGCGTTCGGTACCGCCCAGACCGGCAGCTTCAATTCGAGCATCGGTTCGACGGCTTCGAGCACGTTCATCGGACCCGCACAGCAATTGACGCCGACGACGCTCGCACCCCACTCACGCATCAAGCGCGCGATCTCCGCGGACGTCGTTCCGTCGGACATGCGGCTTTGCTCGTCGACCGATGCCGACGCGACGACGGGGATCTGCCCCTTCGAGACGGCAACGGCGCTCTCGACCGCGACGCGAAGCTCGTTCGTCTGCCGCACCGTCTCGATCACGAGCGCATCGACACCCGCATCGACCAAGGCTTCCGCCTGCTCGGCAATCGCCGCGCGCACTTTGGCGAGATCCTCGGCAAGCGCGTCGCCGAGAAAGTATCCCGAGGGTCCGATGGCGCCGGCGACGAACGCCTTGCCACCTGCGGCATCGCGCGCAAGTCGAACGCCGGCGACGTTGATCTCACGAACTTTGCCGGACAAGCCGTGTCTATCGAGGCGCATCGCGTTCGCACCGAACGTGTTCGTCTCGAGGACTTGCGCACCCGCGCGCACGTAATCCTCGTGCGTCTTTTTCACGAGCTCGGGACGCGACAGACAGAGCTCCTCGAAGCACGAACTGAAAAGCACGCCGCGCTCGTAGAGCTGCGTGCCCATCGCGCCGTCGACGACGAGGGGGCCCGTCGCGAGCGCTTCGAGAAACGAAGACATGGCGCAAGGAGTTACCGCGGCGAGCCACGGCCGGGCAAGTAGACGACCCTTGCTCCTTGCGCGCGGGCGCGCGAGCATCGCAACGGAACCGGCGGGTTTTATCCCATGGAGCACTCCGAGCTACTCGCGCAAATCCCATTGTTCGACACTCTTGCTGTCGATGATCTCGAGGCACTTGCCAACCGCCTCACCAAGCGTTCTTTCAAGAGCGGCGAGAGAGTCTTCGACATGGGCGACGAGGGCTCGAGCATGTACGTTGTGCTCTCTGGCGTCGTACAAATCTTCCTGCCCGGGCGCGAGAATGAACCGCGCGTCGTGCTCAAAGACGCGCACGTGGGGGAGTATTTCGGTGAGCTGTCGCTCTTCGACGACAAGCCGCGCTCGGCCAGCGTGGAGGCCACGGTGGACACCGTATTGCTCGAACTCACGCGCGAAGAGTTCGGCGATCATCTCTCGAAGTCGCGCAATGCGGCCATCGCGATTCTTGCCGAGATGGCCGAGCGCCTGCGCGAAACCAACGCGCTGCTCTCGCAACGTGCGGCGCGCGATGTCGTCAGAGAAATCGAAGACAACCTGACGTGGGGTCAGCGCCTCGCCGACAAGGTCGCCGAGCTCAACGGAAGCTGGTCGTTCATCCTTTTCTTGGTCGTCCTCTCCATTGGATGGGCAGCGGCCAACAAATGGCTGCCGCGGCCGTTCGACGAGTATCCGTATGAGTTCTACAACCTTGCTCTCGCCATTCTCGTCGCGTTGCAGGGGCCGCTCATCGTCATGAGCCAGAACCGTCAATCGGTAAAAGATCGCGCGACCGCGGAGACCGATTATCGCGTGAACTTGAAGAACGAGGTGGGCATCGAATCGCTCCTCCGCGAACTTGGCTCTCTGCGTGCCGAGACGACCAGGCGTCTCGATGCTCTCGAGCGCGTGATGCGCAGCGAACGCGTGCGCGCCGAGATCCCAGCGAAGAAACCGGGTGGCCCTTACACGCATGAATAATACATCTATCTTTTTTTGCGGCCTCGCCGTCTCCGCGACGGTGTTCGCCGTCGCGTGTTCCTCGTCGAGCGACACGAGCTCGCCCGAGGATGCGGACGGCGGCGGCGTCATTCCTGCTTATCGCTTCGTCACGAGCGTCGTGTCCTTCACGCCGGGCGATTGCGCCGGCTTTGGCCAGACGAAGATGCCGGGCATCGTCGAAGGTCCTCCCGTTGGCGCCGGTGCGCTTGCGGGAAGCCTCGACGTCGTGTCGCTCGGTAACGACGGCGAAATCGTGCTCGGGTTTGCGCCGAATGCGATCGTCGACGGGCCCGGTGTCGACTTCATCGTGTTCGAAAACCCGTTTTGGATAAACGGAAATCCAGATTATCCGGCGGCCGAACTCGGCGAAGTGAGCGTGAGCGAGGATGGCGTCACGTGGAAGGTGTTCCCGTGCACGCCGACGCCGAGCCCGCCCTACGGCGAATGCGCGGGATGGCACCCGGTGTTCTCCGCGCCCGGCAATGGCATCTCGCCGATCGACCCAAATGTGGCCGGTGGAGATCCGTTCGATCTCGCCGATGTCGGTCTCGCGACGGCGCGGTACGTCCGCATCCGCGACGTGGGCACCACCGAGTGCCCCGCGAATCCGCCGAAGCCGAATACGGGCGGATTCGACTTGGATGCGATCTCGATCGTCAACAGTCAATTGCCATGAAGATGGAGAAAACGAGGCGATTTCGGTTATGCTCCGCCCCGTTTTCCACATGAAAAAAGGAGTCTCGCCGTGAATCGATCCGGCCTCACCATCTCGCTTCTCGTTGCCTTCGCGTCACTCGGCTTGGGTTGCAAAGATCAGCAACAGCCCCCGCAGCAACCGAACGGCTATTACGCGCAGCAGCCCGGCGCCTACCCGCAACAACCCGGCGCGTATCCGCAGCAGCCCGGTGCGTATCCGCAGCAACCCGGTGCGTATCCGCAACAGCCGTATGGGCAGCAGCAGCCCGGTGCGTATCCGCAACAACCCGGCGCCTACCCGCAGCAGCCCGGTGCGTATCCGCAACCCGGCGCGTATCCGCAACAGCCCGGCGCCTACCCGCAGCAGCCGGCCGCCCCTTCTCAGCCGGCAAGTGGCGCAACGGGTGGCAGTGCGCAAGCGCTCGATCCGAATCTCGCGGCGCTTGCAACCGGCCCGCTCGGCATTTTCGCGAACACCGAAGCACCCGGCATGGCGAAGGATGGCCCGGTGGTCGCCGGCAACTTCCAGGAAGGCCAGACGCTCGAGAGCACGTTCACGTTCCAACCGGGCAAGTGTTACACGCTCGTTGCGCAGGGCGCAGGCGTCACGTCACTCCAACTCGAGATGCAGTACGTCGCGCCGATTCCGGGGTTCGCACTGAGCATTGGTAAGAGCTCGCAAACGGGCTCTCAGGCCTCCATTGGCGGCAAGGCCAATTGCCTCCGGCCACTGAGCCCGCTTGCTGCGAACGCGAAATTCATCGTTCGTGCGGTCAAGGGCTCGGGCATTGCCGCCGCCCAACTCTATTCGAAATAATTTGTACTCCTGAATGGAGTACATTGGTTCTCATCCGGAAACGTCGCGCAGCAGTTTCCGGATGAGAGACCGCTTTCAAGTTGACGCGAGGTTTGGAACCCCTCGTAGGTTGCTCCCGTCGTCTTTTGGTCGATTTGCGTCGCATCGCTTCGTTGCTCCTCCTCAAGCTGCACAAGCAGCTCTCGTCGG
>WQYX01000007.1 GCA_009781005.1 Polyangiaceae bacterium | reverse complement strand
GACCGCTTTCAAGTTGACGCGAGGTCGAGGCGGGGCCGAGCAGCGGACCGGAACAGCCTTGTATGGCTTTGAGGACCGCAGCGCAGGCCCCAACGATGAGATCGCGTCAAATCGAAAGCGGTCAGGGTTCGATGGGTACGTCGTCGCTGTACGTGGTTTTCTTTCCGCGGCGCGTTGTGAGCATGTCGACGGCCATGAGCCCGACACCCACGCAAATTGCAACATCGGCGACATTGAATGTTGGCCAGTGATCGGTCACCACGTGCCCCGCCGTGTATTTGGCAATGATCTCGTTTAGCTTGTGAACCCACTCGGCACGATAATCGATGAAGTCGATGACGTAGCCGTAGCGAATTCGGTCGAATACATTGCCGAGCGCGCCGCCGAGCACGAGCGGCAACCCCCACTTCAATGCGTGCTGATGCGGTTGAAGTCGGCGGTAGAGCGTGACGATGAATGCAATGGCGATCACCGAAACGAGAAGGAAAAACGGTCTGCGCACGTTTTCACTCTGGCCCTGCAAAAGACCCCAGGCACCGCCTTTGTTCTTTGCCAAAATGAACATGAGATGTTCGTCGAAGACATGAATGTAACCCGGATATCCTTCGAGTCGCTTTTCGGCCCAGAGCTTCGTCGCGATATCGGCAGCGAGCGTCGTGATCGATACGACGGCCAAAAATGTCGACGAAGGACGAGGGCCGAGAATGGTATCCGGAATGAGGTGCGACGTGCCGATGGGGCGCGGCAGCCGCGGGGCATCTGGCGCGAGTGGCTTTTCGGCTGGCGTTGTTGTGCCCTCGGCGTCTTGCGGGGCGTTTTGCGGGGGGCTTTCGGTCATCAGCGCGGCGCGTAGGTGCAGTGTCAGATTTGGAATTAGTGCACGGGATCGTGCGAGATAGAGCGAGGAACCTACTCAATCAGGCCCAAGCTGTCGACACGCGGCCTCGAAAATCCGCGTGTCGTCATCTTGCTCATGCCAGGGAGACCTGCTTGGATGTTCAGGGCTGCACGCAAGGGTGAAACTCGAGATGACGATGCACACGAAGTCAAACAAGTCGAGCGCCCCGCGTATTCGCGGAGGCGTCGCGGCTCCTTGGCAGGTCGAAAAGGGCGTCGACGCCGTTGTCGAGCACTGGCTCGAGAGCCGCATCGTCAAGCCGTGTTTCACCGCGGATGAGACCGTTGCCGCGCGCGAGCCGCGAGTGGCTCCATTCCCGCCCGACCTGCCAACGCCGATCGCGTTCGCTCTTCGTGGCCGTGGTGTCGTCGAGCTCTACGAGCATCAAGCGCGCGCGTTCGTCGCGGCGCGGCGATCGAGCCGTGACGGCACGACGAAAAATCGTGCGGTCGTCATCGCCACGCCAACGGCAAGCGGCAAGAGCTTCTGCTTCCACCTCCCTGTTCTGTCGTCGTTGTTCGACGATCCCGATTCGCGTGCACTCTACCTTTATCCAACGAAAGCCCTCGCGCGCGATCAGGAGGCGAGTCTCATCGAACTCATGCGAGCAAGTGGTCTCGACTCGGGCGCCGTGGTCTACGACGGTGACACGCCGGGCGATGCACGTCGCGCGGCACGCGAGCGATCGCGCGTTTTGCTCACGAACCCGGACATGCTCCACACCGGGATCCTTCCGCATCACACGAGCTGGGCGCGCACCTTCCAAAACTTGAAATACGTCATTGTCGACGAGCTCCACACGTACAAAGGCGTCTTTGGCTCGCACGTCGGCAACGTGCTCCGTCGGCTCGTGCGCGTCGCGCGCTTTCATGGATCGAATCCCGTGCTCATCGGCGCAACGGCCACCATCGGCAATCCAGTCGAACATGCGATGCGCATGTTCGGCATCGAGGATCTGCGCGAGCTCGAGGCCATCACGGACAGCGGCGCGCCCCAGGGGGAGCGGCGCGTATTCATGTACAATCCACCGGTCGTGAATGCCGAACTCGGCATCCGCGCGAGCTACGTCAAGCAAGCGGTCATGCTCGCAACCGATCTCGTGAAGAACAGAGTGCCAACGATCGTGTTCGCGCAGTCGCGTAACAACGTCGAGGTGATGCTTCGCTATCTGCGCGACAAGGTTGCGCCCGACGTGGATGCCTCGCACATCATGGGTTATCGCGGCGGCTACTTGCCTTCGCTGCGCCGTGAGATCGAGCGCAAGTTGCGCGAAGGCGAAATCTTCTGCGTCGTTGCGACGAACGCGCTCGAACTCGGCATCGACATCGGTGGGCTCGACGCAGTCATCTGCGCCGGCTATCCGGGTTCAGTTGCTGCCACTTGGCAGCGTTTCGGGCGCGCCGGTCGCCGCGGCGCGCGAAGCATCTGCGTTCTCGTCACGTCGAGCGCTCCGCTCGATCAGTACCTCGCGCGCGAGCCTGATTACTTGCTCGGTGCGCCAGTGGAAGAAGCGCGGATGGATCCGGACAATCCCGAGATCCTCATCCAGCACATGAAATGCGCCGCGTTCGAGTTGCCCTTTCGGCGTGGAGAACATTACGGCGAACTGTCGGCTGAAGAAACGACGAGCGCGCTCGAATTCCTCGTTCAGCATCGCGTTTTGCACGAGTCGAGCGGCACGTTCCACTGGGCTGCGGATGCGTATCCGGCGAACAACGTGTCACTCCGATCGGTCGGTTGGGACAACGTCGTCATCATCGACGTCGAGCACGATAGAACAATCGCCGAGATCGACTGGCGCGGCGCGCACGCGATGGTGCACGAGCAGGCCGTCTACCAGCACGACGGCGAGTGCTGGCAGGTCGAAAAGTTCGATTACGAAAACCACAAGGCGTTCGTTCGAAAAGTCAAACCCGACTACTGGACGGACGCGGTGACGTACACGACGGTGAGCGTTCTCGAGGAGTTCGGCACCGACATCTTGGTGCCCGCCGACGACGCAGAACACATACTAGACCGCTTGTCAGTCGAACCGTGGCCTGTGGGTTGGGGCGAGGTTTCGGTCGTCGAAAAAATTGTAGGATACAAGAAGATCAAGTTCTACACCCACGAGAACGCTGGATTCGGTGAGGTGCGTTTGCCGGAAATGCAAATGCACACGATGGCCTTTTGGCTCACGGTGCCTGCGCGCGTGTGCGCCGAGACCACGCTGGGGCGCACGGCGGCCATCGATGGCTTGCGCGGGATCGGCATTGCACTCGAGACCGTCGCGACGCTTGCTCTCATGTGCGATCCACGTGATCTCGGTGCCACCCTCGGCGATGCCGATCTGGAGAGAGAGAGCTCTGAGCACCCGTGCGGATCGAACGAAGATGGCGCGTTTACGGCGCCTTCGGCGCGGGTCGGCCCGTCTGCGACGGGACCTCAGGTACCCATCCCGCGCAAGGTTCGCGGTGGACCTGCGGAAGGCTACAGCCCCACGCTCTTTCTCTATGAGCACACGCCGGGCGGCATTGGTCTCGTCGAGCGCATCTTCGCGCAGCGCGAAGTGCTCCTCGCGCGCACCGAGCAACTCATTCGCGGTTGCCCCTGCACGTCGGGTTGTCCTGCGTGTGTTGGTCCAACGGGCAGCGGAGATCGCAAAGCCGTCGCACTCGAACTCCTTGCACGCGTGGTATAAAAACCGTTTCGCTATGTGTTTTGATTTCGCAGTATGACCTTCCGCCTTTCCTCCTTTGGTCATCTCGCTCTCGTCTTTGCGCTCACCCTCGTGCACGCAGAGAGAGCGCTTGCTGATCGAGCGGCTCGTGAGGACGCTGCCCTGCCCGCTCCTGCGCCTCGCGCGATGACGTTGCCTGAAGCGCTCGCGTACGCGCGCGAGCACCAGCCTCGCATTCGTGCGGCCCTTGCGCGCGTGTCCGCTGAGCGCGTGCAGGCGGAGGTCCCGCGCGGTCAGTGGCTTCCCGCGGTGGGACTGACCGCGCAATTGCTCGGAGCAACGTCGAACAACACGACCGCGGGTTACGTGCCGTTCTCGGCCATCGATATTCCGCGCATTGGGGGCTCGGGTGGCACCTCGTGGAGCAGCGCAACGCTGAAGCCGTATGCGTCGAGCTTTGCAGCGGTCGGTGCAACGCAGGAGATCTTCGACTTCGGTCGCATCGCGGCACAGTCCGCAGCCGCCGACGCCCTGGTCGAAGTTCGCAGGCATGACGCGGACGCCGAACGACTCGATATCGAGTTCGACGTCGAAGAATCTTTCTTTGCCGTGCAGGCCGCGAAAGGCGTGCTCGCTGCAGCCGAGGGCGCGTTCGAGCGAGCGCGGGTTCATCGCGATCTCGCGGAGGCGGGCGTCAGATCTGGGCTGCGTTCACCCGTCGAGCTCACGCGCGCCGAAGCCGATCTGCAGCGTTTCGAAACTGGTCGAACGCGCGCGCACGGAGGCATCTTGGTTGCGCAGAGCGTGCTTGCCGCCGCCATTGGATCCCCGGAGCGCGGAGTGGATACTGCCGGCCCGGTGCAAAATCCGGCGGACATGCCGGCGCTCGCAGCGGCGATCCGTCGAGCAAGCGAGCGCGATCCTCACGTGCTCGCAACGCTTGCGCAGCTCAAAGCGCAAGAAGAGCGTACGCGCGCGATCGATGCCGAATTGAGGCCCGATCTCTCTGCCACCGCGACGATCTCCGCGCGTGCGGGGGGCGCGCCCGCGTCGAACGGCGACTCCGCCGATTACGCGGGATGGCTCCCTACCGTGCCGAACTGGGATGTCGGGCTCGTTTTAACGTGGCCGATTTTCGACGGTACCATCTCTGCGCGCAAGAGAGCTTCGCGTGCACTCGAGGACGTCCGAAAGGACGAAATCGACGTCGCTCGGCAGATGCTCATCGCACGCATCGAGCAGACTTACGTCACCGTGGAAGTTGCGCGCGCGACGCTGCCGAACCTCGCCCACGCGCTGGACGCGGCAATTGCAAACTACACGCAAGCGGATGCGCGCTTCACGGCTGGACTCGGCACGAGCGTCGAGCTCGCGGACGCAGAAGCACTGCGGACGAGCGCGGAGATCGATCTGGCCCTTGGCACCTTCGAGCTTGCGAGAGCACGCGCGGCCTTCGGCCGTGCCATCGCGGAAGGATTGTAAAAGTGAACGAAGAGCGCCGCAGACGCGGCACCGTCCCGCTGGTTATTTCTGTGGGGGTCGTCGTCGTTCTGGTGCTCGGCGGCTTGATGATATGGCGCGCCAGCGCTCGCACGAACAAAGTTGCTCTCGTTTCGAGCGCCAAACCCGTCACGGTGATCGCCGCGAAGAGCGCGTCGTTTCGGCCGTCGCGAACGTACATCGGGACGCTCGAGCCGTGGGTGCAAGCGAGCGTCGGACCGCAGTTCGTTTCGGCGTACGTCGACACGGTGCTCGTGCGCCCTGGTGCATCGGTTCGGCGCGGCGAAGTGCTCGCGACCCTCGACTGTCGCAACGCGAACGCCACGCAACAGGCCATTGCGAGCCAGGCGCGCGCGATCGATGCCACGCAGCGCGCGATTGCTCACGAGGCCGCGCGCACCGAGGGTTTGCTCGATGGCGGATTCGTCTCGCCGAACGAGGCCGAGCAGAAGACCGCCGAGAGTGCCTCTGGTCTTGCCCAGCTCGAAGCAACGAAGGCGAAGCTCGCGTCGAGCGCGCTCGAAGTGAGTGACTGTATTTTGCGTGCGCCGTTCGATGGCGAGATCTCGAGGCGATCCATCGACCCCGGCGCATTCGTGCGTCCGGGCACGGCAATCGTCAACATCGTCGATCGAACGACGGTGCGCATGACGGCGGATGTACCGGAGCTCGATTTCGACGTCGTCGGACCGGGCACGAAGGTTGTCTTGCACATGTTTGCGACGAACCGGGACATTGCTGCGACCATCGCGCGCCGCGCGCCTGCAGCCGATCCGTCGACGCGCACCGTGCACTTCGAGATCGACATACTCGATCCGAAGCGTGAGATCCCCGTGGGCACGACCGGCGAGGTTCGCATTCACGTCGGTGATCCCGAGCCCGCCACGCAAATTCCGCTCTCGACGGCGATGATACGTGGCGACCAAGCAACGGTGTACCTCGTCGAAGGCGACGTTGCGCATTCGAAGGTGTTCTCCATCAAAGGCGAGGTGGGGGGCCAGCTCTTTGTCAACCCAACTCTGCATGGCGGATCGCTCGTTGTCAGCGAAGGACGCGCACTGCTCAACCATGGCGATCGCGTTGCCGCGAAAGTGGTGTCCGAAGATGCATCGACGGCGCCGGACAAGCAGCCATGACGGGTCTGGCACTTCGCAACCCCATTGCCGTGTTGATGGCGTGCATCGCGCTCATCGTCTTTTCCGCTGTTGTCACGCCGCGCATGAGCGTCGATACGTTTCCCGAGCTCACGCCACCGGTGCTCGTCATCGGCACGCTTGCGCCAGGCCTCGGACCGAAAGACGTGGAGAAGACTCTGACGTGGCGTCTCGAGAAGTACGTGAGCGCAACTCCGGGGGTCGATCACGTCGAGAGCGTGTCGCGGAACAGTTTCTCGATCATCTACGTGTGGCTCAAGTGGGGCACCGATCTCAATGCTGCGCAAACGCTCGTGCAGCAGCAGGCGGCGTTTGCCATGGCGGCAGTGCCCAAATCGCTCGGAGTGCTTCCGCCGTTCGTGCTCCAATACGATCCATCGAACGCGCCGGTCGTGCAGGTCGTCGTGACCGGCGCGGGCTACGCAGGGCCGGAGCTTTACGACTACGCGTTCAACTACATCGAACCGCTGCTCGAAGGCATTCCCGGTGTCGCGAGCGCGGCGCCCGACGGCGGGCGCCAGCGGCAGATCAATGTCGTCGTCGATCCGGTCAAGGCACAAGCGCGGAACGTCACGTCAGCGGCCGTGGCAGCGGCCGTGGCCGAATCGAATGCACTTCTGCCGTCTGGCGAATTCATCGCGCCAACGTTCGACGCAAACGTCTACACGAATGCGGTCCCGCCGAGGGTGAAGACCATCGGTGAAGCTCCCATCAAAGTCGAAGGCGGCAAACCTGTCTTCATCAAAGACGTAGCGAGCGTCGAAGACAGCGGCACACCGCCCACGCAATCGGTGACCGTCAATGGTCAGGATGCGGTGTACCTCAACGTGCTCCGCGTCCCCGGCGGCAACACGATTGAGATCGTCGACGCGGTGAAGAAGGCTGTCAGCCAGCTCAAAGATCTTCCGCCCGGTCTCGAGGTCAGACCGTACTTCGATCAGTCGACCTTCGTGCGCACGACCTTTCATGGTTTGCAGAGGGAGATCATCCAAGCGCTCGTCCTGATCGGCCTCGTGATTTTGTTTTTCTTGCAGAGTACACATGGCACGATCATCGTCTCGGCCGCGATCCCGCTGTCGTTCGCCATCACGCTCATCGTTCTTTACGCGTCGGGCCAAACACTCAACGCCTTCACCCTGGGTGGTCTGACGCTCGCGATGGGACGGCTCGTCGACGATGCCGTCGTCGTCCTCGAGTCGATCCACCGTCATCAGCGCATGGGTCTGTCCACACGCGAAGCCGCACTTCGCGGAACCAACGCCGTGGCGCTGCCCGTGCTCGCGTCCACCTTGACGACGATGGCGGTGCTCATGCCCGTGCTCTTGCTCGCGGGGCTCGCGAAGAAACTCTTCGCGCCACTCGCGCTGACCGTCGCCATTGCGATGATCGCGTCGTACTTCGTCAGCATGGCGGTCACGCCCGTGGCGTGTCGCTACTTCCTCGGTCACACCGAGCACGGGCGCATTGGGAAGATGGTCGAAGGTTTCATCGATCACGTTGCCGAACGGTACTCGGTCGTGCTGCGCCACGTGCTCCCGTACCGTCGCACGATCGTGATGGCTGCCGTTGTCCTCGTGGGCGCGAGCGGATGGGCAGCGAGCCGTCTGCCGTCGACCTTCTTTCCGGAGATCGACGAATCCATGGATCAGATCTACGTGCGCTTCACGCCAGGCGTGTCACTCACGGACGCCGCTGCCAAGCTCAGTGCGATGGGCAAAACGCTCTCGAAAGAGCTGCCTGAAGGCGTCATCGAGATGGTCGTTGCCAACATTGGCACGCCGCAAAATGCACGCAGCGCCCTCGTGAGCCCGAACGTTGGACCGCACACGGGCTTCTTGCGCCTTGCGTTCTCTGATCCCGAAAAACGCAAGCTATCGCAATCGGAGATTGCCATTCGCGCGCGGGAGATCCTCACGCGCGAATTCCCTGGCGTGGAGACGCTGCAATATCCTGGAGGTCTCGTCGCGAGCGTATTTGCGAATGGCTACATCGCACCGATCGCGATCGAGGTGCGCGGCGAAAAACTCGAAGAGCTCTCGTCGCAAGCGCATGCGATCGCCGAGGTCGTGCGTACGGTGCCCGGCGTGCGTGACGTGCGCGTGTCGCTCCAGATCGATTACCCGGAGATTCGTGTCGAGACGGACCGCGAGAAAGCCGGTCTCGTTGGTGTGTCGCCCCGCCAAGCGGCGCAGACGACGCTCGAAGCAACGCTCGGCAACATCAACACACCGAGCGTGTGGATCGACTCGAACAACGGGCAGTCGTATTACGTCGTCACCTCGTACGATCCCGAACGCGTCACGGACACGCGGCGTCTCGCGCAGTTGCCCGTGCGCGTGAGCGACGAAGGTCGGGCGGTGCCGCTCGGCGCTTACGGAAAAATTCGGCGGTCGATCGGACCCATCGCAGTCGAGCGAAACCAGCTTCAGCGCGCGGCTCACGTGCTCATGCAGGCGGAACGGCGAGACATCGGATCGATCTCGGACGATCTCGATCGCGCCATCACGACCGATGCCCGTACGCGCGGCACCAGATTCAATTTCGTCGGTCAAGTACAACTCATGCGAACGACGTTCTCGGGCCTCGGTCTCGCGCTCGGCCTGGCCGTCATGGTCGTCTTCATGATCATGGCGTCGCAGTTCAAATCGCTCCGCCTGCCGTTCGTGATGCTCTTTACGATTCCGGTGGCGCTCGTCGGCATCGTGCTCGCGCTGATGGCCGCGGGACAAGGCTTCTCCATCACTGCGCTGATGGGGATCCTCATGGTCATCGGCATCGCCGTGTCGAACGGGATCTTGCTCGTCGACGACGCGAACCGGCGCCTGCTCGAAGGCGCAGAGAAGGTCGAGGCGATCGTTGCGGCGGCTCGATCGCGCTTCGTGCCGATCATGATGACGAGCCTCGCAACCATCATCGGACTCGTCCCAACGGCGATGGGACTCGAACGCGGCTCCGAGGCGAATCAGCCGCTCGCGCTCTCGGTCGTCGGCGGTCTGACATCGTCGACCGTACTCTCGCTCTTCCTCGTGCCCGTGATGTTCGTCCTCTTCGCGAAGCTCCCAAAGCACGATGACGAAACACACGCCCCCGCCCCCGCAGCACATAGACCGCTTTCAAGTTGACGCGAGGTCGAGGCGGGGCCGAGCAGCGGACCGGAATAGCCTGCTTGGCTTTGAGGACCGCAGCGCAGGCCCCAACGACGAGATCGCGTCAAATCGAAAGCGGTCTAGCGTTCGTGGGCGTGGCGGGAGAGAGAGGCTTCGAGCTTGCCGACCACAGGATCGAGGGAGTTCGGAGTTAGCGGCCGTCCGCGCGTGGCCGCCGTGAGAAGGAAGCGCGTGCCGTCGACGTCGAAGAGTCGATAGCAAATCATGCGGTTGCTTTCGTCCTGCACGACGAAGCAGAGGGGGCGGGGTTCGCCGAGCTTGTCTGCGCGATCAGCGACCATGAGCACGAGGGACGCCGCTCCGACAAGACGATCGACACCCTCCGGCGACGTTGCGATGCTGGCGTTCGTTGCGACAGGCAGCCCCGTCTCGTCACTCACGATGATCGCCGCGAAGCTACCGACCTCGGCGATGGCGTTGAGCAGCGAGGGCAGATCGAGCATCTTCTGATCAGCAGCGAGACTGGACAGATCAGCGGCGAGCTTTTCGCGTTCGAGCACTGGAGAGAGCATGGTGCGGACTTGCTTTGCGCTCTCGAGTTCGGCTTCGAGCGATGTCGCGCGTTCATTCGCGAGCGACACTCGTGATTCTGCCTTGCTCGACGCCATGATCCATCCGGAGGAGAAGAGCAGCACGGCAGCGAGAATGGCAAAGGCGATTGCAGCAGCGATCATGGCGCACTCCCGTCAGCAAGATCTAGCCCCGGAGGGCATCCTTCTTCTGCGTGCTTTATCGAAACGACGACGCTGCGCTGACGTGGGTGATCCTCGGGCGCGTCGCCAACAGGTGCGTAAGAGCCGAAGGCACGAATCACCATTTGCTTTTTGGCGACTCCATCTTTCGTGAGCGCCAAGGACACCACGCGCGCGCGCTCATGACTCACCCACATGTTCGAGTCTTCTGAACCGTGCGCATCCGCGTGCCCGTCGACGAACACCTCGGCATCCTCGTGTTTGTCGAGCCACTGCGCGACTGGCTGCAGCTTCGCCAGCATGTCGGCGCTGAGGACCGTGGATGAAGGTGCGAACTCGATTTCGAGCTGCGCGCACGTTGCCGCAACGGGGGGGGGAGGTGCGTCGGGCGCCGCTGCATCGCCCTGCGCCTGCTGCGGCTCACCATCCGAGCTTGCATCCGCGGTACCCGGACCCTCTACATTGAGGGCCGTTGCCACGTCTTGATCGAACGCAGCCACCGCGCACGTCACGGCAGCAGCCGTGGCGATGAGTCCTGCGATCCCGAGCGCCGGGCCCGCAATGCTCATGATGAATATCCCATCTGCGCGAGCCGTTCGAGGTTGGCGCGCACGCACGGATCACCGGGACGGACGACGTTGGCTTCGTTGAAGGCACGCAGGGCGTCCTCGAAACGCCTGCGCAGGATCGCGTCGATCCCCTCGTCGTAGAGTTCGTCGAAGGTCTTCGTGCTCTGCACGTCCGCGACCTTGGCGGTTTGCGCCTCCGCGAGGTGTAGCCCGCGCGAGTTTGGCCGTTGCGCCGGCATCGGCGGCGGACCGGGCCGTTGCACACTGCTCGGCGCTGGAACGACAGACAGCTTTGCCTTTACCGTTGACTCGGCAGGCGGACGAACGGATGCGAGGCGTTCCCACTCGCGCTCGATATCCGATGGCGCGGACGAAGCGCCAGGCACGAAGGATGGGGAGCTCCGGCGCACCTCCTCCTCGGCTTCGTCGTTCATGCGTGCGGCATTCAGCAGCGCGTTTTCGCATGACAATTGGAACATGCGCGGCTCGGCAAGATCCTGCGCGTCCGGTGCCAAACACTGCACCGTGGCGTCGCTCAAGTGGACCATGCGACGAAATGCGTCGAACCCCGTCCCGTGCTCGTCGCGCGCGGTCCAGACCATCCCCGCCTGAATCACGATCCTTCCCCGACCAGCGACGGAACCGTGGACGTCGAGTACGACCGAACGTCCCGCCATGCCAGCAAGTTGAACATAATCGGCTACGGAGAACGGCGACGCGTTTTCCGCATTAGCTGAGATGTTCTCTTCGGGCGCAGAGGGACGATTCATTCTATTTCTTTGGGATTCGGATGATGGTCTCGATGAGGCTGCGTTTCACACCCGTGAAGGACGCAAGGCGATCGAGCCGATCTTCTGCATAAGAAAGATTAATAATAAATATATCCAGATCGCACGCTTTGAGAAAGCTTGCGGCGTGGCGCCCCGCGTTCGTGGGGTCTCCCCTCATTTCCGCAGTGACGGCCGCGAGGACAGCCGTGCGAATGAAACTCATGACACCTTCAACCCAGTACGGGTCGAGTCCAATGCGTACGTGCGTTACCCCAATCTTCCAGCGTGACGCGAGGTAGTTTTCATCGTACACGCCACCCACGAGTGAGCGGAGCCACGCCACGTGGGCGACACGCAGCTCGTCGACGCGACCCTCGATAAACTTTGCTGTTTCAGAGAATTTGCTGAGGCGTTCGTAGAAACGGTTGGTGATGCCTGGTCCGTGCTTTTCAATGATGGGCTGCAGTGCGACGAGCCGCTCCACGTCGGCATGTGAGAAATCGAGAAAACTCTTCATTCGATCGAAAAGCTTGATAATCGCGGGATCCATCAAAGCACCTTCTTGATGTCTTCGGCTGCACGGCGCATGTCCAAAAACAAAAGACCAAGTTTAGCCTGCCTACTCGCGAGAGCGAGCAGCAGCGTTCCTAAACCCGTGGACAGCATGACCGCGTATCCATCTTCCCCACGAACGAGGACCTCCTGCATGTCCCCACGTTCGAGCTCCATTGAAGCACGGGCGCCAAGGCTCGAGAGCGCGGCACTCATTCCTGCGACACGCGCTTCGTCGACGTGCGATGGCAACGCACTCGCGATCATCAGGCCGTCTTCCGACACAAGGGCGCTCGCCTCAACATCTGGTGAGCCCGATAACAGTCCGCGCAGGATACGGTTAAGATTGTCGACACGCGACATAGCGATCTGCTCCTGTCCTTTGGGCTATTTCCAGGCTGTTTGATTATCAGTCCTTTTGCACCGTCCGTGCCGTTTCGGCAAAACGGACAGCATTACCTCTTTTCAGAGTATTCCCAGCGGGCATCCGACGCAAGCCTGCACTCGTCGAGCAAGCCCTCTGCGCGAGCACTATCACTTGTGACCGCTTTCGATTTGACGCGATCTCATCGTTGGAGCCTGCGCTGCGGTTCTCAAAGCCAAGAGGCTGTTCCGGTCCGCTGCTCGGCCCCGCCTCGACCTCGCGTCAACTTGAAAGCGGTCAATCACTTTGGCGTTGTTGGACTTCACTTTACACCGGGAGAAGCGGCTTTCGAGGAGGCCTCCTGAGCGCCATTGAACGTAAATAGTGTCGTTGGCTCCGATTCCGATGGCGAGCATCGCAAGAAGAGGGGCTCCGTGCCTCGCAAGTCGACTCCACTTTGCACACTCTGGAGGGGCACGTTGCCAACACGCTCACACGGCACCCCGGCAAGTTCGAGGGCGACGCGGCTACCCGTGGACGTTGGGCTGGTCGTGGCTTTGATGACGCCGAACGGCATGACGCGACTGAAGGCCCCTTCGAAATGGTCCTGATCGATGGCGCTCACGCGCACGAAATAGCGACCTGGACTTGGTGCCGGCGCCTCCAACCGCTGCACCTCGTGGCCAACGACTCGGTCCACCACGACGTCGTCGAACTTGGCGTCGCGCGCGACTTGTACGTGCCACGATGCGACCCGTGTTCTCTGAGCCCCTTCGAGTATCCCGTATTCCGCGACGAACGATGGTGCGCCCTTGCCCTGATCCATCAACACCGCAGGCAATCCAGCGGTCCACACCGGCGGGAAGGGAAGCGGCTTCGGTTGCTCCGGTGCCTTGCCGAGTTCTGCCTTCGAACCGAAGCCCGCGGCGACGTCTTCGGTCTTCTTCGCTGCGGTGATCTTCGAGTTCCCGCTGTACACGGCAAGGCGCGTCGTGTGCTTCTCGTCGGCGCTCACTTGGGCCTCGCCGCCGACCATGCGAACCTTGGCGCCCTTCGTTGTAATGGCGACGCTCTTTGGTTCAGCCGATTTCTGATCCGACTTCGCCATCAATGCGCGCAGATTGCCCGTCACGAGGCTCGTTTCCGTGACCGATTTCGATGACGCCGCGCTGTTGGCGTCGCCGAGGATCACGACCAACGTTCGCTCGCCGAGACGCACCTGGGTCTCATCGCGAAAAGTCACGGCGGCCGCGGAGACGGCTTCCGTGGAAACGCGATTACCGCGATAAAGCGGGTCGTTGATGCGGCCGGGCCGGACCTCCGGCAACTGAACCTCCACGCGATTGCGCACCGCAGTGAGCTTGGCGTCCGGTCCCGACGGACTTGGCGGCTTCGGCGGGATGACGAGAACGCGCCCTTCTTTCAGGACGTGAGGCTGAGGCCCGGTAATGTTGTTGGCTTCGTGAAGGAGATCCGCGTAACGCGTGTCGCCGTAAAAGCGTTTTGCAATCGACGCGCACGAATCGCCCTTCTTCACCGTGTATTGGACGGTGTTGTCGGCCGACGCCCGGTGCTCGACGGCAACGGTCGTGAGCAACGGTGCTGCCAGTAAACACGCCCTAAGTCTCATTCTAAGTTTCACGAATGCCTCCGTTGGCGCCGTCTCAAGAGACGGCTGATCTTCGGTCCAAGCTCGGCGCTCGAACTTCCGTCGAGTGCGAAATCCGACGCGCCGGCGCGAATGACGGCGGCTGTCTGGTCGGGGCCCGCCACGTCCATCACGACGACGGGAACGTTGGGATGACGCGATCGTAGCTCCGGCAGGCGCTCGAGTGCACCGTGGCGGACCGACAGAAGGAACGCCACTCCGGTATCCGGTGGAATCGACGGGATCTCGTCGCCCTTTGCACACTGCACGCATGAGATGCCTGACATGCCGAGTGCGCTCAAAACCTCCGTGCTGTGCGGATCGTGCGGCGCCCACATATAAACGATCGGCGTCATGGAGGCTGGCGCGTGCACGTCGATAGCGTCGACGTGCGGCCGCAACGTGAGAGCACGGTCTTCACGGGCGAGGCCCGTGGATCGCTTTTTTTCGGCCGTGGATGCTTCGGCGATCGAGTGTGGGTCGGTTCCCTTGAGTGCCGCTGCGAGCTCGTGGCGCAGTTCTTTTGCCGTGGGCCTGTCGCTTTCAGACTTCGACATGGCACGCCGGACGAGCGCATCGATCCCCGGCGGAATCGACGGTTCGATGGTGCGCATGGGCGGTGGTTCCACGAACAGGTGCTGCGCCATCATCGTCGCCACGTTGTCGGCGTCGTATGGATTTCTGCCCGTGAAGAGCTCGTACATCATGACGCCGAGCGCGTAGATGTCGGCAGGCGCACCTACGTCGTCACCGCGGCACTGCTCCGGCGCCATGTACTGCGGAGTTCCCTGGACCGTGCCGGTGTTCGTGAGCTTTTCGTCGCCGGGCCGCAACGTCTGAGCAATGCCGAAGTCAATGAGCTTGACGAGCTCTGCACCGTCCTGCGACGCGATCATCACGTTGGCCGGCTTCAGATCGCGATGCACCACGCCCGCTGCATGGCAGACTTCGAGCGTCGCGAGAAGCTGATCGAAAACCGCACCGGCGCGCAGCACGGGCATCTTTCCGGCAGAGGCGATCTCTTGCAGCGTTGGTCCGGTGAGCAGTTCCATGACGGCGTAGAGCTCATTGTCCGTCTCGCCGAAGTCCAGGATGGACACGATGCCTGGATGACGAAGCCGAGCAAGCGCCACGGCTTCCCTCCGGAATCGCTTTCGGATGATCGGGTCGAGTGCGAACTGGCGGCGCAAAAACTTGATCGCGACGGGCTCACCGAGCGCAAGGTGGATGCCGCGGTAGACGGTGCACATCCCACCGCCGCCGACCAATTCACGGACCTCGAACTTCGATCCGATGATGCGCCCGACGTTCGGATCGAACCCGCACTCGGGGCACTGCTCACCGAGGGCTCTCTCGCATCCGCAGGAACTGCAGAATCCAGCCAAGGTCACGACATCACCTCGAAGACTTCAATCGGTTCGACCCGACCGCGAAGAGCGTGCTTTCCGAGAGACGTGAACTCGACGTCCGGGCACGCGGCGGCGACTTCTGCCGTCGCAAGTGTTCGCTGGGCACTTGCGAGGGATTCGAGCCGTGCGGCCACGTTCACGACATCCCCGATGGCGGTGTATTCCATGCGAGCTTCACTTCCAAGGTTACCAACGAGCGCCTCGCCCGTTGCAACGCCGACGGCAAGGCGTGCGGCAAAGTCGTATTCCTTTTGCCATCGAGGCAAGTTCGACTCGACGAAACGGTGCATGTCCTCGGCCGCCATCAGAGCGCGTGCCACCTGATTTCCACCGGCGTCCTTGCTGTCGACGAAGATTGCCATGATGCAGTCGCCAATGAATTTATCGACCATGCCTCCGTGCCGAAAGACGATTTCGGACAGAATCGTGAACAGCTCATTCAGAAATGCAACTGCGTGCTCGGGCGACGTCCGCTCCGCAAAAGTCGTGAAAGCGACGACATCGGCGAAGATCACCGTGATTCGTTTTCGTTCACCGCCCAGCTCGAGACTTCCTCTTCCGCTCGCAACCGATTGAGCAACCTCGCTCGGGAGAAATCGTGCAAGGTCCGCCTCGATCTTGGCTCGGCGCCGGAGCTCGAACTCGCTCGCAGAAAGCTCGTCGGCCATTTGCTCGAGCGACCCTCCGAGCGCTTCGAGCTCGTCATGCGTGTGCACCTCGCTCCGCGCAGCAAAGTCGCGCTGCGAGTAGCGGCCGACGAGGCGGATGAGCCGCGAGATGGGCCCGAGCGCACGCCGCGTGACGATGAGCCCGGCGATGACCGAGATGGTCGCGAAACCCCCGAGCGTCCACATGAAGGCACGCCGAGTCTTGGCAAGGGAAGCGAAGGCTTCGTCGGTCGGGCGCTCGACGACGACGGCGAGGCGCCACGCGGGGAGCGTGCGGATGGTGCCGACCTTCGAAACACCGTTGTCCACGAATTCGGATGTCATGAGCATGGGGCTCGAAAACGCAGCCGCTGGATACTCGGTCACGTCGAAAATCGGCGGACGTCGATCTCGGCGCTCGATTTTTCCTACGACGACCCGCTTCGAATCGTTGACGACGTAAACGTCTCCCGCGGAGCCAAAGCGCGTGAGCGACAGCTCGGTCAGGCGCGTTCCGAGAGAACTCGATGGGACGGTCACCACGACGAACCTGACGGGACCTTCGGCGATCTTGTGCTCGAATCGAAAAATCGGATCGTCGGGGGAACCGATGATGCGAAATCCCTCTCCTTCCGGCGGCGGGATTTCGGTTGGCGCATTGTCGGCGACAATGGCGTCGATGAAGTGGCGTTCGTCGTCGAAGAATGCGATGGACGACACCTGCGGCAGGCGCGCCAGCTCCGTGCGGAGATCACGTATACGCGCGTCCGCGTCACGCGTGTCATCGGCGAGAGTCGTCGCGGTGATTGTCGCCAGCTCCGCGGCACCGTGGAACACGTCGCGTACGTTTGACGAAGCCTCGTCCACAACGGCGGCTTCGAGCTCTCTCTCGACGTGGCCCAGGCCATCTCTCTGGAGGCGGAGGAAGGCAAGTCCGAGGATGAACATCGGAACGAGTCCGACGATCAGCATCGAGAGCGTCCACTTCGTGGACAAGGAAAGATGCAGATGACGTTTTCGACCAGCTTTGCTGGGCTGAGGAGGAAGGGAAGCCACGAGACTCGATCAGCCTTAGCCGTCGCTGCGTCCGAGCGCACGCATTTGATCCGCATTGTCACTTTTTCTCTGCTCCATTGGATTGCGCTGCCGCAGCAGGTGGGAGCCTCGCTTCTCGACTTACGAGGTTGTGTGTGCGATGACGACAGGGCGGCATTGCCCTTGCTACCTGCACGCGTCGCATTTCAGTGGGTACCTGTATGATGCAATCTTCGAAAGATTCTCTTCGCTTCGGCGTGATCGGTCTCGCCGCGGTCGTCTGGATGACCCTCGCGCGCAGTGCTCATGCGCAGTCCCAGCCGGGGTTTGCCGTTGGCAGCTTCGAGCCTTCGGAACGCGGGAGCGACTGGTTTGCGGGGGAGTCGCTCGATCTGCGCGGCAAGGTGCGGCCAGCGTTCGGCGTCGTGGGAGATTATTCGTATCGACCGCTCGTGGTCCGGAGCGGCAACACGATCTTCGCCGAACCGCTGAAGGATCAGATGCTCGTGCATCTCGGTGGCGGCGTCGTTCTTTATGATCGTCTCCGGCTCTCGCTCGATTTGCCCATACAGGTCTACGCGGACGGGACCTCGGCGCCGATCGGCGCGTTTGCCGGTCCTGCTCACTCGCAGGGCGTTGGCGATTTGCGCGTCGCCGGGGACGTGCGCTTGTTCGGTACGTATGGCGGTCCCGCCACCGCTGCGATCGGCGTTCAGGTCTGGGCACCCACGGGATCGCGCGATCAATACACGAGCGATGGCTCCGTGAGGCTTCGCCCCCGCGCGATGATCGCCGGAGACGTCGGAATTCTGGCGTACGCCGTGCAACTGAGCGTTGGGGTTCGCACGCGCTCGGAGGAAATCAGCGGAAACAAGCTTGGAACGGATCTCGGCGGCGTCGCTTCGCTCGGAGTTCGCGTTGCCAACCGACGGCTCCTCGTCGGTCCAGAGGTGCTTGCAAGCACGGTCCTCGACGATCTCTTCGCGAAACGAACCACGCCCGTCGAGGCGCTCCTTGGCGCGCACTACGCGTTCGACGACGGGCTGCGGCTCGGTGCCGGGGTCGGAACGGGGCTCGCGTCAGGCATCGGCGCGCCGCAGTTTCGTGCGCTGCTTTCGGTCGAGTGGATGGCTCCATTTTCCCAAGCAAAGCCGCCGCCGCCCCATGCACCCGCGCCGCCGCCTCGTGCACCTGCACCTCCTCCCGTCGTCGTTCCGCAAGGGGATCGGGATCACGACGGCATCGTCGATCGAGACGATGCGTGTCCGGACGTTCCGGGCGTCCCGTCCACGGATCCGAAGAAGAACGGATGCCCGCCCGACACCGACGGCGACGGAATCAACGACATCGAGGACGCGTGTCCGAAGACGCCAGGCATCCGCACCAACAATCCCGCAACGAACGGCTGCCCGGATCCAGATCGTGACAAGGACGGCATTCCGAACGTTGACGACGCGTGCCCTGACGAGCCGGGACCGAGGGATCCGGATCCTGCGCGCAGCGGGTGTCCAAAGGCGTTCGTGAAGGGATCCGAGATCAAGATCCTCGACCAGGTGACGTTCAAGACGGGCAGCAAAGAAATCATGCCCGGCAAGGCGAACGAGGACGTGCTGCAAGGTGTTTTGTCAGTCCTCAAGACACATCCGAAGATCGCCAAGGTCGAAGTTCAGGGTTACACCGACAACGTTGGACGTGCCGCCGTCAACAAGAAACTCAGCGCCGATCGTGCTGCCTCGGTCGTCGCATGGCTCGTTGCTCACGGCGCCGCCGCATCGCGGCTGTCGAGTCGCGGCTTCGGTTCCGAGAAGCCGGTGGACAGCAACCAGACCGAGGGCGGCCGGCGTAACAACCGCCGCATCGAGTTCCACATCGTGAAATGAGGCAATACCGCTTTCGATTTGACGTGATCTCATCGTTGGGGCCTGCGGTGCGGTCCTCAAAGCCATACAAGGCTGTTCCGGTCCGCTCCTCGGCCCCGCCTCGACCTCACGTCAACTTGAAAGCGGTGTAAAAGTAGGGCGGCCACGGGGGCCGCCCCTACGCATGCGTCAACGCGAGAGCCGTCGTCGCCGATGCGCGATGAGTGCTGCTCCTGCCAGACCGAAGAACCACGGTGCAACGGAGCCTGAGCGCGTGCCCGGTCGTGCATCGCAGAGCACGCCAACCCCAGTCACGTCGGTGGCATCCGTTTCGGACGCTGCATCGGGGAGACCTGCGTCGGGCGGGCTTGCATCGGGTGAGCCTGCATCGGGCGAAGCATCGCTTCCCGCATCACGAGGCGCGTGTATCGTGCACGCGTTCGCCTCGCATTGGGCGCCAGGTGCGGGGCAATCAGCGTTGCTCTGACACTCCACGCAGACGAACGGGTGTGCGTCGGTCTTGCAGATAGGGGTATCCTCGTTGCAGTTGGTGGCATCCCTGCATGTGTCGATGATGACGTCCGTGGAGGAACCGGGGCTTCCGGTATCGCTGGTGGTGGACGCCGAGGTGGAGCCAGCGCCTGACTCTCCGGACGAGCTGATCGAGGCTCGGTTCTTGACCGTGTCGCCTGCATTGGCGTCGATTGTCACTCGGAGCGTGACGGTCGTTGATTCGTTTACGGCGAGCGCGCCGCCATTCGTGGCGTTCGCTCCGGTTCCAAGGCGGAACGTGACGGTCCGACTTGCGGCGTCGTACTCGGCTTGATCGTTATCCGCGGCGTCCGTCATCGGGCCCGCGTTGGCGCCGGCGGCAATGACGAGTGAGCCTGGGACGAACGTGACACCTGCGGGCAGTATGTCGGTAAGTACGGTGTTCACCGATCCGTCATTGCCCTGATTGGTTGCGACAATCGTGTATTCGAGTACGTCGCCCGGAAGGACCGCTTCCCCGCTGATATCTCGGACCGATTTGGTGGAACCGGTGAAATCGGGCTTGAATGTCGAAATGGAGGTGATGAAACCTCCGAGGAGGAAGGTGTCTTGCGATGTCGTTGCGAGGATGGTGGCCTGCGTATCGTTTGGTTGAAGAATGCTCGTCACGTCGACAACGTCGAGATCGAGTCCCGAGAGGCTGCCGGCTGTGCCGGTGAGCTGCGGGAGATCACCCACATTGCTTACGGGTTGTCCAAGGTAGGAGCGTGTTGAGTTGAAGAAATTGTCTTTTGGGTTTTGGTCGTCCGTAAGCTGGACACCTCCAAAATAGAGCGAGTCGCCGGCAATCGTGGCGTCACCTTCCCAGGCAACGACGCCGAGCTTCGCGTCGAAACCTGCTTGGGGCACGAGGAAGCCCGAGAGCGTTGCAGTGGTATCGGCACCGCTCTGGACGAGATCGAGACCGTCGAAGAGCGCGAGGTTACGCGCTGGCTCCGATGCACGTTCGTAAAAGATTGCCATCCACCAGCCGACAAAGACGGTGGAGTTATTGAGATCAACGAGATCGATGCTGTCGATATTTCCGACGCGGTATGCACCAGGGCCGTACTGTTTCACGAGCGCCGTGACATCCGCGACAGACTGATATGCAGGCGTTACGGGGTTGGTGCCGATGGTTGAGTAATACGTTTTCGCGGCGTTCACCGATTGTATGAAATCGCCCGGCCGCTCAAAGGTAGCTGACAATCCGCCAACATTCGCGGTGGGCACGGTTGCCGACCAGTAGAGGTACGCGTGAGTTACCGTCGCGTCTGGTGGCAGCACGAGCACGGCGGTGCTTCGTGCGTCTTGCGCTGTGATGTCGGTGTTTGCCTCGGCCGTACCAGGAGCGGGTATATCCTCGGACCGCCAGAACACGTCTGGCGCCGTATCGGCCGTGTTCGCCCCGCATGCGCCAACGGTGCCGACCACGGGCGCAGGCACGGGGGGATTGGCGGTGGAGCACTCCTGACCAAGGGTATTGCCGATGAGGACAAAGTCCCCATGCTGATCTACCTGCACCCGAAGTGTAGGTGCCGCCTCTGCGGCACGGCTTACAAATAGGGATAGGCTGACGAGCCCCAATCCCAAGAGCGTGTAGGGCAGCCGTCGCGAGCGAATCGAGGCTAGGGCGGAGCGCGAGGAGCCCGCGAAAGCGTACTTATCGTACGTGCGCAGGCACCGCAGCGCCCAACCGACGAATCGATTTCGCGCAGCAGGCTGCCCTACACGCTCTAAGACGGACACAGATTTCTTGGTTCGCACCGTTCGATTCCTTGTGGATGCGCTTTGGAGTTGCAGTTGCAGTTTACAATTTTGCCGTAGCAACCCCTGGGCCATCGTATCGCAGGGCGGAGGTCCTCACGGATTGGCTGTTTTCGCTTCGAAGGCCGAGCCAAGTGATCCATGTCGTGATGTTCGTCGTAAATCAGTATATTGGGATGCCGCGCGAATGCATCGTTTGATGTCGCATCGACGCAGCACGTTTTTGGGTGAACACGATCACCCTCACCGACAGCGCATCATCCGAGGATCATCCGATTGCGCGCCGTAAATATCCTTGTGTTCCGTGGAAAGAAGCGTGGAATGCTCCTTGCGATTGTCGGCGTGGCGCGGCTGGTTCCAACGCCAGCGTGATTCACCACGATGAAGACCGACCATGCAGGGAGTCATGTCACGATGTCATCAGGCATGATGAAGGACGATGGTGGTGAATCCTATTCTTATCAATACAAAAGAGTGAGTATTCACTTCATTGCGAGAACCGCAGAGTCATGGCATCGCGCGCTTGCGTTGAAAACGAATACGATCGGAATGACCGCAAGGCTCTGCCGGGGTCAAGTGGGGTTTCGGTGACCGCTGCCAAAGACACGAATTTGACTTCGCAAGACATCGAAACGCAAGTCGTGTCCGTGGAGGAGGAACCCCTCGATCCGTCGCCCGACGTACCGAGCGGAACGCTGGTTGGCGAGTACGTCATTCAAGCGAAGATCGGCGAAGGCTCTTTTGGACACGTCTATCGTGCGGTCCATCCCGTGATTGGCAAGAGCGCCGCGGTGAAAGTGCTTCACCGGGAATTCTCCATGTGGCCGGAGTTCGTACGGCGGTTCATCGAAGAGGCGCGCGCAGCGAACAAGATTAGGCACAAAGGAATTATCGATATCTTCGGGTTTGGTGCCCTCTCGGATGGCCGGCAATATTATGTGATGGAGATGCTCGAAGGCTTGACCCTCGACGCATACATTCAAGAAAAAGGCATCCTCGAGCCTGTCGACGCCCTTCCCATCTTTCGCGGTGTTGCACGTGCCATGGACGCCGCGCATGCCGCCGGCATCGTGCATCGCGACTTGAAACCGGAGAACGTCTTTCTCGTCATTGACGAGGACCAGTATCCGAACGCCAAAGTCCTGGACTTCGGAATCGCAAAGCTCCTCGGCAACAATGGCATGTCGCCCCGTGCGACGCGAGTAGGGGCCATCCTTGGAACCCCCCACTACATGTCACCGGAGCAATGCTCCGGGTATGAGGTCGACAAGACCACGGATGTCTACGCATTCGGTGTGATGGTCTTCGAGGCCCTGACGGGGCAGATGCCCTTTCAGGGATCCACGGCCATGGATCTCATGATGGCTCATGTTGGGCATGATCCGCCGCGTCCGTCCGCGGTCAATCCGAACCTGAATGCGAAGGTCGACGCTTCCATTCTGCAAATGCTCGCGAAGGATCCGAAGCAGCGGCCTGCGTCGTTGACTCAGGCAGTCGAGGAACTTGCGCGCGCGTGTGGATTCACGTGGCAGATGACGGGTCCTCGTACCCGTTCCGTTCCCCCGCTCGTACGGCATATCTCAGGACAATTGCCGGCTGTCGGCAGGCCTGTTTACCCGGCGAGCAAGGAGCAGGAAGGCAAGGAGGCACCTGCCACCCACGGCGCGGCTCCCGCAACCCTCGAGCATGCCGGCAGGAGCGCTTCCGTTTCTGCGGGTGTCGATACGGACGTGAACGCCCCCCGCGCAAGCACGGTGCCGGCCGTGGTGTCAGCCCACCCATCAACGCCGCCGGTTGCAAGGCGTCAGGGGGTCTTGGTCGTGGCAGCCGTGGGAGTGGTCGTTGTCGTAGCTGCCGCTATCTTCCTCTTCAGGAAGGTCCCAGCGCCGAAGAATACCTTGCCCAAAGCTGCAGTGACCACGGCTATCTCCGCCCCTGTGTCTGCTTCGCCACCTGCGGCCCCCGTTGCGTCGCCTACGCGTGCAATGGCCGTGCAGGCGGTTGCGTCGACCGCACCCGTTGCGTCGACTGCACCAAGTGGTACGCTCGCGAATGGGCCACCCACCGTGGCCGCAAAACCAGTGGCAACGCAAGCACCGCGAAGCCCTCCGCCAACCACCAAGCCTGCAAATAAGCCTGCTGCGTCCGCAAAGTCGCGGTCGCACGAACTCCCTGAAGACCCCTATTAGAGCTACCAACACCAATCCTAAGATGCACTTTCTTTCCCCCCGTTCCGTTTGGGCCTCCCTGTTCGTGGTTTCGGCATGCGTTGCTGCCTGCACCACACTCCCTGCTATCGACACCAATCAATGTGGGAATGGCGTCCTCGAGGAGCATGAAGAATGCGACCCCGGCGCGCCCACGGCATCCGGCAAATGCAGCGCGGATTGCCATTTCCTTTGCGACAGCCAGACAGCCTGTCCGTCGGGTTATGGCTGTGGCGTGGACTCCGTCTGTCGAAAGTCCACGGGAACGTTCTCGACTTCCGCGCAACGAATTCCCGGGGAGCTCACCGATCTTCGTCTCGGGGACTTCGACGGCGACGGGCGCCAGGATATCGTCGTTCAGGGAAAGACTTCGCTCCGGGTCAATTTCCTCAACGCGCAGGCGGCTCTGGCGGCTACCACGACCCTGCCGGTCACGCGAGGGCGTTTCATCACCGATAGCCTATCCACGGACAAGCTCGCGACCATTACCCTTCTCGATACCGAACTTTCGGGCGGCGCCGTGGGTGGCGGTCTTGCCGTTTATCGAGGTTACCCCGATCGGACCGTGATCCCGAACATCTACCCGTTCTTTCCGCTCAACGTATCCGATGCGATAGCGATTCCAGCGCGCTTTGGAAGCCTCGGTCTTCTCGGCGTCGGTCAGCAGATTGCTGCGATTGCAGACACGAGTCCGTTCACCCGAGAGCGCGGCAAGGGCTATTCGATGCTCTTTTATGATGTTCGGGACGATGGTTCGAACGAGACAATTCCAATCTTCCCACTCCCCGAACTCGACAAATGGCTGTCGCCGAATCCGGCGGGCGCGGCATTGCCGGCGGTTGGGACGGGTACCGCGCAAATTCCGCAGCCTGCGGTTGGACATTTCATCTTGAGCAACGCCGACTCCAGCGCACATACGTGCGAGACGATGATCTTGACGATCCAAGATCCGTCGTCGGTTCAGGTGTTGCCGCTCTGCTTGCGACACACCGTTGCGGACTGGCGTACGCCTGGCGCGTCCCTCGGCCCGAACACGCCGAACATGTATCCATATCAGCTCGGCCCCTCCGATACCCGATCGGATCCCGGCCCCGACGCTACACTGGAGCCGCGCATTCGCCTCTCGCTCCCGTCGGGGACGACCGTGGGTGGCGCTGCCACCATCGCGAATGTTGCATCGTACGGTGTCGTTCCGGGCTTTGGACAGGTGCCCTTGTTCGATGCTTCCACCGTAACGATCGATGCAATTCCTGATGTTCTCGTGCCGACCGTGAATGGAGCGGCCGTTGGATTCGGGGACGGGACGGGTGCTACGCATTCGATGCCCGCGGGCGCGAACGACAACAAGCTTACGAGCTACCCGGGTATCGGAGTTTATCCCAGCACCGGCGCCGTCGTGCTGCCTGCAGGGGAAGCGCCGCTCGCCCTCGGCGATTTGAATGGTGACTCGGTCATCGACTGGGTCGACAGCACGGGAATCCATTTCAACACGGCCGCCTATGATCGGGCCATCAACGCTCAGCCAGCGGCGGCGAGCGCGCTTTCGGCTCCGCTCAGCGTCTTGCGGGATCTTGCTTCGGTTGGAGCGCCCGGCGATTCGAAGTGGATTGGAGCGAAAATCGTTGATTTGAATGGCGATGGAGCCCCCGACGTGGTGGCGTGGTCGGCTCAGGCGCTCGATATCTATATGGGCACGACGCTGGCGCAAAACCCGAACAACGTCGTTTACCCGACGTTCTCGCGTATATCGTTCCCCATCGACGGCTCGATCTCACGAGTCGCCATTGGCGATATCGATCACGACGGCTTGCTCGATATCGCAATTGCGGTGCGCGGCGACTCGAGCGGTCTCGATACGGTCGCTCTCTACGCGGTTTTTGGGCGTACGGGGTCTCCGGAGCAGCCCAAATTCCTGGGACGTCTCGATGACGTATCGCAACTCGTGCTTGCCCAGGTTTCGTGGCTTTTGGTTGGCACGCCCGATCAGTTTCAGAGCATTGTACCCCTCGGGCGAACCTCTGACGGTGTGTCGTTTGCGGCTGCTCTCCAAGGCAGTGCGGATCGTTCTCTCACCTCGCGTTTTGGCCTCGTCAGTGCGGCCAACACGTACATTCGTGACGTCGGTCTCTCGGTGGTTGCTGGCAAGTTCCTCCAGCCCGATGCGGTGTCGTTGGTTTCACTTGGTTTCGGCACCGAGCGCCAGGAAGACGATCGTAGTTCGGTCAAACAAAGCAGCCGGCTCTGGCTCGTTCAGGCCTCTGGCCTCGCGGACTTCGACCCGATGCGAGTGCAGTCGTCGACCCCCTTTGCCGAACAATCGAAAAACTTCACGGCAAGCCCCGCAGACCTGCTCAATCAAATGAATCGAACGGCCCTTGCGGCGGTAGATCTCGATGGGGACGGACTCGACGAAGTTGTCGCGATCATCCCGTCGGCAACCTTCGATAAAGGTCGCATTCTTACGGCGAAGCCCGGTGCATTTGTCTCCCCTCTTCCAGATTCGGTGAGCGGTCCAGGCGAACTCAAGTTTGTCAATTATGACTTCGGTGGAGTTGGCAATGTTCGCCTCGTGGTCGGCGACTTCGATGGCGATGGCAACAAGGACGTCCTTGTCTGGTCGACCGATTCTTCGCAAACCGCACGCATCCTGCTGAACAATGGAAGCGGCACGCTCGACCCTGCGCGCAGCGTCGCGGTCAACATGGCTCCTGGGATTGCGAAGGTATTCGCCGCGACGCCGGCAGGCGAGCTTGCCGTCGCCGTCAACAACATGGTGTCGTTCTATCGCGTCGAGCGCGGTGCTCTCGTGTTGACTCAGACACCCCAAGTCACGCTGAGTGGTGGGGGTGTGGAGTCGATGGCTTTTGGCGATGTGAATGGCGATGGCGTCGATGACATGGTCATCGGTTTCCCTGATGCCGCCGAGGTGTATCTCGGTACTGCATTGGTTCCTTGAAAAGAGTTCACGATGGCTTTCTCGATTTGGAGTGCAGCTTGAAGACCCTCAAAACACGGCTTTCACGAAATGTTCGTGCAGCCATTCCCGTGGCCTTACTTCTCAGCCTTGCGTCGGTGCATCCCGCCATGGCAGAACCCGCACCATCCCAAGATGGGGATGCTGCCTCACGTCAGGAGGCCAAGACCTTCTTTGCCGTCGGCGTGCAGACCTACGAGCGTGGCGACTTCCTTTCGTCCATTGCTGCCTTCGAAGAGGCCCAACGTAGAGCGCCGAATATCGCCGTCACGTTCGCCATCGCGCAGTCTCATCGGCGACAATACTACATCGACAAGAATTCGCAGCACTTGCTCGCAGCCACGAACGGTTATCGCGAGTATCTCAAACGAGCGCCTGGTGGGCCCCGTGCCGCCGATGCAGCTCAGTACCTCGCTGAGCTCGGGCCCGCGGAGGAACGCCTTGGGTCCGGATCGGGTGGGAATACCTCATCTGGTGCGATGACGACGCATCAGGCCACGCGCGTATCGGTCAGCACATCGTCGTCGGACAAAGCCATGGTCTCGCTCGATGGTGCGTCTCCGGTGGAAGCCCCCCTTATCTCGCAAGTGAAACCAGGCAAGCATGCGGCGGTCGTCACGGCGCCAGGCTTTCAGGCAGAGCGTCGCGAGTTCGTTGTTGTGGAGAATGCCTTCATTGCAGTCGACGTCACGCTGAGGGAAAGCCCTGCACATCTCGTCGTCGACGGACCCGCCGGGCCCCGCGTCGAGATCGATGGCCGCCTCGTCGGAAAGGTGCCGCTCGCGTCGCCCGCGGCCGTTGCGCCTGGTGTTCACGTTGTAGCTGTCAGTCAGCCAGGGCACGATCCCGAGGTCCGCGAGATCGAGTTCGGCCGCGACGAGGTCAAGCGCCTCAACGTGTCGCTCCGTACGAGTGCCCAGCGCAAGGTCGCGAACGGCGCCTTCATTGGTGCCGGAGCGCTCGGCGTAGCCGCTGTGGTTTCTGCCGGGATTGCCATGGATCGGCAGCATGCCGCAAAAAACTTGCTTGATGCGCGCGATAGCCGCGCGCTGGATGCAGGAGAGCTCTCGAGTTACCAGAGCGCGCGGAATGCTCGGTCTACCTGGACCACCGCGGCTGTCGCGACCGGTATTGGTGCGGCGGCGGTGGGTGTCGCCGGGCTCGTGCTCTACCTCTTCGATGATCCGTCACGTTCGACGTCGAGTCTCGGTGGTGAGACGCCAGCGCCGAAGCCGGCGGGTGTGAAGACCCCGGTCGACATCAGCTTCGCGCCCGCCATTACCCCCGGATACGCGGGTGGTGGTGTCACCGGCCGTTTCTGATTAGCACTCCTGCCGGAAGTATTCCGGCAGGAGTGCAAGCAAAGCCGCGGGAGCGGCTTTTCGGAGGGGTGAATTGCCCGCGAAAGCGGGCAAGAGGGGGCGCCGCGCCCCCTTGAGACAAGGGAACACGACGGGTTTCCGCGAAGCGGAACCGCGTAGCCCGGAACGAAGTTCCGGCAGTCGTGTTAGGGCCTGTCCCTGAATTCGCTCCGCGTCGGCGGACGTAGCGGCGCACTCTCATTCATGGTTGTGCGCCGCGTTCTCACTGAGGATACGCATTGCTGTTCGTGCGCGACACCGCCTGTCGCGCTATCGCGTCGACATGGTAGTCGCGCCACCGCCGGTATGCGATTTGCGCGGCAATATACCGTGGATATTATCGTGGATCATCGATGAACCGGCCATGCTTGGCATGCTCTTGGCTTTATATGCCGGGACGTTATCCGAAATGATTCGCGTCTATCGTTATGGCCTTTTGGCCCCGACAATGAATGGCAAGCTCGTAAAAGAGCAAATGCGCGCAGCCCACCGATATCGTAATGCGCTTATTGAGATTGAGTGCGCCCGTCGCGATGCACTTCGTCGGTTGCTCACCGAAAGCGGATTGCGCGAACTCGAAGAAGAAACGGCGGCGGCCAATGAGGCGGTGCACGCAGCTGCCGCGGCTGCTCGCGAAGCTCGAATGACTGTGCAATCGAAATCGGAACCAATCGACGCCAGGCAGCGTATGCGCGACGCACGGGAGGTGAGTCGGCGCGCTCTCGATGCCCTTCGAGTGCGCCGCCGCGAAGTCCGAGAGAATCACGCAGTACAACGCGCAATGGACGAAATCAACGAGCGCGCGGCGAGGCTCCGCCGGGGAGCTCGTGCCTTATGCGGCGTCTACTGGGGCACGTATCTCCTTGTCGAAGACGCCGACCATCGTGCGCGCGCGGCTGCACTCTACGACGGGGCGCAGCCCAACAACCCGCGATGTTCCAGATTCGTTGGTGCGGGGCGCGTTGGCGTGCAGATTCAGAAAGGCTTTCCGTGCGAGACGCTTTTCGGTTCCGACGCACGATTACGTGTTGCACCAGTGGATTCTGGCGCGTGGCATTCGATGCGGCGCGGTGAACGTCGGCAATTGTCGCGCACGACGCTGTCACTTCGTATTGGCTCCGAAGGTCGTGATCCCATTTGGGCCCAATGGCCCATGCTCATGCATCGCCCGTTGCCAGAGGGATCGATCGTCAAGCGTGCGACGGTCAGTGTTCGTCGTCGCGGTCCGCGTGATGAATGGGCTGTTGAAATTACTGTGGATGTCGCTGACGAGATCCTTGCTGTTCAGCGAACCGATAGCAACGAAAGCGCCGTTGCGATCCACATTGGCTGGCGTGCGATCGGCAACGAGCTTCGTGTTGCTGCATGGGCTGGATCCGACGGTCGATCAGGTGAATTGCGTCTCCCCGCATCGCTTCTTGGCGCATTCGCGAAGGTCGAAGAATTGCGTTCGATTCGCGACCGAAACTTGGCGGCTGCCAGGGACGCCCTTTCGGGTTGGCTTGCGGCGGCCGCATCCATCCCCGAGTGGCTGCGTGAGGCGACAGTCGGCATCATGGAATGGCGCGTCCCGTCGCGCCTCGCTGTGCTCGCAAAGCAATGGCGCAACGTGCGCTTCGTCGGCGACGAGAAGGCCTATGAGGCACTCGAAGCGTGGCGATATCACGACTACCATCTTTGGTCGTGGGAGGATTCGCAGCGGATCCATGCGCTCCGCGCGCGACGTGAGCTTTATCGCATTTTTGCGGCGCAGCTCGCTCGGGAGTACGTTTCTATCGTTATCGAGGATTTCGATCTTCGTGTTGTCGCCAAGCGCCACTTAGTAGAGGATGCGAGTATCGAATGGCGCGGTCTGCGGCGCAACCGTCAAGCAGCGGCCGTGAGCGAGCTACGCGCAAGTTTGCAGAATGCATCGAAAAGTCGATCCGCACGCATCGAATTATTGGATACGAGGAGTTTCCTGCAACCGTGCCATGCGTGCGGGTCGAAAGAGAGATTCGATTCCGTCGAACCTCTGGACCACTCGTGTTCCGGGTGCGGGGCCATCTGGGATCGAGATAGCAACGCAGCGCTCGTACTTCTTCAGCGCTGGCGGCGTGAGCATGCTTGCGGTGGGGAGGTGGCACACGCGGACGTCGATACCAAGCCAGTGCCGGAAGGTCGCTGGGTGCGTGCTCGGCGCCACCGGGCCGAGAAAGATGCGCATGCGCGCTTCGGGGCGTCCGATAATTCAGAGTGGTTTGGAAACGGCAACGCCTCGGTCATAAGCATAGAAAGCCCTTCTTAATGGCAGCTCGGGGCCCTTGAATCCGAGACACTGACGATATCTTTTCTTATCAGCGCGAAATCAAAACACGAAGCGCGCTGTTTGTCTTTGGTGCCGAAGTTGTATTGGTGAGACATCATGCGTACGATTCCTATCTTCCTCTTCGCGTCGCTTCTGCTTGGTGCCTGCTCATCCTCAGGGGGTGGAGGTGGGAATGGCTCCTCTTCCGACGGAAGCACGCCCAAAGTCGAGAAATGCGTCATGGCCGCAGACTGCCCGAGCAGTGTCTGCACGGAGGGTGCGTGCCAAGCCGCAACAAGTAGTGATGGCGTGAAGAACGGTGATGAGACCGACATCGATTGCGGTGGCACGCAGGCGCCGACATGTGCCGACGGAAAGAGTTGCGTAACGGGTGACGACTGCACGAGTAAGGTATGCACGTCGGATGTCTGTCAAGTTGCGACGGGTACCGATGGCATCCAGAATGGTGACGAATCAGATGTAGACTGCGGAGGGACCACCACAGGTGCCCTAAGGTGTGCTGCTGGGAGGGCATGTAATGTTCACGCGGACTGCCAATCGGATGGGTGCGCTTACGACAAGAAGTGCGCCGTTGGTCGAAGCTGCACCCAGCAGTTTGGTGGGGACACGTGCGGTGCAGGTGAGATTGGAGATCCGGGCGCGGTTCATGAGAGCTGTTGTGCGCGCGCGCCGCTGGACGGTACGGAAGTGCAAATTGATAAGTACCTCGTGACGGCGGGGCGAATGCGAGCGTTCATCGAACGTCTCAACGGTGACGTGGTGTCGTACGTATCCGGTCTCGGTGCAGACACGTGGGACCAAAGTTGGGACGGCCTCGTACCGGCGAACGTCTCGGACGCGAACGATATGCTCGGCCCGTATTGGGACGATGCACCGAACTACGGTGGCGTATCGAAGCGTTCATGCGCAACGGGCCAGTTCGGTGGCCATACATTACACGACCCCGGACTATGGGGATACGTCCGCCTTTACGCAAGATGATCTCGATCCAAAGGCGCTCAACTGCGTCGGCTGGCACCTGGCAAACGCATTTTGCCAGTGGGATGGAGGGCGTCTCGCCTCGTCTGACGAGATCAGGAAGGCCTACACGAACAACGGAGCGTCGGTCTGGCCGTGGGGGAACTCACCTGGGTGGGGCTCGGCTGAGAGTTACGACTACGTCAACTGGAACTTCAACTACGGCTTTCCTGGTGATCTCCCCCTCAATAATGAAGGCAACGTTTTCGATGTAAGTTGGTACGTCTCACCGCCGGGGCGCTTCGCACCGGGTAACAACTGGAATGGAGTCGCAGACGCGGCGGGGGGCTTGCTCGTATGGGATAACAACACTCCACGCGGGTTCGTATGGACTGGGGACTGGGATAATCACGCTTCGAGCGACGCTCCCGATATCTGGGGATACGAGCCGAATGGCTACTTCTCCATCGGCATCCGCTGCGCGCACGACTGAGCACAAAAGCGCATAACGTACGGCGTTTGATGGTGTTTTTGTAACGCAGCAATCGCTGTCGTGTGAGCGCGGCAGTCGTAACGTTCACGCGACAGAGAGATTTTTGCGCTCGTGAATCTTCTTGAAGGTTCGACGTGCCCTCCGTTTGGAAACGTTTCTCTTAATCGTGGAAACGCGAATGGAGTATTCCCGTAAAGTTCTATTGGCGCCGAAATTGTATGGAATGGCGTTATGCGAACCATGGCCATATTTGTCGCATCGCTCTTTCTGGGTGCGTGTTCGCTGATGGGAGGAGAAAACTCGGTGGCGTCTTCCGACGCCCAGGTGCGGGATATCAAATGCGGCAATCTGTCCGGATCGCAGTGCGGGGCTGGCGGGGAATGCGCCGATGCGGCGGATTGCACAAGTGGTGTTTGCTTGGCGAACATATGCCAACCCCCAACGAGTCGCGATGGCGTGAAGAATGGCGATGAATCGGATGTGGATTGCGGTGGAACGGTGACGCAAGCGCCGCGATGTGCCGACGGAAAGAGTTGTGCCGGGAACAGCGACTGCACGGGTAAGCTATGTGTAGCGAATATCTGCCAAACGCCGACAGGCACCGACGGTATCCAGGATGGTGATGAATCGGATGTGGATTGCGGAGGAACTACGACAGGTGCGCCGAGGTGCGCTGTCGGGAAAATGTGCAATGTGCACGCAGATTGTGAGTCGGACGGATGCGCTTATGACGGCAAGTGTGCCGTTGGCCGAAGTTGCACGCGGCAGCTTGGTGGGGATACGTGTGGCAAGGGGGAAATTGGAGACCCTATGGCAGCGCATGAGAGCTGCTGCGAGCGCGCGCCAATCGACGGCTCGACAGCGCAGATCGACAAATATCTGGTGACGGCGGGGCGGATGCGGGCATTCATCGAGCGTCTCGATGGCAATGTGGTGTCGTACGTGTCGGGTCTCGGCACAAGCACCTGGGGTCACGATTGGAGTCAATACGTGCCGGCAAGCATCGCGGATGCGAATGAGATGCTCGGTCCATATTGGTCGAAGCGTTCGTGTGCGGCGGGTTCCTACGGTGGGCACACGTACTACACGTCGCCGGAATTTGGGGACACCTCGAGTTTCACTCAGGATGATCTCGATCCGAAGGCGCTCAACTGCGTGAGCTGGTACCTTGCGAACGCATTCTGCCAGTGGGATGGCGGTCGCTTGCCGTCCCTCGACGAGATCACGAATATCTTCACGAACAACTCCACGACCGCCTGGCCGTGGGGGTGGAACGATTTATCGACGTATAACCCTGGTGGACAAGATTTCCGAGTCAATCATGGGTACAACTACAACTATCCAGGGCCTGAAATTGACGATGACAGTGGCTACGTACGTGACATTGCCTGGTATGTGTCACCGCCGGGGCGTTTTGCATCGGGTAACAACCGGAATGGAGTCGCAGACGCGGCGGGTAACTTGCTCGAGTGGATCGACACGGATCCGTACAATTTCACGTCGACGGAGGCTTGGGATGGCCCCGATCACCCGAAGAATCTCGTTTCAACGAGCTGGCAGGGCATGTTTCCGGGTACGCCAAATGGCTACTTCTCCATCGGCTTCCGCTGCGCGCACGATTGAACGGTGCGTAACGCGTTACTCACATAAAGCGGTAACGTGTTGAACGCTGTACTGGCTTGTCGTAATGAAGCCGTAGCATGTTCAGGTATCGCGCAAGCGCGACAACTGTAGGAATCATTCGGCAGGTATCTCTCCGCAACCTCGCCAGTTAAGAATCCTGCTATGATGGCACTGAAAGTGTACGGCGGAGGCGTCATGCGTACGGCCCACATCCTTCTTGCATCGCTTTTATTCGCTGCGTGTTCATCCGGGAAGGGAGGTAATTCATCAGGTTCTCCGGATTCCTCCGACACTGGCACCTACGGTGCGAATGTCAACTGCGGTGATCCTGGCGAAGCAGGATGTGCCGGAAGTGGATGCGCTGATAGCTCTGAGTGCGCAACTGGCGTTTGCATTGCGGGCGTCTGCCAACCGGCAACGAGTAGCGATGGCGTGAAGAACGGCGATGAAACGGATATTGATTGCGGCGGCGAGCATGCACAGCCGTGCGGTGACGGAAAGGCCTGCCTAAAGGGGGCCGACTGCGCGAGTAAGGTATGTGCGGGGAATGTGTGTCGATTGGCGACCGGCACGGATGGTGTCCAGAATGGTGATGAATCAGACGTTGATTGCGGAGGAACCACCACAGGTGCTCCGAAGTGCGCCGTAGGGAAAACGTGCAATGTTCATGCGGATTGCCAATCCGACGGATGTGCCTATGACAACAAGTGTGCTGTAGGTCGGAGTTGCACCCAGCAGCTCGGTGGTGACACGTGTGGTCCGGGTGACATTGGAAACCCTGATGCAGCGCATGAGAGCTGCTGTGAGCGCAGATCGATCTCCGGTTCAACGGTCCAGATTGACAAGTATCTGGTGACGGCGGGGCGAATGCGAGCGTTCATCGAACGTCTCAATGGCGACGTGGTGTCGTACGTGTCTGGTCTTGCCGCTGCCAACTGGAATCAGTCTTGGAATACCCTCGTGCCGGCGAGCATCGACGACGCGAACATGATGCTCGGGCCGTACTGGAATGGGACGAAACGCTCGTGCGGCGTTGGCCAGTTCAATGGTCACACGTATTACACAACTCCAACACCGGACGATCCGGGACCCTTCACGCAGGCTGATCTCGATCCGAAGACGCTCAATTGCGTGGGCTGGCACATTGCGACCGCATTCTGCCAGTGGGATGGCGGACGTTTGCCGTCCGCTGCAGAGATCAAGAACATCTACACGAACAATGGGGTGGATAGCTGGCCGTGGGGCAATCAGCCCACGTACAGTACTACCAAGGCGGACGACCGGGTCAGCCACCGGTACAACTACGGCTATCCGGGAGACACGCCGCCGCTCAACGCCAAGGGGGATGTGCTGGATTCAAGTTGGTATGTGCCGCCGCCAGGGCGTTTCCCCTTGGGAAACAACAAGAACGACGTCGCGGATGCGGCAGGCGACATGCTCGTGTGGGTTAAGGACAGTACATATAACTTCGTGTGGACCATGTCGTGGGACGACCATGATGCTACGACCCTCGGCGCGCGCTCCTGGTCGGGAATGTTCAGCGGTCAGCCCAATGGTTACTTTGCAATTGGCTTTCGCTGTGCGCACGATTGACCGCAGAGGCGCGAAACGGTTTACCCGTTGTCGCGCTCACGCGCTAGTTACTGTCGCGTGTATGCAGCGAAAATGCCGGCGTTATCCTCCACTTGGCGTGGGAATAACGTAAGAAAGGCAACGGCCGCGTTGGTCCGACATTTGCTTAGGCCCGCGCCGCAATGGCACTTAAACGAACCACAAAGTGTATCGCAACGATCCTCGGAATTGGCGCCGCTGCGCTGCTGGCGCGTCCGGCGGCGGCGCAAGGACTCCCATTGAATCGATTGGAGCCCGCTCCCGCGGGCGATCGATTCTTTGGTGTTGAGTCGCCGTTTGCTGCGGGCTCGGCAACGCCGCACCTGATGCTGCTCGGGGATTACGCCCATAATCCCCTCGTCCTCAAGCGCACGAGCGACGACTCCAACGTCGGTCACGTCGTCCAAGACCAGCTCTTTTTGCACTTGAATGCATCGCTGGCTCTCTTCAATCGCCTCAACCTCAACGTTGAACTCCCTATTGCGTTGGCGCAAAACGGTGGCAGTCCGTCGGTCGGCGGTGTGAGCTTCAATTCACCGAGTGGCGCCACGATTGGCGATCTGCGGCTCGGCGCGCGACTCCGCCTCCTTGGCGACTACCACGATGCCTTCCAGCTCGCGGTGGGTGGCTATGTTTGGGTGCCCACGGCGGAGAAAGATGTGTACGTCGGTGATGGGAAGGCGCGCGGGATGCCGCAGCTTATCCTTGGTGGTGGAGCCGGACGCGTCATCTGGTCACTCGCTGGTGGCGTCGAGTTCGCCAGGCAGCAGTGGTACGGCGGTAACAGTGTTACGGGTGTCAAGCAAGGCACGATGATCCGGGCGGGCGCGGGTATTGCCGTTCAGCTCGGCGCTGCGCGCCACTGGCAGATTGGCCCTGAGGTCAATTTCGCTGTTCCCACGCAGGACATCAGCAAGCGCAACACGAACCTGGAGGCCATGCTGGACATTCGCTGGCGGGTCGTTCACGATTTCGAGATCGGCATTGGCGGCGGTCCGGGCCTGACGAACGGCATTGGTACGCCTGATTTCCGCGGCGTCCTCATGCTCGCGTACACGCCCGAGCAGCGGCGTGATCGCGACGGCGACGGAATCCCGGATGACGAGGATGCATGTCCGGACGTTCCGGGCGTCAAGAGTGACGATCCGGCAAAGAATGGTTGCCCCGAGTCGGATCGCGACGGCGACGGCATCCTGGACAAGGACGATGCATGTCCGGACGTTCCGGGCGTTGCAAGCTCCGACCCGTCGAAGAATGGCTGCCCGCTGCCGAAGGATCGCGACGGCGACGGTATCCCGGACGACGTGGATGCGTGCCCGGATGTCCCCGGTGTTCCGAACGCCGATCCGAAGTTGAACGGTTGCCCGCCGGATCGTGATGGAGACGGCATTCCGGATGCCGAGGATGCATGTCCGGATGTCAAAGGTGTCAGGAGTCCTGACCCGAAGAAGAACGGCTGCCCGCCTGATTCCGATGGCGACGGCATTCCGGATGATGTGGATGCGTGCCCGTTCGAGAAGGGCGTGCCGGATCCGGATCCCACAAAGAACGGCTGTCCGAAGCACGTTCGCGTCCGCGAGAACAAGATCGAGATCCTCCAGCAGGTGCAGTTCGACACCGGCAAAGCCACCATCCGGAAGGTCAGCGACGAGCTGCTTGACGAAGTGGCGGGCGTGCTGAAGGAGCACCCGGAAGTGACCAAGGTTGAAATCCAGGGTCACACGGACAACCGCGGTGCGAAACAGATGAACATGAAGCTGTCGCAGGGCCGCGCGGACGCCGTTGAGAAGGCGCTCGTTTCCCGCGGCGTCGACAAGGCACGTTTGACCACTCATGGCTACGGCCCTGAGCAGCCAATCGCCGACAACAAGACAGATGCGGGGCGGCAGACCAATCGTCGCGTTGAATTCAAGATTCTCGAGAAGGCTCCACGTCATCATGAGGATCGCGGGGATCATGCGAACTAGTCGCATTCTTCCGGCGCTCGGAGCAGGCCTCATCAGCCTGCTCGCGGGCGCCGGTTCCGCGGGGGCGGACCCTCAGCCAGTAATAGTTCCGTCTCCAACGCAGCATGGAGACTTTATTCTCATTGGCAATACGGTTGGGCAGGATTGCGTTAACGGCGGTACGCCAGCCGTGGGCACTGGCACCATTGGCGATTGCGGAAACAACACAAGCGGAACTTCGCCGAATGTTCTTTGGCAATCCGACACGGCTGCCAGCGGTGCGTCACAGGCCGGAACGGCGTGGGCGGATGTGTCTATTCGGCCCAGTGCCCAGCGAAGCACTGCGTTTCTCCAACTGCCGGATGGTGCCACTGTCACGCACGCCTTTCTCTATTGGGCGGCAACAATTGCACTCCCCGATAACAACGGCCGGCTGGTTGCTTTTGTCGATGGCACTGGCAATGCAGCCACGATCGAGGGGCCGGGCGATGGTGCTGATTCGCCAGTGCCGGCGGATGTAACGTTACCCGGTGGGTATGGGGATAGCAACACCGTACTTGGCTATCAGTCGCGAGCAGATGTGACGCAGTTCGTTCATGACCACGGCGCCGGCGCGTACCGCGTAGGCGGTTTTGATACGGTCAATCCCGTTAACATCTATAGCGACGATAGGTTTATGGGGTGGTGGATGGTGGTGCTTTACGAGGCGCCCAATGAGCCATTGCGCAACATTGCGCTCTATGACGGCTTCGATTCGGTTCGCAACGGTAATCCGGTCAATACGACTTTGAGCGGATTTCACATTCCTGGCGCGGGTCAGGGGGCAGTTTCTGGTAAACTAGGTGTGGTCGCTTGGGAGGGTGATAACTCGATCAACGGTGACTCGCTATTGTTTAATGGCGCTCTTCTTGCGAACTACAATGATCCGAATGCGACGACCAACTTTTTCAATTCGGGTCATTCATACCTCGGTTCCCCTATAAGTATGCACGGAGACTTACCACAGTTCACGGGCGATCCGGGTAGCATGTCGGGAATCGATCTCCATGTTGTTGATGTATCGAATAAATTGCATCCTGATGATATTTCCGCGACGTTGCAAGCGAGCACGGCTCCCGTGAATCCGGATCCAGCAAATCCGGACAGTCCATCAAACTATTCTGACAGCTATGTGCTTGGTGGTTTCGTTCTGTCGACCGAGGTGGTCGCTCCGGACTTTACGACGTCGACTAAGACATTTGCTGATGTCGCGGCGCGCGCCGGTGGAGCAATTCTTCCGGGCGACACCCTTACGTACACCATTGTCGTGCCGAACACGGGTACCGTGGACTCAAAGAATACGGTGCTCACCGACGTATTGCCTAATGGAGTGACCTACGTTCCCCACACAATTGCGGTCGATGGCGCAGCCAAAACCGATGACGTTGACATCGACCAGGCTGAGTTCGTCGCAAATACGGTAACAGTGCGCCTTGGCACCGGCGCGGATGCCACTAATGGAGGCATTATCACGGTGGGTGCCTCAACTACGGTGACTTTCCAGGTTACCGTGAATTCAGACGCCAAAGGGAGCACGATCTCCAATCAGGCAACGATCAGCGCCAATGGCGCGACAGATCCGGATGGCACACTGCCAGTGGATACCCCCACCACTAGCGATCCTGCCACCCCGGGATTGCCGACGGACACGCCGCCTGTTGACGAGTGCAGCGACAATTCCCAGTGCTCGGCGCCAACGCCGGTATGCCAGACATCGATGCATCCATACACCTGTGTGGAGTGTGCGCACAACTCCGATTGCGTAGGGAACGCAGCCGGACCTTCATGCCATCAGGACACACATACATGCGGACAGCCGCAATCCTGCAATCAAGATAGCGATTGCGGTGATGTTAACAGTGGGAGTGTGTGTGATGACACCACCAAGATGTGCGAGGACGGTTGCCGCGGAGAAGGTGGCAATGGCTGTCCGGGTGGTGAAGTTTGCTCGTCAACAACAGCGGCCATTGGTACTTGCGGTCCTGGTGGGCAACCGTGCACGCAGGACAGTGATTGCGGCGAAGCCAACAGCGGGCGGGTGTGTAGCGATACCACTAAAACATGCGAGAATGGATGCCGTGGAGTAGGCGGCAACCATTGCCCAAGTGAACAGGTCTGCTCATCCGCAACAGCGGAGGTGGGTGATTGCAAGCCTGGGCAACCATGCGATCCAGCCAATCACGACACCGATTGCGGCGATGTCAACAGTGGGCGAGTATGTAATAGTACCCTCCAGGTTCCGGTGTGCCAAGACGGTTGCCGCGGACAAGGCGGCAATGGTTGCGCAGGTGGAGAAGCCTGTTCGTCACTGACGACGGACATTGGCACCTGCGGAATCGGTGGCAGCGTTGAGAGAGGTGTTGGAGATATCCGTGGTTCAGGGAACGGCATCTTCAACTGTGCGGCAGGCCCGGAGTCGAGCGATGCGAACTCCACGCTCTGGGCAGCCGGTGCTGTTGCAGCCGTGATGGTTGCATCCCGTCGGCGCAAGAAGGGCGAGAGAAGCGAGAGGGTCTAAAATCCACCTACTCGACTTCGCATCGCCTCAAAAGAAGGGCGGTCGCCATCGGCGACTGCCCTTTTTCTTTGTCATTGGCAGGAGGGGCACGGGCGACCTTGCGGCTACCCTCCAATCGAACATGCCAATCTCTATCGGTCTAGCTGCAAGGTGGCTTGGGCAACGCCATCGTGACCTTGATTGCCTACTGCACCTGAAGCTCCGGTTCCGCGCTGTGAGGAGCCTCCGGCACCGCTTGTACCAGGATCGCCCGCCTGTCCTGCGGCTCCTAAGGTGATGGCCATGGCAGTGACCTGATGGAGTGTACTCCCGGAGGAAGATAAGACACCCACGGAGATGCCTCCAGCTCCACTGCCACCGCCACCGCCACCAGAGCCGCATCCGCCATAGCCTCCCCAACAGCCTCCTCCTGTTCCTCCTGTTCCTCCGGTTAATCCGTCTTGTCCTGCGCTGCCGTCTCCGCCTTTACCAGCGTTGCTGGTCTGGAGGGTACAGGTATCGAGCTGGAGTGTGCTCTCATAGAGGGCGATGGCGATGCTCGCTCCGCCTCCTTGACCGCCGAGACCTCCGGATCCCCCACAGCCTCCACACCCTCCTCCGCCACCACCGCCAGAGCCGCCACTGCCGCCACCACCTCCCTGACCGGGGTTGCCGTTGGAGCCAAGTGATCCGGGAGCCGGGGTCCAGTAAGTGGAGGAGAGAATGCCAAGGGTGGAGGCTCCCAGGCCTCCCGTACCACCAATGTTGGCACTGGCGCCAGTGCCACCGCTGGTGCAACTGTTCGATGAGCCAGTCCCTCCAGCGCCGGCGCTGGAACTTGCGTTTGTCGGCATGGGCGAGGCGGAGCCGGCACCAGCTATTGGCGCGTTGCCCACGTTACCTCCTGCTCCTCCGGTGCTGCTGGTGCCGTCTTGGCACGTGCAGGTCTTGGCAGGCGCTCCTGTGCCCGTAGTGGTGGCGATACCTTGCGTATCGGAGGAGTAGTTGGATCCCGGAACATCGCCTTTCTTACCTGCCACACCGTTGCCTGATACGCCCGTCACCCGACGGAGCGCCACCTCCGAATTGGCGATAAAGATGGCGATGGATGAGTCCCCAGCAAGAGATGCATCTTTGGCGACAAATGTCATATCTGCGATGGTGGTACCGGTCGAACTGGCGATGTTGAGAGCGATTCCCGGTTGGTCGGGAGCCACCTTCGGGCGCTCGCATGTATACACCCAACTTGTGCACTCAAAACCTCCGTAGAGCGAGACGTTAGCAGGAAGAGTCACAGCTTCCGCGTACGCGCTTGCAGAAGCGCAGACGAAGACGCTGGAGCGGCCTGAGAGGTTTGCGAGCGCTTGACCGATGGCCTTGAAGGGCTTGTTCCTCGATCCATCGGACGCCGCCGCGGCGTCGATGCCAGCGTTCACGAAGACGCCGTTGTCTTCAGAAACGTTCGTGGGAGCTTGGGTTGTATCGCAGGTCGCGGGTACCGTCACGCCGCCTTCGTCTTCCGTTTCCGTATCGGGTGAGGGGCATTCGGAGCCATCGCAGGCGTCAGGCCCTACTGCTCTAAAGGTGTAGCAGCCGACCAAGAAAATTGCTGCGCCTAAACCAAAAAGAATTCGTTTCATGGCTATGTTTCTCCTAGAAGGCTCCTTCAATTAAAATACCTTAGATTGTTGCGGCTCATTGAGCGGAGTATGGTCAATTCCAGAGGCGCGAGACAACGACGTCGTTCGACCCGTCCGCCAAACTTTCGGAGAGAACGATGATCCGCCCGTCTTTCTGCACGCGCGCTGCAATGGTGGCTACCTGTTCAGTGGTAGGTGGGAAGTCCGCAGGGAGTGTGAATGTTGCCCAGCCGTTCCCACTCATGCCAAAAGATGAATCGGGTGCTCCTGTGTTCAAATAGCGCCGAACGGACTGAAGCGGACCAGTGATGCCGGTGGTCACGAGAAGGCGGTTTTGGTCATCAAGAAAGAGATTTGGAGGCACGCCATAGCTACTCACGGATGTTATGTAGCCGTAGCTACCAAACGTCTTGTCAATGCCTCCGTTCGCGACAAAAGCACCGATCGAGTAGCTGTTACTTGAACCTATTGGCACAATGATTCGCCCGTCGGGCATGAGAAGCATACCCACTGGAGTGGCAGCCCCTTGCCCGCCCGATCCATAGGTAATCACTTGCCCGCCGGATCCAAAAGACGTGTCAAGTGCGCCCTTGGTATCGAGCTGCAAGATACTGGAATTGCTAAGAATCAAAATTTTGCCATTCGGCCATACGGCAGTGCCACTCGTGCTGGGCGACCAAGTATTGATGGCCTGTGTACCCGCCACACTGGTGAAGCCCCCGGTTCCGAACCCTGCGTCTGGATACCCGGCATTTGTAAGTTTCGCGATTCCGATGATGTTGTTGCCTGCACCAAAGCTCATGGCAAGGCCGCCGTCGGGCGTAAGTGTCATGGAATTAACGTAACCGGCTGGTTGAACATCGTTGGTGTTGAAGGTTTTGGTAAGGGTAATGGCCGATCCGACGTTCTTCCCGTCAGTGGAGATGATGCCATACGCAGTCTGCGCTTCGTCTACGGTTGCGCCTCCTACAGCCGTGCTGCCATCCGGAAGAAGTACGGCGGTAGTTGCGTCCAAGTTGGCCAGCACTGCAACGCCATCCACGCCGTAGGTTGTGTCGATCGCGCCGTCTGGCGTCAGCCGCACGACGCACGTTGCAACGTTGGGGTTATTGCACTGGCCGAACACGAGGACGTTGTCATCGGCCGATACGAACGCGTTGAACGCTTTTGCTGGCTGTCCGGTTAGGATTGTCTGGCCTGCCCCAAAGGTTGTATCCAAACTGCCCGGCCGCCCCCGCACGAAGAATGGAACTGTTGTGGTTGTTGCCACTGGCCAGTCGTTAACTGCGTGTCCCTGGATGTACAGGTTCACAGGTCCTTGAGCAACCGTTCCTGCAACGGTGATCTCCAGATTTCCCGTGTCCTCCGAGGCAGGAATCATCAGCACACTGGCGGCAATGCCCGCCGGTGCGCCCGTGATGGTAATATTTATGTCACTCCTGGTAGGTCCCGTCCGCACGAGTGTTAAGGGAAGGGTTACCGTTGTTCCCTGCATGATGGTTGGTGGTGTGTCCACCTCAATGGTAAATGCTTCGCCATCGTATGGGGTGACGATTGACCCGGTGGATCCGGCATCATCCGTGGCATGGGAGCTGCCGCCGCATCCCGTGATGAGCAACGCGAAAAGAGCAATTGTACCAATGTTACGCATATGGCCTCCTAAATGTTCTGTACTCATCGAGCCAGAAGTGTGGGCACAGTCAATTCCAGAGACGTGAGACAAGTGCACCGGCCGCACCTTCTCCACCAATACCCACGCAGAGGAGGATAATCCGCCCGTCTTTCTGCACGCGTGCGGCGGCGGTTCCTTCCCCTGAGGTGTTCGGCTTGAAGTCCGTCGGAGGTGGGAATGTTGCCCAACCGTTCATGCCGAATGAGGTGTCCAGTACACCTGTGTTCAAGTAGCGCCAGACGGATTCGAGTGAGCCCGTGGTGACGGTGGTTATAAGGAGGCGATTTTGATCGTCGAGGAAGACCTCTGGGTACGACTGGGTCACGGTCAGGTTGCCAGCAGTGCCAAACGTCCCGTCAATGCCTCCATTCGCAGTATAAGCAGTAATCCCACCACCTGTTGGCACGATGATTCGATCGTCAGGCAAGATCAGCAAATTTATTGGCGAACTAGAAGTCGTTACTTGCCCATTTATTCCAAAAGTCGTATCAGGTGCCCCTTTGCTATCGAGCTGTAGCATATAGTTCGCCGTTGGGCTGTACCAACTGCCGCCGATCACAATCTTGCCATTTGGCCGCACGGCCACATCCATTGAGCTGACGTATTGGGGACCCACGCTGGTGAAGCCGCCGGTGCCAAACCCAGTGTCAGGAAGCCAGGTGCTTGTGAGTTTCGCGATCCCGATTACGCTGTTTCCACTGATCGTGGAACCGAAGGCCATGACAATGCCACCGTCAGGAGCAAGCGCCATTGAACCAACACTACCAGTCAGTTGAATACCGGCGGTGTTAAAAGTGCTGAGAGGAATGGCCGCTCCGATGTTTTTCCCGTCAGGGGGAATCACACCATACGCGGGCCCTCCGCCTCCGACGACCATGGTCCCATCTGGACGGAGTATGGCAGCACTACCGCTACTATACGGAATAGACAAGTCGGCCAATTTTGCGACCCCAGCAACTCCGTACGTTGTGTCAGGGATGCCATTCGGCGTAAGCCGCGAGGCGCAGATTGGACCCATAGCGCCCGAGCACGAACCGTACACGAAGATGTTATCGTCAGCCGATACGAATATGTTGTACGACCTTGCTGGCACTCCAGGCAGGATAGTCCGGCCGCCGGTCCCGAAGGTCGTATCCAGACTACCTGCTGGACCGCGCACGAAGAGCTGTGGCAGGCTCGTACTCGCTGTTGCCATCCCGCCGTAGATTGCATGCGCTTGGACGGTAATGCCATTTATTGGTCCTTGAGCAACCGAGCCGTCAACGGCGATCACCAGATTTCCCGTGTCCCTTGACTGAGTAATGACCAGCTCACTGGAGGCAACGCCCGACGGCGCACCCGTGATGGTGATGGCTACGTCGCTCCTGGTGGATCCGCTTCGCGTGAGTGTTACGGGGACAGTCACCGTTTGACCCTGCACAACCGGCGATGGCGTGCCCACCTCCATCGAGAACGCTTCGTCCTGGCTCTGGTCAATGATCGGGCCCGCGTCACCCGGGTCAGAAACGCCAAACTTCGCGCACCCTGTGGCGAACAACGCGAAAAGAGCCATTTTACCGATGCAGCGCATGTGGCCTCCTGAGTGGTTTGTATTCATTGCGTTCACGCTCACTCCATCGGGCTGTCGTTCCCGGGAGTTGCTCGAAAAGTGACTTTAATCGGCATCGATGCGGCTTGTCGAGGCACCTCGGCCGTACAACGAGCCACAATCTCCATCTGCTTGATATTTCTCACTTTCTTGTCGTTCACTCGTGGCGTCCAAAAGCGCGATTGCCCAAACGTGACTGAGGCGGGTCCGTCTTTCGCGCGCGCGTCCCGACCGCATAGGCGCAAACGACGAACCGCAGTACGCTAGATCGAACCGGTTCCGGCGATCGCGCGCGTGCAGGACCTCGTGCGTGCGAAAGCGAACAAAGTGGTTTTTAGCAACCACGGGGAGGAACGGTCCGATGGAATCGAGCATGAATGCAAACCAACCTGGATATCCCATGCGTACTATCGGTACATTTGCTCTTTTCGCGCTGCTCGCTGCTGGGTGCTCCCTCTCCACCGCGGTTGGACCGGATGGTGGTGCAGACGCAGCGGATGCATCGGATGATGTCAACCAGCCCAAACAACTTGTAGGCTACGAGGTCTCAACACTGGCCGGCACCGGCGAATGCGGCGACGACGATGACCTCGGCTCGCGCGCGACTTTCTGTAATCCAACCGCGGTCGCGGTTGGACCGGACGACTTCGTTTATGTCATCGACGGTGACCCTTACAACAACATCCGCAAGATCGACCCCGTGCAGAATACAGTCACCACGCTTGCGGGCGCCTGGGCAGTTGCCGCGCAGGACGGTCCTTGCGCAAGTGCGCATTTCTACGGTCCCAGCGGCGTCGCAGTGGACAAATCCGGAAACGTTTACGTGGCCGACGGGATGAACGGTCTCCGCCAGATCACCGTTACGGCGACGGATTGCCAAGTCACCTCGCCGCTGAGCAGCAGCAGTGCCGTGCCGATATCGTATCGTGCTTTGAACGGGTTGACGGTGAATGCTTCGGGGGATCTGTACATTGCCGACGGCGGCCATAGCGTGGTCCTACGAATGGATCCCGACGGCAACATCGCCGTCATTGCGGGGCAAATCGTCGTCGGAGGCAAACCTAACGATGGCCACGTTGACGGCCCAACCTTAAGCGCAGAATTCAATGGGCTGTGGGGCATTGCGGTGGATGCGGAGGGCACCGTTTACGTGTCCGAGAGTGGCAACAACGACATTCGCAAGATGACGCCCGACGGTCAGGTCACCACGCTGGCCGGCGCGGGAACCGGGGGGACTTTGAACGACGGCGTGGGCACCAGCGCCACTTTTTCCAATCCAACGGGTCTAGCAATTGGCGCGGACGGCTATCTTTATGTAGCTGACACTGGAAACAACGCAATACGCAGAGTCTCGCCAACCGGCGAAGTCACGACCATTGCGGGACAGCGCGCGCCGCATACAAATGAAGGCATAGCCGGCGCTGATGACGGCCCAAGCGACAAGGCCTCCTTCAACATGCCCGTGGGCGTGGCCGTAAATTCTCATGGTGTGATCTACGTTGCCGATTCAGGCAATAAGAAGATCCGCCAGATCACACCGATCTACCAATGAGATCGGTGCGCACGAGGATTTCGGCTCGCATATCAGCCGCGCGATCGAGTCCTTCGATGAGCCGGTCCGCCGGTGTCTGCCCGTGACTAACAAGGTCTTTCAACGGCGCGAGATGCACACGTTCGTCTTTGCCTACGAGTGACAAGATTGCGCGGCGCTCGAGACCACCCTCGGCAATCTCGATGAGCCTCTCTGCAAGTGGGACGAGCGTGCCGGCACGGAATCGCGCAAAAAGCCCCTTTTGCCAGACTTCTTTGCGCAACGCGGTAACTTCGTCGAGTGTCCAATCTTGCGTGAAGGCATCGGCCTCCGCAAGCGCCCGTGCGTCGTTAAAAATGCCGGTATAGAGCGCGGGCAGCGCACACGAGAGCTCGATACTCTGCGAGTCGGCACCGCGTACCTCAATGGTTTTCTTTAATCGAACTTCCGGAAAGAGCGTATTTAGATGCGTTAGCCAATCAAATAGCGTGGGGCGATGGTTCCGAAAGCCGCTCTTCCAAAAAGAGCGGAAGGTCTGGCCGGTGTTGGCCACCTTCTGGCCATTGCGTAGGAACATGAACATAGGCACATCCAGCGCCCACTCCACGTAGTCCACGAACGTGGCGCTCTTCTTCCAGAGCGCAGGAACGAGACCGGAACGGTCGGGATCGGTATCGAGCCATATCTTTGCGCGATAGCTCTTTCCGCCGAATGGCATGCCTTCGTAAAATGGGGAATTTGCAAATATTGCTGTTGTGAGCGGCGAAAGACGCAGCGCAACGCGCATCTTCGTCATGGCGTCTTGTTCGGACGAGTAATCGTAATTTGCCTGCACCGTGGCCGTGCGAAGCATCATGTCCAGCGCATGGCTGCCGCGTGTGGGCAAGTACTCGCGCATGATCGAGTAACGCTGTTTGGGAACAATGCTGGTGTAATCACCGCGGCGCGCAAAAGGATGGAAGCCAACGCCGAGCCAGCGGATGCCATGCCGCTCAGAAAACGGTCCGAGCTCGGCGAGGTGCTCTTCGAGCTCGTCACGGATCTGGTGGCAATTGTCAAATGCGGTGCCCGAAAGCTCGAACTGGCTGCCAGGTTCGAGCGTGATGCTGGCACCGTTGCGCAAGAGCGCAATCAGCGGGCTACCCTCTGATTCGGTCTCCTGCACCCAGCCCTTGTTCGCGGCGAGCTCCTCCATCAACGCGCGAACGCCGTGGCTGCCCTCGTAACCGATGGGCACACCGTTCGACAGAACACCGAATTTTTCCATCTCCGCACCGCAACGAAACGCCGACGGAGGTTTGATGGCCGCGTGAAACGGCGACAGGAGCTCGTCGTACGACGAGATCGGCTTTTCGTCTTGGCCTGGAGAAATCACCACGGTCGCCATTCGGGGTTTGGATGCTGTTACGTGCGCAAAGGTTGCCCTGCCTCCGCCCGTTTCTAGCCCGGAGAATTCATGACGCGATTTCTGCAGACGGCCGAGACCGCAGCGAGAAGGGCGCACGCCGTATCGCAGGACCGAGGCGTACTGTACGTACGCCGCAGGTCCGACAAAAGCCGTATGTCCTTCGCAGCAAGAGGATCGGCACGTCTGAGTGGAGTCGTCATAATGATCCGGACTTAGGGCGGTTGGTCCTTATAACCCGAGTTTGCCTTTGCGCCACGAACAAAAAACTCACACCGTCTGGCGCCGCGTACGTTCGCTCACACGATCGTCACTTGAGGCGCATGCACCGCGCACCCGCCGATCCCTCTTTGAAGCGAGCCGTCACAACTTCGGCGCGGTGCCACGAGGTACTACTATATCCAATGCCATAACCATTGTACGCAAACCGGTTGTCGTCGGAAACAACCATCTCGATTAAATTTCCTTTGAGGTCATACCAGCCTTCGTCCGTATTCACGATTTGGACAACATCTTCTTCAATACTTCCAGGTGGAAAGATACGTCCTGAGTCATCCTTGTCGCTGCCGCTTTCCACATAGGGATCGAGGTTGCTGCAAGCTCCTCCAACAGCACTGTCGAATTTCAGATTAAGGCCGTCGCAATCCGAACTCATATCAAAAAAAGAGCCAATTCGACAGGTCTCTCCCGTGTCCCTATCCGTACAGTATAGGTCGGTCCCGCCGTACGAGCTGGGCGACCACGTGGTCCCCCCCACAACGTATGTCATCACGTCCTCCGTGACGAGCTGACCCCCATCCCATGCACAGAACGCCGCGAACATGGCGTTGGTCGTACAATTAAGGGCTCGCTTATCCATGTCAGCTTGAGAGAATTGTCGATCGATGTCTCCACTCGGACGCAGCCAGTACGTACCGAAACCCCACGAGCCCGCGGCATTTGAACAATTGACGTTATGGTCTCTTGCGTACGAATCGTAGTACTCGGGGAAAAAATCTTCCTCGCCAAAGGTTTCGAAGATGCCAGGCTGGATTGTCTGCGGACCGGTCGCCATCGCCGGATTGATGTTGAACAAGGAACCCGGCACGATGTCCGGCCCCGGATAGAGATACCCGTACAATCCGAGAGGGTCGGAGTATGCAAGATCCGGCGTTGGACTCTCAATTTCATATGTGACTTCAGGCTGACCAGTATCCGCCGAATACGCCGAAGGGAGTACAGCGCCCCATGCTGGATTCCAACGTTCAGGCTTATGCGCGGCCATATAACTCTTGACATCAGGGACCCCACCCTGGGCGGTCGTCACGGCATCAATGAACGCGCGCATGCGCCCGGCCGTAATCTCATATTTGTCGAGATAGACCGTTTTGCCATTGACTCGAGGGTAGCCCGTCACGGGCAAGGAGCGGCAGCAATCCGACGCGCCGTTCAAGCCGCAGGTGTGCCGTCCGTTTTGACTGTCTTGGGCTTTGCAGCTTGGCCCCGTCAAACAGCGGTTGTTCCAACACGCGTTCGATGTACAGTCTGCATCCTCGACGCACGTGCGATCCCAATCGCATCTGGGCGCGTTGGTGGGGGCGCCACCGCCGCAATCGATATCCGTCTCAGTGCCGTTCTTGATTCCGTCAGAAGAGGAGGGCGGAAGGCAAAGATTCGTTTCGATATTACACAAGACATTGGTGCAGTCAGAATTTTGCGCACAGTAGGTCCCGCACACACCTTCTACGCAAGACGTGCTCGCGCAATCGGTTGATTGAGTACATGCTTTGGTATCCGCGCAGGGCGGACACAACGGGCCGCCGCAATCGATATCCGTCTCGCTTCCATTTTGGGTGCCATCTGCACAGGTAGCCTCTACACATCGTTCTCCGGCGCACCGCGTGCCAGAGGCGCACTCCACGTCGCTGGTGCACGGGGTCGCGTCCGTATAATTCGGCGTGGCAGGTGACGATCCCCCACCGCCAGAACAGGCAGGAGCGAGAAGAGCAATCGAAAGACACCCAAAGGCGATATTGAAGAAATGCATGGTTGTCACCTCGAGCGCGACTTTCGTACGACCACGGGAATTGATCAATAGGCAATCGAACCCCATCGACGCCCTCACTGATCTGTCACCGGATCGACGGTCCTTGCAGCCACACCGCCCACCGCGAAGAAATTGGCCGACGAGATCTCCTCCGAGCGGGAGGATCCTCGCCGGCCACTGCGCCGCATCCGTTCGCTCACACGATCGTCACTTGAGGCGCATGCACCGCGCGCCAGTAGAACCTTCTTTGAAGCGAGCTGTCACAACCTGGCCGCGGTGATGGGTGATACTCGCATATCCAATACCATAACCATTGTACGCGAACCGGTCGTCGGCGGAAACGACCATCTCGAGCAAATTCCCTTTGAGGTCATACCAGCCTTCGTCCGTGTTCACGATTCGGACAACGTCGGCCGCAATACTTCCAGGTGGAAAGATCCGTCCCGAGTCGTCCGTTGTAGTGCCGTTTCCCTCATAGGGAGGGAGCGCAGTGCAAGCTCCAGCACTGTCTGATTTCAGGTTGTAACCATTGCAATCCGCGCCGGGAGCACCAATTCGACACGTCGCACCCGTACAGGTATAACCAGACCCTCCGCCCGCACTGGGCGACCATGTTGTCCCACCCACAACGTATGTCATCACGTCCTCCGTGACGAGCTGACCCCCGTCCCATGCGCAGAACGCCGCGAACATGGCGTTGGTCGTACAATTGAGGGCTCGACTGTCCATGTCAGCTTGGGGAAATCCCCTGTTGATGTTTCCACCCGCAGGAAGCCAATACGTGCCGAAACCGTACGAGCCCGCAGCATTTGAACAATTGAGGTTATGGGTTGCTCCGTACGCACTATCGGCCGTGTATTCGGGGAAAAAGTCTTGTTCGCCGAAGGTCTCGAAGATACCAGGGTAGATTGAAAGAGAACCGACCGTCATCGGCGATGCATCGAGATTGTATAATTTGCCAGGCACAACGTCTGGCCCCGGATAGAGATATCCGTACAATCCGAGAGGATCGGACTGTGCAGGCGTTGGTGTTGGATTCTTGATTTGATACACGACCGCGGGCTGATTGTCATAATACGCCGAAGGAAGCACGGCCTCCCATTGCATATTCCAACGCGCGGGCCGGTGCGCAGCCATGTAACTCTTCACGTCATAATACTGATCGTTCTGAGTGACGGGACCATTGGGGTTGCCGCCCTGGCTGGTGACCACGGCATTAATAAACGCCCGCATGCGCCCGGCCGTAATCTCGTATTTGTCGAGGTAGACCGTTTGACCGTTGACCTGCGGATAGTTCGTCACGGGCAAAGAACGGCAGCACTCTTCGTTGCCATTCAGACCGCAGGTGTGCCCTCCGTCCTGGACTTTGCAGCTCGGCCCCGTCAAACATCGCCCGCTCAAACACGCGTTGGACGTGCAATCCGAATCCGCCTGACACTTGAAATTCCAATCGCATCGGGGCGCGTTGGTGGGGGCGCCACCACCGCAGTCGACATCCGTTTCCGTGCCGTTCTGGATTTTGTCAGAAGATGAAGGTTCGAGGCAAAGATTCGTCCCTCCAACATCGCACAAGACATGATCGCAGTCGGAGTCTCCCTTGCAGCCTTGGCCGGGAGGGCACCGCGTGGACACGCTGGGCCCGCCGCAGTCGATACCGGTCTCGTCGAGGTTCTTCACGCCGTCGCTGTGGGACGGGGGCAAGCACAGATTCGTATTGCCAACATCACAGGCAAGAGCATCGCAATCGTCGTTGGTCACACAACCCTGTCCAACTTCGCATCTCGGCGCAGTGGAACCATTCAGCACAGCGGAACCACCGCAGTCGACGTCGGTTTCATCACTGTTCTGGATGTTGTCGTCGTGGGTTGCGGGAATGCACGCGCCGTCTCCGCAATGCTTGCTCGCGCAATCGGTTGATTCAGTACACGCCTTGGTATCTGCACAAGGCGGACACAACGCGCCACCGCAATCGATATCCGTCTCGCTTCCATTTCGGATGCCGTCCATGCAGGAAGCAGCTACGCATCGTTCTTCGGCGCACCGCGTGCCGGAAGGACATTCCTCGTCATTTGTGCACGTGCCCGCATCCTCGTAGGGCGGCGGGGGAGGCGATGATCCCCCTTTGCCAGAACAGGCAGGAGCGAGAAGAGCAATCGAAAGACACCCCAAAGCGATATTGAGAAAACGCATGGCCGACCTCGGTCGCAATTTTCGTGCAACCGCAAAAATTGGTCAACACTAACATTGTCATTTCTAAATGTATTCAATTCGCCCAGATGGATCAAAGGATCCATTCATCGATTGACAGAGCTTGCTTTACCCTGCAGAGCTCCTCCTGAATTGATGACGGATCCACACGTTCAGAGCCATTTACCGAGCAATTGACGGCTAAGTTAGATTACGCACGGCTTCGCCGGCAGCGGCACAATAAAGATGAAAAGTATGAGCGCGGTCTTGCGTGGGGTGCAGCGGGGCTTCCCCGGCGGCGCGCAGGAAGGCGCCGAAAAACAGGCGCGCCTGACGAGCACCGCCCAGGGGAAGCCGGCCACGGCGTAGCCGTGGCGGATAGGGCCACTTAATTAGGTGTGAGCTATGGATGGCTTTGCCGTCTTCTTGCGGTCGAAGATACGGACGCGCCTGATCAAGAGATCCATTAAGTAGATAATGAGTGCCGCGCTGACGAAGCGAGGCCAGAGATCCTGGTGATAGTGGATCGTTTCACCAGCAGGATCGAAGACGGTCTTCGCGTCCGGATCCATCCGTCCACCCGTCACGAGCGCCGTGCGCGACAACGTCGTGAGATCCGGCGCGAGCGCGAGATATTCGCGTGGGTACGGATTCGTCACGTGCCCAAAGCTCTCTGCAACTTGCACGCTCTTCTGACCACCCCTGCCGTCATCCACGCTCTTTTCGAGGCTCGCGTGGAGCACGAAAGAGCCGAAATGCTCGAGCGGGAAATTCGCCTCGTAGCGACCGGGTGCGGTCTGCCTCATCGTTTCCGTGCGCTTGTCGCCACTCGACGGAGTTCCTGCGTGCGGGCCGACAATGGTGAGCTTGGCGTCGAGACCGTTCTGGAAGCGATCGTCGGCACCCATGGCGTCGATCGACGCTTTCACGAGCCCCGTCGCTGAATCGATATCAGCGCGCATGTCGTATTGCTGGCGTTTCTTCTGGCGCATGTGTTCGCGCACGAGCTGCCCCCAGAATTGACCGTAGCCCGGCCAGCGCAGCCATTCGACGGCCCAGAGGTTTTTGACGTCGCTCGTCCACGCGAGCGACCAGCCGAGACCCACGTGCCATCGCGCGAGGATGGGTTCTCCGACTTCGCTCTCGAGGATCTCTTGCGCAGGCGGCGGCTTCATCTTCGTTGCGACGTAGCCGTGAAGGAACGGCGCGGCGTTGATGTCGACGCCGCGAAGGAAGTCGGCAGGCGAGACGACCTTCGGCCGGAAGTACTCTTCGACGGCCGCATTGCGGCTCACCATCTCCGTCTCGCGCGTGAAGACGCGCGGAAGCTGCTGCGGATCGGCGACCTTGTAGAGGCGGCCGCCGCCGATGTCGGCGATCATTCGCAGGAGCTGCTCGTCGATGTCGCTGCCAAGACCCACGGTGGTTGCCGTGATGCCTTCGGCTGCCATCGACTGCACGAGATCTCGGATGCCGGTCGACGGCGAACGGCCATCCGTCAAGAGCAAGACGTGCTTTCGCCGCGCGCGCGTCGTCGTGAGAGACTGGTATGCAGCGTCGAGCGCGCTGAAGATTTCGGTGCCGCCGCTCGCCTGAATGCGCGAGATATCGTTCTGGATGCGCGCGCGGTGCTTTGCCGGCGTCATGCGCACGATGCGCGTGGGCGTCGAATCGAACGCGATCACCTCGAGCAGATCGTCAGAAGCAAGCGTGTCCGCCGTTGCCTTTGCGGCCGCTTTGGCCATTTCGATGGCGATGCCGCTCATCGATCCCGATCGATCGATGACGAGGCACATCGCGACTTGCGGCTCGTCGCGCCGCTTCTCGGCGTCCATGCGCACCGGCAAAATGCGCTCGATCGTCGTGTGGTACCAGCCGCCGAGGCCGAACCCCGACTCGCCTCCAGCAAACAGAAAACCGCCGCCGAGATCCCGCACGTAGCTCTCGATGGCGTCCTGCTGCGCGAGGCTCACGGCCTCTGCGGGCGTATCCGAGAGGATGACGAAGTCATAGCGTTCGAGCTCGCGGATCGAAGAAGGGAGCTCGCGCGGCGCGCGCACGTCGACGTCGAGCTCCTGCGCGCTCAACGCCGATGCGAGATAACTTGCGCGCGCGGCGTTGCCTTCGACGTAGAGGACGGACGGCCGCCCGGGCACGGCAACAGACACCGAAAATCGATTATTTTCCTTGAAACGGTCTTCGGGGATATCCGACAAATCGAGCGCGTACGTCACGTCCCCAGCCACGCGCACCACGCTCTTGAAGGTGACGTCGTTGTCGCCCGGCTTCAAATCGAGCGTGCGAATGCCATCGAGTCCGTTGATGGCTTCACCTTGTTTGAGGGTTGCCTTTACCTTTTGCGGACGGCTCGAAAAGATATTTGCGTGTAGATTGAATGGCTCGCCCACGCGCACTTTATCCGGCACGCGCAGATCGCGAATGGCAACTTCACCTGGTACCGGCCGCTTATAGGGAATCGTGAAAATCTTGACTCCGAATTCTCTCGAGCGGTTCGTCTCCGCGAGAATGTCGCCGTCCGTCTGCACGCCGTCGGACAGGATCACGGCGCGGCGCAAGTAACCGGCGGGATATTGGCCATATGCGAGTTGCATGGCGCTCGCGAGATCGGTGGCAGCACCGAGACCCGTGCGCGTTCCCGTTTTATCCGCCGGCAGATCATGACGCTCAAGAACGGGCGCCTCCTTCGCGTCGTCGGCCATCGGTAGAACGTGCGGCCTCTTGGCAAACGTGATGATGCGCACGAGTGCATCCTCGGGTTTGTCTTTGAGGCCCTTGTTGATCTCTTCTCGCGCGTCGAGAAGTGCAGCGTCGGGCACCGACTCGGAGACGTCTACGAGGTAGACGGTGCAGACTTTCTGCGTGGTTGCCGTGCGCGCGAGGCGGGCGAGCCCGAGAGCCAGCAGCGCCACGAAAAGCATGCGCAATACAACCGACAGGATGCGCTGAGGCAGCGGCAGATCGGCCAGCGAGCGCCCGATCATCCAGAGGAAGAACGGCGCGAGCAGCACGAAGCCGAGCATCTTCGGCGAGAGCAACTCGTAATCGACGCCGCCGCGACTCCACGCGAGCGTTGCGGCGCCGAGATGCAGGACGAACCGCCAATAGAGCCACGCGCATACGAGTCCCACGGCTCCGCCCGCGATCCCGAAGGCGAACTTGCTGCGTTCGAGCTCGCGACGCCCGCGCACCGCGAGGGCGAAGTCGAAGAGCGATCGCGCGATGACGAAGATAGAACCGGCCGTAACGACTCCGGTCAGGAGCGCCGGCACGTTCATACCGTGATCCTCCGGTGATACGTGAACCACTCGATGGCCGTCACGATCACGGCAGCGAGCAAGAGATAGATCCAGATTTCGCGCCGCACGCCGATTTGAAAGCCCGAGAGAGCGCCGGCTTTCTTGCCGTCCACGACGAGCTCTTTGGCGGGCTCGATGGCGCTCTCGCCCGCGTCGAGCAGGTTCGCTGCGAAATGCGTCGTAACACGATTTTCAACATTCGTGTTACTCGTGTTGCTGCCGGTCAATTCGTAGAAGCCGGCACGTTCGCCGAGGTACACGGCGCGTCCTTCGTGCACGGGAACGACGAGCTCGGCGCCGCCGGGGGACTTCAAGAGCGCTTGCCCCGTCTGCGAGGAGGCCGGCACGCGCCACACCTCGCCCGTGCGAAAGCTCGAGATGTATTGTGCATCTTCGTTGGTGAATTCGTTGATGCTGTTCAAAAGCAGGATCGGCCATGCCACGCGAAGCGGCAGATCGCTGTCGCGCACGTCGAAACCCATGGCGACGAACTTGAAGCCGTTCCTCTGCCCCGCAACGAGGATGGGTCCCTCGTTGCTCGCGCCAACCACCTTGTCCCCGGGCTCCGGCACGAGCTTATGGCCGCGCGCGATGTTCACGTCGTCGAGCGCGGTCCAACGCACGATGGGATGCTTCCGATCGATCTTGTCGAATCCGGGTTGCTTGAGTTCCGCTTCGGATTTGACCGGCGAGCCTGGCCCGCGCGGATCGATGTAGATTGCATTCGCGCGCGGCAGAGAAGCCGGCGTGACGCCGTCGAAGAGGATGACGTCACTCTGGGCCGCGACGGCGCCGACGTTGCCGGCGTAGTCCTTCGGCGAGACGAGGGAGACGTCGAGGTACTCGTCGAGCAAGAGCGCCGCTTCGAGGTACGTGTTGCCGGGCGTGACGACGAGGACCTTTGCGCGGCGCCGTTCCGGCAAGAGCGCATAAGCGTGGTTGTCCGCTGGGAGCTCGTCGCGGCTTCCTTCGAGCGGCTGGATCTTCGCTTCGAGCGTGCGACTCGCGCCCGACAAATTCGGATAGAAACGCGGAAGCCGCTCGCCGGGTTTGAGCCGCAGCTTCGTGAGATCCACGAGTGCACCGTCGCCAAAGAGCGAGAGCTCCACGTCCTCTTGCTCGGGCCCGGTGTTCGTCACTTCGAGCATCACTTCGTAGCGACTCCTGTCGAGCGGGTAGCGCCGGACCGAGAACTCGGTGATGCCGACGTTGCGCGCGCTCGCCCCGACGGGCAGGTACGTGAGCGCTACGTCGTCGCCGAGATGCACCTTGCCCGACGCATCCACCGCGTCGCCGAGCCGGCCATCGGAGACGACGACGATCTCGGCGTTGTCCAAGCCGCGCAGCGAGTCGATCGCGAAGCGCAGCGCGCGCGGAAAATCCGCGGGAGCGTCGGTGGCCTTGATGCCATCGAGGGCGCGTTCGAGCTCCGACGTGTCGCCGCTCATCGGACCGAGGGGCGTGATCGCAGCGTCCATCTGCGCGACGAGCATTCGGTCGGCGCCGCCGAGACCGCGGATGATCTTCTTCACCTCGTCTTTGGCTACCCCGAGCCGGTTCGTGCCCACGTCGACGGCTTGCATCGACGCGCTCGCGTCGACGAGCACGACGAGATTGCGTCCCTTGAGGAGCGCGGTTCTTGCGCGAGGATCGCCGAGCGCAAAAGCGAGGAGCGCGATAAGTGCAATCTGCAACAACAGCGACAGGAGCCGCTTCAGGCGCGAGAAGAGACTCGTTGCCTCTTTGTCGCGAAGGATCCTCTCCCAGAGCTTCGAGAACGGCACGGCCGTCGTGCGCCGCCGCAGCTTGAGAAGATAGAGAGCCGTTGCGAACACCGCGGCGGCGCCGAAGATCCCGAGCAGTTGCGTGAGCAAGAGGCCCGCGAGAATCACCGGAGAAAGCCTCCGCGGCGGAACAAGCGCAAGATGAGTTCGTCGAACGGCACGCTCACGTCCGCCCGGATGCACGGCACTTGCTTGGACGCGCAGAAGCGCTCGATCTCGGCGAGGTAATCGCGATACGCGTGCGCAAAGCGGTCGAGCACCTTTGCCGTCACGGTCACCTCGCGCTCGTCGCCCGTTTCGCAATCGTAGAGGAGCACGTCCCCTGCGAGCTTTGGCTTCGCATCGCCTTCGTCCGTCACGTGGACGACGAAGGGATCGAATTTGTTGTAGCGGAGCACGTTGATGCCGCGCTCGAAGCCGTGCGGATCGTAGAGATCGCTCACGAGCACGACGAGGCCTCGGCGCTTGTTTTGCGCGACGAACGCCTTCATCGCATCTTCCAGGTTCGTCTGCCCCGCGGCCTCGAGCTCGCGGAGGAAGCGCAGCACCTTGAAGATGCGCGCTTTGCCGCGCGTTGCGGGCATGCGATCGGTGATCTTGTCCGCGGTCGACGTGATGCTCACGCGATCGAGGTTCGCGAGGCCCACGTACGAGAGCGCCGCGCAAACGCGCTTGGCATATTTCAGTTTCTTGCCATTGCCGAATCCCATCGAGCGCGACGCGTCGACGATGAAGTAAATGGCGAGATCTTCTTCCTCTTCATAAAGACGCACGAGGAGCCGGTCGAAACGCTGATAAACATTCCAATCCAGATAACGAAAATCGTCGCCTGCTTGGTAATCCCGATGGTCGGCGAATTCGATGCCGGAGCCACTCTTTTTCGTGCGCCGCTCGGCGCGCATGCGCCCTGCGAATACGCGTTTGCTGAGCAGGGCGAGGGTCTCGAGTTTGCGCTGGAAGTCGTCGTCGAAGAGATCGTCGTCCGGCGCTGCTTTTGGCGCCGCTCGCCGGGTGCCGAGCGCGCCGAGGACGGTGTCAAGAAGGCCCAACCTGGGCCTCCGTATTGCCCGCCTTCGTCTCGGGGATCGCTTTTAGAATGGCTAGGATGACCTGATCGGTTTTCGTGCCCTCGGCCTCGCCTTCGAAATTCAAGAGCACGCGATGGCGCAAGGCCGGCAGAACGACCGCACGCACGTCGTCGATGCTCGCGGCGAAACGTCCCTCGAACAGCGCGCGAATCTTCGCGGCAAGAAGCGTGGCTTGCGCGCCGCGCGGGCTTGCGCCGAAGCGAACGAAGCGCTTGCAGATCTCGGGTGCATCGGGTCCGTCCGGATGCGTTGCCTGAACGACGCGAACCGCGAAATCCTGGACGTGACGAGCCACGGGCACGCGCCGCACCAGATGCTGCATGCGCAAGATGTCTTCGCGATTGAGCACGGCGCTGCGCTCGACGTGCGCGTCACCCGTCGTCAGATCCACGATCCTATGGAGCTCGTCGCGATTCGGAAACGGAACATGAAGCTTGAAGAAAAACCTATCGAGCTGCGCTTCGGGCAGAGGATACGTGCCTTCGCTCTCGAGCGGATTTTGCGTGGCAAGAACCACGAACGGCTCGTCGAGAATATGCGTGGATCTTCCAACCGACACGCGGTGCTCCTGCATGGCCTCGAGCAACGCACTCTGCGTCTTCGGCGTGGCGCGGTTGATCTCGTCGGCGAGGACGACGTTCGCGAACACGGGGCCCTTGCGAAACTCGAAGACTCTCCCGCCTGCCTGCGTGTCGTCGATGACGGTGGTGCCGAGAATGTCGGCGGGCATGAGATCGGGCGTGAATTGAATGCGCGAGAAGTTCAGATTCAGCGCTTCGCTGAGCGTTCGCACCAGCATGGTCTTGCCAAGACCCGGCACCCCTTCGAGCAATGCGTGGCCGCCCGCGAGCAGGCACGTGAGCACGCCGTCGACCACGGCCGCGTGACCCACGATCGTCTTGGCGATCTCGCTCTTGAGCGTTGCAACGGAGGCGCGAAATTGGTCGACTTCGGCGCGAACGAGAGAAGCATCGGCTGTCATCAAAAGCTCCAGTTGAACGTCACGGTGTGCTCGGCGCGGAGGGCGCGGGTGCCGACGAAGAATCGCCTTCGTCGCGCGGGCGAATGAGCTGGAAGTATCGCCGAACATAGAAACGATAGCCGCCCGGGATCTCGTCCCTGTCGAGCGCTTCTTCGGCCACCGTGTGGTACTCGCGGAAGACTTTCTCGTAGCCGCGCGACGCGAAACCGCGCTCCGATGCGCCGAGAATGACCTCGCTCCGGCTGCCGCCTTGGCCGGTGTCGCTCCCCGCGACCTGCGTATCCTGCGTGGCCCCCTTTAGGTTCGTTGCCCCGCCTTGCACGTTGGGATCGTGTCCGGTGCCCCAACCAGGTCCCTTCTGACCTTGATTCTGACCGCCATTTTGTCCTTGCCACTGACCGCTGTTTTGTCCCGATCCGGAACCCGTACCAGGGGCTTTTCTTGCGGTGATCATCATCAATTTTTCGCCGTTCGGACCAAGGATCCACGTTTCGCCGCCGCTGCCTTGTCCAAGGCCTTGTCCCTGATTTTGACCTTGGCCTTGGCCTTCGCCGGCGCCCGCTTGCTGGCCGCCCTGACCGTTGCCCGCTTGCTGACCGTCGCCCGCTTGCTGACCGCCCTGACCTTGCGGTCCCCCCTGTCCCTGTCCTTGCTGCTGCTGTCCCTGTTGCTGCTGGCCGCTCTGTCCGCCCTGGCCGCGCGCGCGAGTCTGAAACATGCGCATGCGTGACATCTGCCCCTGCCCGCCTTGCGCTTGCTGGCGCATCGTTTCGCGCAGCTCCTGGAGCTTCTGACGCAGTTGTTCTTTTTCCTCCTGCGTCATCTCCTGTTTGCTCATGCGGTTGATGTCTTCAGCGGCGTTCTCGAGATCCTGCGCCGAGAGCCCCATGTCTTTCATGAGATCTTCGGCGGCCTTCTCCAATTCTCGATCGAGCCTTTCGAGCTCGCGCTGCGCCTTCTGCTGCTGTTCGCCGTCGCGATCGAGCCTTTCGAGCTCGCGCTCTCGCTTCTGCAAAAGACTCTTGTCTTGCTCGCTCGCGCCGCCGTCCCCCATCGCTTGTTTCTGCTTGAGAAGCTGCTCTTTCAGTTCTTCTCGTCGCGCCGCGATCGCCTCGGCGCGTTTGGCTTGATCTTCGCTCGCGCTCTTGAGCGCGGCACGCAGTTTCTCGAGCTGCGCTTTGTCACCGCCCTTCTCGCGTAACTTCTTCGCGAGATCTTTCATCGCGCGCTCGGCCTCGGCGAGGTTCTTGTTCTCGAGCGCCTCGCCTGCGGGCTTGCTCATCTCGCTTTTTTTGAGCTCCTCGCCCATCTTCTTCAGCGCTTCTTCGAGCGCCTTGGCGTCCACTTCGCGGCCCGCAAGGAGCTTGTCTTCGAGCTGCTGCATCCGGCGGAATGCCTCGGTTCGATCGAGCCGCTTGTTCGCGAGATCTTCGATGAGTTGGTTGAACTCCTGCGTCGCTGCTTTGGCCTCGTCGGTCTGGAGTCGCTGGTCGACCTCGCGCAAGAACTCGCGCATCGCATCGAGATCGTCCTGCGCAACGTCGACCGCTTCGATGGTCTTGGCAGTTGGAGGCACGTGACTCGGTTTTTGGTAGCCGCGCACGAACACGAGCCCTGCGACGACGGCGATCATGCCCGCCACGAAGGGCCACTCGCGCGGCGGCGGCACCCGCACGGCCTTCTTTGGATCGACCGCGGAGAGATGCGCGAGCGCATCTTCCATCGCCACGATCATCATGGGTGAGCGCTCGGCTTCGGGCAGCTCGCCGAACGACAGCGCGCTCGACAGCCGATCAGACAGCCCATGGAATTTGTCGAGCGCCGCCGCGCCCGCGTAACGCGGAAGACGCCGCACGTAGGCCACGACGGCAACGACGAGAACGATCGCCGTCGCGATCACGATGCCGGCAACCGTTGCACGCATGCCGATCACGCGAAGCTTGAAGCCGGCGAGCAAGATGATCGCGACCGTGAGCCCGCCGGCGAGCGCCTTGCTCGCCCAAGCGACCACGCGAGCCAGTCGAAGGCGGCGCTCGGCTGTGCGCGCGGGTTTCTCAATCGCTGCAAGCGACAAAATTGCCGTCACCGTAGCACTACGCGTAAGCCTCGCGTTTTCATTCCCCGGTTAACTGTAAGGCACTAGCATGCGACCGCGTGGTGCCAACTCGCTCAACTTCCGAGGGGCTGCCTGAGCTTCCCCACGTCGAGCTCGTGACCTTGCGCGAGGATCTCGTCAAGCACGATGGCTTTCTTCGCGTGCGACGACTCGAGCTCACCCTCGAGCGCGCGGGCACTCGCTCGGCGCCGTTCATGTACGAGATCATCGATCGCGATGCCCTCGATGCCTGCGTGATCGTCGCGCACCATCACGTGGGATCCGTTGCTCACGTGTGGCTCCTGAGTTGCGTGCGCCCGCCCGTGGCTCGCCGTCCTCCGCATCTGTCGCAGGTGGACGTCGTGCAGTGGGAACTTCCGGCCGGGCTCGTCGAACGAGGAGAGACCGAGGTCGATGCAGCCGCGCGCGAGCTCGAGGAGGAGCTCGGTTTCCACGTCGATAGAGGCGAACTATCGCCGCTCGGTTCCTTCATGGTGCCGGCTCCTGGCTTCATCGGCGAGCTGCACCACTTCTTCCACGTGCACGTCGATCCGCTCGCGCGCAAGATCCCCGGGGGCGACGGAAGCCCGCTCGAGAGAGACTCCGTCATCGTGAGCGTCCCGCTCGAGACCGCACTCGACGCTGCCCGGCGAGGGCAGATCCGCGACGCGAAAACCGAGCTCGCGCTCCGGCGCTATGCCGACGTCCTCTCTGGAAAGCTATAGGAGCGACCGGACGTCATCATGCGAAAGCGCACGAACTCCGGACCGAGAGTCGCGATCGTTCTCAAGACGACGGCGTACCGGAGGTTCGTCGTCGATGAACACGATCCTCTCATGGCGCGGCTTCTGCGCGCGCGCGATCCCACGGTGGCAAGTGTCAAGAGCTCGCACGAGGCGCACGAGCAAACCGTGCGTGAAGTCGACGACGCGCTGGGCGCGCTCGGCGCCCAGGTCGTGTTTCGCGGAGGAGTACGCGCGCGCATCCCGAACCGCGTCGATCTCGTGGTGACCGTCGGCGGCGACGGAACGCTGCTCACGGCCTCGCATCAAATTGGCGACGGCGTTCCCTTGCTCGGTATCAACAGCGCGCCCGAAACATCCGTCGGGTTTTTCTGTGGCGCAAAGAAGGGCAACGTCAAAGCGGCACTCCGGCGGGCACTCGCAGGCACTCTGCCTGCCACCGAGCTGTCGCGCATGCGCGTGGAACTAAACGGCAAACTTTTGCACGGGCGCGTGCTCAACGAAGCCCTCTTCTGCCATGCCACGCCCGCCGCAACATCGCATTACATCTTGCGCGTCGAACGAACGTCAGGACGCTTTGCGGAAGAAGACCAGCGCTCGAGCGGCCTCTGGATCGGCCCTGCCGCAGGTTCCACGGCCGCGCAGCGAAGCGCGGGCGGCCACGTCCTTCCTCTCGCGTCGGCGCGCATTCAGTACGTCGTGCGCGAACCCTACACACCCGCGGGCGGCCGCCTGCGCTTGCGCATGGGGCTGCTCGACAAGGATGGCGAGCTCGTCATTCGCAGCAAAATGCGTGAGGCCAAAGTCTTCGTCGACGGTCATCGCATCGTTCACGCCGTGACCATCGGCGACGTCCTCGTGATGCGTCGGAGTGCAGAGCGCCTCACTGTGCTCGGCCTCGCCAAGAAACCGCGCACGTAGTTTCCATCCGGAAACTGCGGGATACGAATGACGCAATGAGCAATTGCGTCATGGCACTCGACCGCAGCGGAAAAATGGTCGACGAAAGAAAAAGGGCACACTAATGCCGTGATGATGGGCTTCGAAATCATCGGCACTGGCCATTACGTCCCGGGCAAACCCATCACGAACGAGGCTCTCAGCCGGGTGATGGATACATCGGACGAATGGATCTTCCAGCGCTCGGGCATTCGTCAGCGCCACTTCGCCGGTGAAGGTCAGGGCGCGAGCGATCTCGGGCTCGAAGCAAGCAAGCGCGCGCTCGAAGCAGCGCGAATCAGCCCAAAAGATGTAGACTACATCATTTTTACGACCATGACGCCGGACTACATCTTTCCCGGCTCGGGCGCGGTGCTCGGCGCGAAGCTCGGGATCGCCGGCGTCCCGGCGCTCGACGTACGCCAGCAGTGCGCGGCCATGATCTACGGTTTGCAGCTCATCGACGGACTCATCAAGGCCGGCGTCGCGAAGACGATCTTGTACGTCGGTGCCGAAGCGCATGCTGGCTTCATGCCGTGGGAAGACTGGGACATCGTCGAGGGCACGAGCAACCACGAGGTTGCGCCAAGCGCGCTCGCGCGCGCGAACGATCACCGCGCGCTCGCCGTGCTCTTCGGTGACGGCGCGGGTGCGCTCGTTTTTCGTGCAACGGATCGCGATGCGGGGCTCATTGCTTCGAAGGCGCATACCGACGGCCGGTACGCCGAGACGCTGTACGTCCCTGGCGGAGGCTTTCGCACTCGCCCGTATTGGAAGGCGAGCCACTTCGACGAGCAGGCGCATATCCCGCGGATGGACGGACGGGAGCTATTCAAGTTCGCCGTGACGAAACTCCCGCAAACGGCGCGCGCGCTCGCTGCCGAGACGAATACGCCCATTGAACGGATCGATTGGTTTCTCGCACACCAAGCCAATGCACGCATCAATAATTATGTACGCGAGCAACTCGGTGTCCCGCCGGAGAAAATGCCAATGAACATCGATCGATTTGGCAATACGAGCGCAGGCACACTGCCCATTCTCATCGACGAAGTGACACGCGAAGGAAAGCTCCAAAAGGGACACCTTGCCATGATGCTCGCCCTGGGTGCAGGCATCCATTGGGGCTGCGCCCTCGTCCGGTTGTAGATTAGACCCTCTCGCTCCTCTCGCCCTTCTTGCGCCGCTGCGATGCAACCATCACCGCTGCAACGGCGCCAGCTATCCACACGTTCGCATTGCTGCTCCAACACGGTTCCAGACCTCCCTGCCCGCGCGGTGTTGCCACCTTGTCCGCGGCAACCATCTTCCACACCTTGGTGGTATCACAGCACCTGAACCTGAACCCACGCGCAAGTGTATGGGTGCGTTGTTGTCTGGCATATCGGTGTTGCCCCCGTTGGCACCGAACACTGGGAATTGTCGCTGCACTCATCGACAATGGTATTCGTCGATGATCCCAGATTGGCGGGATTGCTACTTGTTTTGGTTTCCGTCGCCGGCGTGCCGTCCGGATCGGTCGCACCATTGGCAGAAATCGTTGCCTGATTGGAGATCGTGTTGCCCTTGGCATTCGCGTTCACGGTGACCTGAAAGGTAACCGTAGTGGTAGCATCCACTGCGAGACCACCCCCTTGGTTTGGACCAGCACCAGAACCAAGCCACACGGTCACGGTGTTGGCGTCAAACTGCGCTTGATCGTCACCCGTGGCGTCAGACCTCGAGGCCCCGTCGACCGTAATCGACTCAAGGACGTAAGTCACACCGTCAGGCAATACGTCGGTGAGCACCGTATTCTTCGAGTCCACGGTACCCGTGTTCGGCACAACGATGGTGTACGTGAGGACATCGCCCGGAAGAATCGCTCCACCGGCGCGCGCTATGGTGTCAGCAAATGTCTTCGTTGACGTAGTGAAATCGGGTGCGGATGTTGACGGGTTAGCATTGTCCGCAGGGCCACTGTCTCTTCGGCTAGCTTCGGTAGCGTCCGCGTCCGGGAGTCCTGTGTCTTGCCCCAGCGCGCCTGCAGCGTCCGCGGCATCTGCATCTGACACGTCCAACGGCTGAAGGTCGAACCCGGTGCACCCCATGCCGAGCAGCGCCAAAAAAGCAAAACTGCGCACGTAATTCATCTGAGCCTCCCAGTTGGCGAACGTGTGAGATGGCATACGCCACGAAAATACAGTAATTCTCACCTCAGTCCTGGTGGGATGCAATCGGCTTGATGTCCGGAAGAACGCAGACGTGGCAAAGCCATGGCGGATGGGGCTACTTAACAGCGCATGAAGCATGCTCGAAAGTACGTACTCGCGCTCGTGCTCGCCGCGGCTCCGGTGGGTGGCGTGTTCGTCGCGAGCGACGCGTGTGCATCGGTGTCCACCGCGGTCGCGTTCGATGCGCTCGTCAGCGGCGCAGAGGCGATTGCCGTTGTCACGCCGATCGAGAAGAAGAGCGTCTGGGAGAACGGCCGCATTTACACGTACACGCACGTGAAGACCGAGCAGAGTGTGGCCGGTGCGCTGACCTCGGGATCGGATGGCTGGGTCCGCACGATGGGTGGCGTCGTCGACAAGATTGGTCAGCTCGTGGAAGGTGAGGCTGTCTTCACGCCCGGCGAAAGCTCGATGGTTTTCCTCCGCAAGTGGAAGGCCGGCGGCACGTGGGAGGTCACGGCGCGCGCGCAGGGCCAGTATCCCGTCGTCGTCGACAGCACAGCGAAGATTCGAAAAATCGTGCACTCTGCACGCACGGGCGCTGTGCTTCCGGCAAAGACCGCGGGAAACGTGCGGCTCGCCGCAGACGTTTTGCACGAGCGCACGCTCGACGATGCTGCACACGAGGTTGCATCGGCGTGGCAGCGCCTGCATCCAAAGTGAAGCCTGTCGCGGCCGCTCTTCCGCTGCTCGTCACGAACGAGACCGAGCTCGCACGCGCGGTGGCGCACCTCGAAAGGGCCGCGTGCATCGCGTTCGATCTCGAGGCGAACGGCCTCTTCGCGTATCGCGCCAAAGTATGCATTGTGCAACTTGCGACCACGGATGCGATCTTCGTCGTCGATGCGCTCGCGACGTCGCTCAGGCCACTCGAGCCGCTGCTCCGTTCGAGCGATGTCCTCAAGATCGTGCACGACGTTGCCTTTGACGCGCGCCTCCTCGCCGAGGCGGGTGCCGAGCTCGCGAACGTGCACGACACGTCCATCGCGGCACGTATGCTCGGACGCACGGCCACGGGACTCGCAAGTCTTCTTCTGTCCGAGGTCGGCGTCGGCATCGACAAGTCCATGCAGCAACACGATTGGGGCAAGCGCCCGCTCGATGACGCAGCCCTCGGCTACCTCGCGTGCGACGTCGTCCATCTGCACGCGCTAGAGAGCAAACTCTGGCCCCTCCTTCATGCGTGCCACATCGACGACGAAGTCGAAGAAGAAACGCGCTACAGACTCGCGCAGGCAGCGGGCTCGGCGAAGATGAACGACGGACGACCACCGTATCTACGACTCAAGGGGATCGATCGAGCGGATGCCGCAGACTTGCCCATCTTGCGCCGCCTCGCCGAGCTTCGCGAAGCGCGCGCGCGCGAGCTCGACGTGCCCCCTTACAAGGTGCTCGGCCCCGACGTCCTCTTCGCGATCGCGCAGAACAAACCGAAGACGCCAGACGATCTCGAGTGCATCTCGGGCGCTGCAGCGGGCCGTGCACGGAGTCTCACGCGAGAGATCTTGCGCGCCGTGGAAGACGGCGTTCGGGATGGCGCGATCCCTGAAGAAGATCGCGCGATGCTCGTGCGGCCGAGTCTTCCGAACGCCGTCGTGCGCGCAAGGCGAGCGCGCGAACGGCGCTTGATGTGCTGGCGGAAGGACGTGGCCAAGCGGCGCGCAGTGGACGATCAAGTCGTTCTGCCGGGGCACTGCTTGCAAGATCTCGCGAGCCTTTCCTTGCCGTCCCTCGATGCCATCGCGGCGGTGCCGGGCATCGGGCGCTTCCGCGTCGAGCGTGACGGTGCAGCGCTTCTCGCCGTGCTCCTCGCGGAGGAGACCGAGGGATGACGGGCGAGCTCCTCGTCGTTGCCGGCGAAGCCTCCGGGGATCGTGCGGCGGCCGCAGTCCTCTCGCACCTCTCTGGCGTGCGCGCCTTTGGCATGGGCGGAGAAGCGCTTGCGAGCGAACGCGTCGAGCTCACGAGCGACTTGCGCAACTCGACGGCGCTCGGCATCGCGGAGGTCGCGGCGCGCGCGTGGAACGTGGGCCTCGCTTACGCGCGACTGCGCGCGGTGTGCGTGAAGCGACGACCGGCCGCGGCATTACTTGTAAATTACACTGAATTCAACACGGTGCTCGCCAAGACGCTCTCGAACATGGGCACGCGCGTGCTCTGGTACGGCGCTCCGCAGATCTGGGCGTGGCGGCGCAGGCGCGGCAACGCCCTTCGGAAGCACGTCGACCGCATGGCCGTGATGCTCCCATTCGAAGAGCCGCTCTGGCGCGCCATCGGAGTCGACGCTCGCTACGTCGGCCATCCGTCCCTCGAGGAGAGTCGACGCGTCTCGGAAACGTATCCCACGAAGCACGAGGCGCGGAGAGCAGCGCGCGCGTTGCTCGGCCTGACCGAGCGCGCCTGGACGGTCGCCATTTTGCCGGGAAGCCGCCCGCACGAAGTGCGAAAAATGCTCGAACCCATGCTCGCAGGGTACGAGCTCGTACGTCGCGATCGAGCCAGCGTCGACGCGCGCATCCTGCTCGCACCAAGCCTGGATGAGAGAACGCGCACGTGGGCGCACGCGGTGGCGTCGAGTTACCGCGCGGAGATCGTCCACGTCGACGCGCGCGCCGGCATTGCATATGCGCTTCCGGCCTTCGACGCCGCGCTCACGGCGTCCGGCACGGCCTCGCTTGAATGCGCGCTCGCAGGTGCGGTGCCCATCATCTGCTATCGCGTTGGCTGGACAACCGAACTTGGCGCACGGCTGCTCATGACGACACGCTTTTTGGCCTTACCCAACGTCCTGCTCGATCGCGCGGCGTTCCCGGAACTCTTGCAGCGTAACGTAAACGCGTCGCGCATCTCCGAAACGCTCGCGAGCTTGCTCGACAATCGCGAAGCGTTCACGGCGGCGTGCGCCGAGATCACGACCGTGTTGCGCGGCCCAACGGCGACGTCGCAACACGTGGCGCGCATGCTCGAGCCGTGGCTCGCCAACACGCGAGCTTCCGCATGATCCCCCTCGTCGTCGTCTCCTCGCTCCTCTTGCTCGTTCGACTCTACGCCGCCACGCGCGTCGGCTTCGGCGACAGCGAGGCGCTCTACGCGTCGTGGGCCATTCACCCGCAGCCCGCGTACCTCGATCATCCGGGGCTCATCGGCCTGTTCGCGCGCGTCCTCGGCGATGGATCGGTCCCGAAGCCGCTCGGCGCCCACGTCGTCACGTCCGTTGTAGCCACGCTGGTGCCCTTCGTCGTGTACGCGGCCGCGCGCGCGTCCTCGGCAAACAAGCGGCCCGCGATGCTTGCGGCGCTCCTCGTTGCCGTGGTTCCGGAGATCTCGGTCGGGCTCTTCGCCATGACACCGGATCTCTTGCTCGCGCCGCTCTGGATCGGCGCCGTTGCGCTCGCGTGCATCGGGCTTCGCGCAACGCCGAACCAGACGCGGTCGGCGTCAGCCTTCGTCGGCGCGGGCCTCCTCGCGGGGATCGCTTGCGCAGCGAAAGCTCCCGGAGTGCTCCTCGTGCTCGGCCTCGCCGTCGCGTACGTCTCCATCGCACGGTCGCAATTCCCCGAGTCGAAAGCCGCGCGCACGCTCTGGCCGTGGGCAGGACTTGCCACGGGCGCCGTCATCCTCGCGCCGATCGTTCTCTACGAAAAGAAACTCGGCTTTCCCATGCTTCAGCACCGCCTCGTCGCAACGCAGGCGGGTGCCGGGTTCGCACTACGAAACCTCGGCGCGTTCGTTGGCGGGCAGCTTCTCTACCTCTCGCCGATCATCCTGTGGATTGCGGTAAAGGCCGCGCGCGATCTGGTGCGCGCACGTAACGAAGATGCCACGGCGCGCCTCTTCTTTTATCTGTTCGCGATTCCGTTCGTGCCGCTCGTTCTCTTCGCGCTCTGGAGCCGCGTGGCCGAACCGCACTGGATCGCTCCGGCGCTTCTGGTCTTGCCCGTCGATGCGGCGCGACGGTCCTCACAGAACCCGGCGCGGTCCGTGTCCAAACGCATGTATCTTGCAGCAACGCTCGTCGCGGGCCTGTTCACGATCGGCGCGCACGCGTGGGCGCTCGTTCCCTCGTCCGCGCGCCTTCTACCAGTCTCGGCGGATCCAAAACTCGATATCGCGAGCGAGCTTTATGGGTGGCCCGCGGTGTTCGGTGCCGTTCGCGACCAGATGGCGGTCGTTGCCACGCCGTACGATCCACAAGGGCACGAGATCGTCCTCGTTGGAGCGCACTGGACCATTTGCGCGCAGCTCCAAGCGGGCTTTCCGGGGGTCCGCGTCGGCTGCGCAACATCCATCCCGGATGATTTCGATACGTGGTTGCCGCGCGCAGCATGGCAACGCGCCGAGCACGTCCTCTTCGTCACCGACAATCGTTTCGGAGGCGATGGCGCTTCTGCGCTGCCTGCGCACGTGCGCCTCTCGCAGAGCCGCGTCCGAATGTGGCGCGGCGGCCGTTCTTCGCGCACGTTCGAATTGTATCTTTATGAGAATCGCGCCTCGAGTTTCTTAAGGAGCCCCATCCGCCATGGCTTCGCCCCTACCGCACTTCATTGAGTCGCGAAGAGCCCGATTCCGAAGAAGCGACCGCTGCCGATACAGATGGGCCCGGGAAGGTTCGTGGGGTTGCCCGCACCGTCGCGCCAACAGATGCGGACATGGAACCTTGGGAGGTGCCTGCGCGCGCTCGTCGACGTCGCGCGCGACGTGGGTGATGCCGAGTCTGAGGCACCGCCGGTCGTGCCTGATCCCTCGCACACCAAGGATCTGGTGAAGCTCTATGCATGGGACAAGGATTGGTCTGTCACGGCGCACAGCGTGATCAAGAAGCGCGCGTCGCTCATCACGCTCGGCCTCGCGAAGAGAAAGTCGTCCAAGTCCAAGGGAGACGAAGCTCCGGCCGCCGACGGGTCCGAGGTCGAAAACCCCGCGAAAACAGACGCTCTCTAACCTTCCCTGATGGCCACGAAGCTTCCCTGATGGGCCGCGGAGTCTCCCAGACCGGATTTTGGCTTAAATTTTCGATCTGGAAGCCCGCGTCCGGGCATCCCAAGCTCGAAAGTGCGTCTTTCTAAGCAAATTTTCGGTCAGGGAAGCTTCCTTCCCATCAGGGAAGCTTCGAAGATCGTCGGGGAAGCTTCCTTCCCATCAGGGAAGCTTCGAAGATCGTCGGGGAAACTTCATGCGCTCGTGTCGGACTTCGGCAACAGTCTTTTATCTTTATTAGGGCGTGTCTCTAGATTCCGGACCGAGACGGCGCGCCGAGCACGTTCTGTTCGTCACCGACAATCGTTTCGGAGGCGATGGCGCTTCTGCGCTACCGTCGCACGTGCGCCTCTCGCAGAGCCGCGTAAGCATTTGGCGCGGCGGCCGTTCTTCGCGCACGTTCGAATTGTATCTTTATGAGAATCGCGCCTCGAGTTTCTGCGACTCAAAGACGCACGCGTTGATTGCATTTGAACAAGATTGAATTGAAGATCACATGTCCTTGCGGTACATGCCAACTTCCCAGTCAACTGCTTTTTGCAAACTCGCCGGAAACCACCACCGAATGAGAAACATGATGAAAAGATGCCTGCTGCTGATTGGGCTCGTGGGCGTCATGGCTTGTGCGCACTTCACGGCTGTAGACAACCTAGATGCGTCAGACGCATCGGTATCAGACGGTGGGCTGACGGGCGAGCCGGATGTCTCCCAACCCAAGAAAACCTATACCGTCTCAACACTGGCCGGCACGGGCGAAGCGAGTGCTCAGGACGGCCCCGCCTTGCAGGCGACTTTCAACAATCCGGCAGGGATTGCACTCGGACCAAACGGTAGCCTTTACGTCACCGACCAATACAACAACAAGATCCGCAAAATCGCTGCTGACGGTACGGTCAGTACTTACGCAGGCAATGGCAACGCAGGACTTGCCGACGGCAACTGCGCGGATGCAACATTCAATTCGCCTTACGGCATTTCCGTGGACCCGGCCGGTTATGTCTACGTAGCCGATTACGCAAACCACGCGATCCGCAAGATCATCCCTACACCAACGTGCTGGGTCAGCACGCTGGCTGGCGCGGGCCCAAGCAACCCCGGCGCTTCCGATGGCATGGGTACAGCAGCAAGCTTTAATTATCCGGTGGGTCTGACGCTGGATGCCGCCAGCGGCAATATCTATGTTGCGGATTCACGCAGCAACAAGATCCGATTGGTGACGCGGGACGGCGCCGTCAGCACCTATGCGGGTACTGGCACTGCGGGTAACGTCAATGGCCGGGCGGTGAATGCAACTTTCAATTACCCGTGGGGAATCCTCGTGGATGCAGGAGGTACTCTGTACGTGAGCGAGTACCGGAACAACGATATCCGAATGATTACGTCCGACCTCCAGGTCTCCACGCTCGCCGGCTCGGGTGCCAGGGGACCGTTGATCGATGGTACGGGGACCGATGCATCGTTCGCCAGTCCGTTTGGTATAAGGATCGACGCAAACGGTAACCTCTTGGTGGGTGACACCTACAACAATGCAGTGCGTCAGGTTTCGCCGACCGGCGAAGTCACAACGATTGCAGGGCAACGTGCAGCATCCAATGTAGGCGTAGCCGGCGACAACGACGGCCCAGCCGACACCGCCACATTCCATTGCCCCCAAGGCGTGGCCATGAATGCTGGCACTATCTACATTGCCGATAGCTTGAACAACAAAATCCGTAAACTCGAATGAAGCCCGCGCTTGGGGGAATGCTTCCCGCAATCCGATCACGAAGATAAATCAATGTCGAAATTCGATAACTACACCAAGTCCTATGAAGGCATGCACCGCAACAGCGTTGCGGCAAGTGGGGAGGATCCGGCGTACTTCCACGACTACAAGATCAACTGCCTCCGCCGTGAAGGTCTACTCCGTGGAGCACTCCTCGATTATGGCTGCGGCATTGGCAATCTTACGGAAAGATTCGAAGGTTTGCTTGGCGAGCTGCAGGAAGTGCACGGTTACGATCCTTCAACGGAGAGTCTTGCGGTGGCTCACGAGCGTGCACCCTCCGCGAAACTCCATTCCGAGGTGTCAACACTACCACGCTCGCATTTTTCGACAGTCATACTCTCAGGTGTCCTTCACCACATTCCGCCATGCAAACGAGATGATGTTCTTGAAATTGTACGAAGCACGCTTCGGCCAGGTGGGCGCGTCGTTGTATTCGAACACAACCCCTTAAATCCGCTGACGCGTCATGCCGTAGCAACGTGTCCATTCGACGATGATGCTATCCTCCTTTGGCCGTGGGAGGCTCGCCGTCTGCTTCGTCGTGCGGGTTTTGAAGCCGTTCGGCTTGATTACATCGTCTTCTTTCCAAAGGCGCTTGCCTTTTGTCGCAATCTCGAACCTCACCTGCGTCGCATTGTGCTGGGTGCGCAACAGATGCTTATCGCTGTTAAAGAGCCCTCGGCGGGTAGGGCCTCTTAACGATCGCTTGCTTTCGTTGCGAGATAATCAATCAGGTCAATCTTCGTGACGATACCCACGACGGCGTCGTCCGCGGTCACGATGGCCGCGCGAGCCTCTGCCAGAACGCCCTGCACGAGCTCGAGTTTCGTCTCGGGTGTCACCGTTGCATAATCGCTCTCGATAAGATCTCTGATGGTCGAATTGGCCGAGCGCGAGCCTGATACCATATGCCGGAGCAAATCGACCTCCGCGATGACGCCAAGGAGCTTGCCCTTGTCGACGACGGGGAGCTGGCTGATACCGAGTTGCTTGAACGTGGCAATGACATCTTTGACTTTTGCAGTGGGAGTCGTCGTGACAATCTCCTGCTTTTCACGCATGCGCAAGATGTCTGCAACCGTGCCAATGCCGGGCTCCTCGTCGAGAAAGCCGTTCTCGCGCATCCAATCGTCATTGAAGATCTTCGAAACGTATTTGCCGCCCCCGTCGCAAAGGAACACGAGAATCTTGAGCGGGCCTTTTTTGGCTTTTGCCCACTTGATGGCGCCCGCCACGGCGGCGCCCCCCGAACCGCCCACGAAGAGACCTTCGAGGCGCGTCAGGTCGCGCGTCATACGAAAGCATTCTTTGTCGTCGACGCGGACGATATCGTCCAAGATTTTGAGGTTCATCGTGGTTGGGAAGAAATCCTCGCCAATGCCTTCCACCTTGTACGAAAAGGGCTTGGTAATGCGGCCCGTCTTGACGAAATCGTAGTAAAGGGAACCCACGGGATCCACGCCGAGAATCGTCATCTCGGGTTTCTTTTCCTTGAGGTACTGACCGGTGCCACTGACCGTTCCACCCGTGCCGAGACCCGCCACGAAGACGTCCAGGTCGCCTTTCGTTTGTTTCCAAATCTCGGGCCCCGTCCAAAGATAATGTGCCTCGGGATTCGCCGGATTGTGATACTGATCCGCGTAAAATGAATTGGGTGTTTCGTCCGCGATACGGCGCGAAACCTTGTAATAGCTACGCGGATCGTCGGCGTCCACGGCGGTGGGGCATATGACGACCTTCGCGCCGAAGGCACGGAGGTTCGCGACCTTCTCCGTGCTCATCTTGTCCGGCATGACGAAAACGCATTTGTAGCCGCGAATCGCCGCAAGGAGCGCCAGCGAGGCGCCCGTGTTGCCGCTCGTTGCCTCCACGATCGTGCCACCAGGCTGGAGGCCGGCTTCTTCGGCGCGCCGAACCAGATTCCACGCGAGGCGATCTTTATGGCTGCCGCCCGGATTCAAAAATTCGCATTTGACGTAGATCTCGATGTCCGGCGGCAAACCTTCGGTCACGCGGTGGAGACGGACGATGGGAGTCTCGCCAACGGCCTTCGTGATGTCCTCGAGCGCTCCGTGCATCATGAAGACCGGGATACGATGCCGACCTTGTTTCGTGCAAGCTTCGCGGACTTCCTTGCTGCGGCGCAACATCACTGGCAATAGACGCTCGTGCACATGCGGGCGCCGCCGCCAACGTCATGCGAGGAGCTCATGGCGCGCGCGCACGCGCTCGCCGGCACGCAGATCGGCGATCTTGCTGCGGCGCTCGGCGTCGATACGGGGGGATCGGCCGTGCGCACGAAAGGTGTGCCCGGAGGCATCGTCGAGCGCGCGCTCGGCGCAACGGGGGGCAGCGCGATGGTCCTCGATTTTCCCGATCTCGCCGTCGAGCTGAAGACGATCCCCGTCGATAGTCGCGGCACGCCGATCGAGTCGACGTACGTCTGCACGTTCTCGCTCGACGACGCCGAAGATCAAGAATGGGAGACATCCTGGGTGCGCGCGAAGCTCTCACGCGTGCTCTTCGTTCCTCTCGTCACGAAAGAAGGTACGTCGTGGCGATCGCGGCGCGTTGCGTCCCCCGTGCTCTGGACGCCGACGAGGAACCAGGAAGATGTATTGCGCAACGACTTCGACGAGATCGTTGGACTCGTCGGTGTGGGGCGTATCGAGGAGCTGACGGCGCATTTCGGGCGATGGATGCAAGTTCGACCGAAGGCAGCGCACGGGCGCGTGCGCACCGTCGTGCGAGGCAGCGACGGCGAGGCCATCGCCACCGTGCCTCGCGGCTTCTACCTTCGCACGCGCTTCACCGGCGCACTCCTCGTCGATCCCTCCGCAGAACCCGAATGAAATTGGCGCAGGTCAACCTGCGACGATGACGGCGATCATGCGCCCGCTCGCGCGGCCGTCACGACGATAGGAGTCGAAGACGTCGCCGTTGCAGTGCGTGCACGCCATGCGTCCGTGCCCCGGCACGTCGTCGATTGCCTCGTCCAACATTCCCGCTGCGCGGAGCTGCCATCGAAGGGCGCGACGCAGATCGACGTACGCCTTCCCGCGCTCCACGTCGCGACGAACGACGACTTCGGGTGCCGAGACCAAGACGATCTTCGCCGCCACGTCGTCGCCGACCTCGAAGCAACACGCGCCGATGCACGGCCCGATGGCGGCCACGAAATCCGCCGCGCGTCCCGCGTTGTCTGCAGAGAGAAGGTGATGAACTGCCGCGGGCACGATCCCACAGGCGACGCCTCGCCAGCCCGCGTGCACCGCTGCGACGCGCCGGCTCGCTTTGTCTGCAACGAGCAACGGCGCGCAATCGGCGACGCGCACACCTGCAGCATGCATGCTTTTCGGTTCGGCCACGATGGCGTCGGCTTCGCACGCACGCATGCCGTCGACGTCGCCACGGGCAACGACCACTCTGCTCCCGTGCACTTGCTCCACTTGGTGAAGCTTCCTTTCGTCGAATCCAATGGCCGCACCGAGGCGCCGCGGGTCGGCCCCGTCGCGCGTCGAAAATCCGTGCGCGAACCTCGCCTGGGAAAGCACATTCGACGACAACACGCGCGCACTCATCGCCGTCGCGATAGCATGGTGGCCACGAAGCCGACGGCCGCGATTCGTGATATCGTATGACCTGCAATGGCTCGCCCGCTGGATCCATTCATTGGCCGTGAAATTCTGAATGGCCAGTTACGAATGTTGCAAAAGATTGGTTCGGGCGGCATGGGCGACGTCTACAAAGCGTTCGAGCCTGCTGCAAACCGGATGGTGGCCGTCAAGATCCTCCATCCGAGACTTGCAAATCGCAAGGATCTCGTCTCGCGCTTCAGCCGAGAAGCGCGCGCCATGAGCCATCTTTTGCACCCGAACACGGTCAAGGTGTACCGCTATGGCGAACTCGAAGACGGTTCGCTTTACATCGTCATGGAGTTTCTCGAGGGCAAGAATCTCAATCAAACTGTGCGCACCGAAGGCCCCATGCCGCTCGAGCGTGGACTGCCCATCCTTATCCAGGTTTGCAGCGCACTCGACGAGGCCCACCGCGCCGGAATCATCCATCGTGATCTCAAACCGGAGAACATCTTCCTCTGCCGGCGAGGTAACGCTCGTGATTACGCAAAGGTGCTCGATTTCGGCCTTGCGAAGGTTACCGAGCGCGAAATGCGCCCCGGTTCCGTCGTTCTCACGCAGGAGGGCATGGTCTTCGGTACTCCCGAGTTCATGAGCCCCGAGCAAGCGCAAGGGAGAATCCTCACACCCGCAAGCGATATCTACTCGCTCGCGGTCATTCTCTACGAAGTGCTCACGGGCAAGCTGCCGTTCGATGGCAGTAACTCGGCGGAGTACATTCAGCTGCACGCAACCACAGCACCAGTGCCCATCAACGAACGCGTTCCGGGAAAAACGTTTCCTCCGCTCTTGTGGACGGTGCTCGAGAAGGCGCTCGCCAAGAACATCGAGGATCGTTTCACGTCTGCCGGCGAATTCGCGCGCGCCCTCGACGCGGTGCTCCTTGGGGCAACGGTTTTGCCATCCTTCGCTGCCCCGAGCTCCACGCCAAATCCTGCGAGCGATCAACCGATTCTCGCGCCGGGAAGCGCGCGACAGCCATTGCCAATGGAGTCGCTGCCGCACTCTGGGCCGCGGCTCAACCTTCGGTCTTCAATCAAACGATCATCCATCGGTTTGCTCGCGGTGGCGGCGCTTCTCATGATTGGTGCAGCACTCGCCGTCATGGTGATGATGTTGGTGAAGTACTTCATGCATTGACCGCTTTCGATTTGCCGCGATCTCATCGTTGGGGCCTGCGGTGCGGTCCTCAAAGCCATACAAGGCTGTTCCGGTCCGCTCCTCGGCCCCGCCGCGAACCCCGAGCAGGTTGCGGACCGAGTATTTTGGCCGAGTTGCAAGCAGCGCGAGGCGCTCCGACGAGAGCTGCTTTTGCAGCTTGAGGAGGAGCAACGAAGCGATGCGACGCAAATCGGCAAAAAGACGACGGGAGCAACCTCCGAGGGGTTCCAAACCTCGCGTCAACTTGAAAGCGGTCAAGTTGCGCGACGGACGGCCGTGATCGTCACGCATCATGGATAACGGCGTGCATCGCGGGATGGCGCGCGATGAGGCCGAGCGCTTTGCCGAGCAACGTTTTTCCGGGTTCGATTCGGTGCCAGGGCGACGCGCCGCTCGGATGCGGCAGCGGGACGACGTCGCTCTCGACGCCGTGCCACGTCGTGCGAAAGCTCTGTCCGACAATCGAGTCGAGCTTTTTACCGAGAACGCGCGCACCGAGCACCTCGCCAATCGCGAGCGTGCCGACCGCGAGGACGAGTTCAGGCTGGAGAATCGCGACTTCACGTTCCAGGAACGTGCGACATCGAGCGACTTCGTCGGTATCGGGTTTGCGATCGCCGCCGCCGTTCGCTTTGCCGGGAAAGCAGCGCGCAACGGCCGCCATGTAGATGCGCGCGCGGAACTCGTCTTCCGTGATGCCCATCGACGTCTCGAACCAGCGAAACATCGTCTTGCCCGCGGTCCACGCGAAGGGCTTGCCCACTTTGCCCTCGTGTGGACCAGGCGCCTGCCCCAAAAGAAAGACCTTCGTGAACACCGGGGGGCCGTGCACCACCGGTCGCTGCATTTTCGGGCAAGTACAGCATGCGTCGAGCTCGAGATGCAGCTTCTTCAACGATGCGACTCGGGGATGTTGCGCCATCGGCGCGCACTTAGCACGGCACGCATTCAAGCAACGTCCGCAACGTGATAGCAACACCGGCTGCGATGTATTTTCAGGAGCTCATTCTCTCGCTTCAGTCGTTCTGGACCAAACGCGGTTGTCTGCTCGTTCAGCCGTACAACTCCGAAGTCGGCGCTGGAACCTACAACCCAGCCACGTTCCTCCGCGCCATCGGTCCCGAGCCGTGGAACGTCGCGTTCGTCGAGCCCTCGCGCCGCCCCACCGACGGCCGTTACGGCGACAATCCGAATCGCACCCAGCAGTTTCACCAGTTCCAAGTCATCCTCAAACCCTCGCCACTCGATATCCAAGATCAATATCTCGAATCGCTCCTCGCCATCGGTACCCGCCCCGAGCAGCACGACGTGCGATTCGTCGAAGATGATTGGGAATCACCGACGCTCGGCGCGTGGGGCCTCGGCTGGCAAGTATGGATTGACGGACTCGAGATTAGCCAATTCACGTATTTCCAGCAGGTCGGCGGTATCGACTGCCGCCCCGTTTCAGGAGAGCTCACCTACGGCCTCGAGCGTATCGCGATGTACCTGCAGGACGTCGAGACCATGTTCGACATCGCCTGGGCACCCGGCGTGACGTACGGCGAAGTCTTCAAGCGCGCCGAATGGGAATGGTCAACGTACAACTTCGAGCAAGCCGACGTCGCCGCGCACTTCGCCGCGTTCGATCATGACGAGAAAGAAGCCAAGCGACTTCTCGCGCTCTCGGACGATCCTCTGAAGAAACTCGTCTTGCCAGCCTACGATTTCGTCGTGAAGGCGGCCCACCAGTTCAACGTGCTCGACGCGCGCGGCGCCATCGGCGTAACCGAGCGCGCGCGCTTCATCGGGCGCGTCCGCGCCATCGCAAAGAGCGTCGCCGAGGCGTATTCCGCACAGCGCGAAGCGCTCGGTTTTCCGCTGCTCAAGCCCTGACGCCTTCGCGCTCGCACATGTGCACGCTGCTCGTTGCCACCAGCAAGATCGCGGGCGCAGAGCTCGTGGTCGTTGCCAATCGCGATGAGCGCATGGCTCGCCCATCGTTGCCGCCGCAACTCTGGCCGGCTGGGTTCATCGCGCCGCGCGACGAGCTTGCGCACGGCACCTGGCTCGGCATCAATCGGCACGGCGTCTTCGTTGGCATCACGAACCGCCACCTCGGCCCGCAGGATGCCGCGCGCACCTCACGCGGGGCCATCGTCGTCAGTGCTCTCGAAGAGCCCTCCGCGCGCCAGATCCACACGAAAATGGCAGCGTTGCAGGCAAAGAGCCACAACGGCTTTCACCTCGTCTACGCCGACGAGCGCGAAGTGCTGGCAACCATCTCCGACGGCGAGCACCTCGCGCAGCTCTCGCTTGGTTCGGGCGTACACGTCGTGACCGAACGAAGCTTCGGTGCGGGCGACGAGCGCGCGCGCGTTCGGCGCGCCATGGCTGCGTGGTCGCGTCTTGGTCCGCGGCCCGGCGAGCACTCACTCGACGTTGCAAGACTCACGGGCGTGCTCGCCGAGCACGATCCCACCGATCCCTTCAGCGGAACGTGCCTGCACCTCACCAACATCGACTACGCAACACGCAGCAGCATGGTGCTCGCGCTCGGCAAGGACCGTCGCACGATGCTTTGGGCAGAAGGTGCACCGTGCACCACGCCTTTCACCGCCATCGATTTATCTTCCCTATTCGAGACACTTAATCAGCGCTGCTGACGTCGCGGCCTTCATGGCGCACGCGTGTTCGTCGAGCTGGACTTCGGACGTGCAGTTCTTGAATGCATCGTCGCCTTTGGCGTCGCTGCGCTCGCGAGCTTGCTCCTTTGCCATCACGTCCGCACCCGCGTCGGCAAAACGTTCTTTGACGACCAGTTCGGCGAATCGATCGAGCAGCTCGTCGCACTGCTGTTGCGACGCCTTTTTGGTGCATGATGCAAGCATCGGGAGCAGCGTAAAAAAACTGAGAACGACGGCGAGCGTCTGAAGTCGGTTCATCGGAAGCACTTGTCGATCTTGTCGGTCGTCGGTGCATCCTTCACGCACGCTATCATCGCGTCGGTGACGCGTTTGCCCACGCACTTGTCAATGTCCTCGCTCATGGATGCGTGCATCTCCTGCCGTTTTTTCTCGATCGCGGCAGGGTCGGTGATCCCGAGCGCTTTCATCTGAACCTCGACGTTGCGGTCGACAACGACCTCACAATCTTCGCGTGTTGCTTTCCGGCCGCAGGAAAGAGTGCCAAGCGCAACAAAAGCGACGAGGACGAGGGACCATCGCATGCGCGGCAACGCGTAGCATGTCCGCCTTGCCGATCCCGCAAGTTTTATCGCTGCGCATGCGGTGCTTAGAGCATGTTTACCAGCCTGCTGCGCGAATCGATTCGCTTCGATGGCGCCTTCGGCGCTGTCGGCCCGCCTGCGGCGGGACCTCAGGTGGGCGCTGCGGTGCCTGCGCACGTACGACAAGTACGCTTTCGCGGGCT
>WQYX01000006.1 GCA_009781005.1 Polyangiaceae bacterium | reverse complement strand
GCAAAGGGCGTACGGCTTTTGTCGGACCTGCGGCGTACGTACAGTACGCCTCGGTCCTGCGATACGGCGTGCGCCCTTTTCGCTGCGGTCTCGGCCTTCTACCGCAATCGCGTCATGAATTATCTGGGCTAGGCGGCTCGCAACGATCATGGCCGCGGAGGATACACGCTCTCGATGCCTGACAGATGCTAAGAGTCGCGCCCCCGAATGAGCGGAGTGAATGACGCGCAAAGGTTGGCCATCGAGCACCAGAACGGCCCCGTGCTCGTGCTCGCCGGCGCCGGATCCGGCAAAACTCGCGTCATCACACATCGAATTGCGCGCCTCTTGTCGCGCGGTGTCCCCGCCCACATGATCTGTGCGCTCACGTTCACCAACAAGGCCGCGGGCGAGATGGCAGAGCGCGTCGCGCACGTCGTCAAGGAGCAAGGCGGCGTCCGAATCACGAACGGACGAAGGCGCGGCGCGATCGGCGACCAGCGCGGCGTCGTCCTCTCGACGTTCCATTCTTTCGGTCTCATGGTCCTCGGCCGCGAGCGCAAGTCGCTCGGCGGGACCTTCACGATCTTCGATCAAGGCGATTCGATTTCGGCCGTAAAGGAGATCATGAGTCGCATCGACGCGGGCAAAAAGCTCGATGCCGCGGCGATCCTCACGCGCATCTCGAACGCGAAGAACGCTTTTTTGTCGCCGGAAGAGTACGTCGTGCGCGAAGGCGACGACTACGACGAGATCGCGAAGATCGTCTATCCGCGCTACCAAGCGGCGCTCAAGAACTTCAAGGCTTTCGACTTCGACGATCTCGTGTGCGAGGTCGCGCGCCTCTGGAGATCGCGACAAGACATCCTCGATCGCTGGCAAAAAGAGTTCATGTACGTCTTGGTCGACGAGTACCAAGACACGAACCGCGCGCAGCTCGAGGTCCTGCGCCTGCTCGCCGGCCGCCACCGGAACATCTGCGTCGTCGGCGACGACGACCAGTCGATCTATGCGTGGCGCGGCGCAGACGCGCGCAACATCCTCGATTTCGAAGAGCAATTCGCGGGCGCGAAGGTCGTCAAGCTCGAACAGAACTACCGCTCGACGGCGCCCATCCTCGCCGTTGCCAACGCGGTCATCGCGAAGCGAACCGATGCAAAATACAAGAAGGTGCTCTTTACCAGCAAGCCGGGGGGAGAGAAGGTCAGGCTCGGAACCGCTCCGTCGCCGGAGGCGGAGGCCGCGTTCGTTGCACGCGAAGTGCGCCGGCTGATCCACGACGAGCAGAGAAAGCCAAAAGACGTGGCCATCCTCTATCGCTCGAACGGCCAAGCGAAGCTCGTCGAGGAGTCGTTGCGCGAGCAGGGCGTGCCGTATCGAATGATCGGCGGCCAGCAATTCTTCGAACGCAAAGAGGTCAAAGACGTCCTCGCGTATCTCAAGGTTGCATTGAACCGTTCCGACGAGATCAGCCTGCGGCGCATCCTCAATTACCCGCCGCGCGGCATCGGCGACACGAGCATCGAGCGACTCTCACAAACCGCCCTCGCGCGCGGCTGGTCGCTCTGGCAAGCCATCGAGCGCATCGACGCGATCGACGGCATGTCAGGCTCCGCACGCGACGGCTGTCAGGCGCTCGAGCGAATCATTGCGAACGTGCGCAAGCGACTCATCGTCGAGCGCGCAGCCGCGAGCACGGTCGCGCGCGAGCTCTCCGAGGCCATCGGCCTCCGAAAAGACATCGATCAAACCTCCACGTCGGCGACGGCAGCAGCTCGCCGCTGGGCAAACGTGGAGGGCTTCTTCGGTGTCCTCTTGCGCCGCGAAATGCGCGTCGAAGCCATGAAACAGGACGCGAGCGCCGAGCGCGAGCTGATGGCGTTTTTGCACTCGCTCACGTTGCAGTTGAATGAGGACGACGAAGATCCGGGCAACGTGGTGACGCTGTCCACGCTCCACGGCAGCAAGGGGCTCGAGTTCCAATGCGTCTTCATCCTTGGCTGCGAAGAAGGACTCATCCCGCACAAGCGGACGCTCGAGACGAGAGCGACCGACGCCACCGTGCAGGACATCGAGGAAGAGAGGCGCCTCTTTTATGTGGGCATCACGCGGGCGGAAGAGGTACTTTATCTGCTTCGATGCAACCATAGGGTTGCGCGAGGGAAGCCGGTCCTTCGCACGCCGAGCCGTTTTCTCTCCGACGTCGCGGAAGACATGCTCGATACGTTCGAGATTAAGGACGCGGCTCTCATGGGAACCGCCGAGATGGCGGCGAATGCCACGAACCTTCTGGCCATGCTCGACGCCCTCGGTTAGTTCCCATCCGGAAACTGCTGCGCGCCGCAAATCGTCGTTCGGCCTCCTTCAAAATACTCCGAGTATTCCTCGGTCGGCCTCGCTAGCTTTGCGTCGCTCGCGACGTTTCCGGACGGGAACTCGGTTTACCCTCCGCGTTCTCTCTTGTTTTTCGAGCCGGAAGCGGGCAAAAACCGAGTTGCGCGGTCCTGAGGCCGACGTCACCTGCTCACGCAGGCTGTCCCCATCGCTCCGAGGCAAACCTCCATGGCACAGAAGAGCAGCATCGTTACCGAGTCCGGCAAGGTTCGACGCGTCATCGTCGTCGGAGGAGGTCTCGCCGGACTCATGACCGTCATCAAGCTGTGTGAGGCCGGCGTCCCCGTCGACCTCTTCTCGCTCGTTCCCGTCAAGCGCTCGCACTCGGTTTGCGCGCAGGGCGGCATCAACGCGAGCGTGAACACCAAGGGCGAAGGCGACTCGCCGCAAGTGCACATGGAAGAGACCGTCTACGGCGGCGACTTCCTCGCGAACCAGCCGCCGGTCAACGGCATGGCGCACGCCGCACCGGGCATCGTCTACCTGCTCGACCGCATGGGCGTCACGTTCAACCGCACGCCGGAGGGTTTGCTCGACTTCCGCAGATTCGGCGGCACGCTCTTCCACCGCACGGCCTTTGCCGGCGCCACCACCGGTCAGCAGCTCCTTTACGCCCTGGACGAGCAAGTTCGTCGCTACGAAACCGTCGACGTCGAAAACGAAAAAGGCGTCGTCATTCGCGGCGAGAAGATGGTCCGCAAGTTCGAATTCTGGGACTTCTTGAATGTCGTGCGGGACGAAAATGGCCGCACCGTCGGCATCGTGGCGCAAGACACGAAGACGATGAAGATCGAGGCGTTCGTGGGCGAGGCCGTATGCCTCGCAACGGGCGGCCCCGGGATCGTCTTCGGTAAGTCGACCAACAGCGTCATCAACACCGGCACCGCCGCGAGCGCCGCATACCAGGCGGGCGCCTGTTACGCGAACGGCGAATTCATTCAGGTGCATCCTACATCCATTCCGGGAGCCGACAAGCTTCGCCTCATCAGCGAGAGCGTGCGCGGCGAGGGCGGCCGCGTATGGGTGCCGAAGGATCCGAAAGAGAAGCGCCGAGGCCGCGACGTTCCCGAAAAAGAGCGCGAATACTTCCTTGAAGACAAGTACCCGGGCTACGGCAATCTCGTCCCGCGCGACATCGCGAGCCGCGAATTATTTCTCAAATGCTTTCATGAGAACAAAGGCATCTTCAACACGAAGAGTGGAAAGAACGAACTCGAGGTATATCTCGACGTCACGCACCTTCCGCAGGAATTGCTCCACAAGAAACTCGCCGGCGTTCTCGAGATCTACGAGAAGTTCGCAAACGAAGATCCGTACAATAACCCCATGCGCATCTTCCCCGGCGTGCATTACTCGATGGGCGGCCTGTGGGTCGATTTCGACAAAAGCGCCGACGGCAAGCTTACCGTCGGCTCACCGCGCAATCAGGCAACGAACATCGAAGGGCTCTACGCGGCTGGCGAGTGTGAATATGCCTATCACGGCGCAAACCGCCTCGGCGCGAACTCCCTGCTCTCGTGCATTTACGGCGGCATGGTGGCAGGCCCCGCCATTGCCTCGTACGTGAATAATCTCAGTCGAAGCTCCTTCGACGTGAATTCAACGGTCTTCGAGACGGCGAAGAAGGCGGAGCAGGCGAAGTACGACGGCATCCTCAAGATGTCGGGCACGGAGAACGCCTATCGGATCCACGAGGATCTCGCGAAGACGATGCTGCGCGACTGCACCATCGAGCGTCACAACAGCGTGCTCGAGAAGGTCCTCGCGAAGATCGACGAGTGCGAAGAGCGCTGGCACAACATCGGCGTGACGGACACGGGGCCACACGCCAATCAAGGTGCGCAGTTCGTCCGTCACCTGAAAAACATGCTCGTCATCGCGCGCGTCATTGCCCAGGGCGCGAAGAACCGCGACGAGTCGCGCGGTGCGCACTTCAAGCCAGACTTCAAGAATCGCGACGACGAAAACTGGCTTCGAACAACGATGGCCTTCTACGGCGAGGCAGGCAAGAAGAGCGAAGTCAAGTACGTTCGCTCGCTCGACTATCCTTTGCTCGGCATGACCATTCACGCAACGGACACGGTCGACATCAGTCTCGTCAAGCCGCGTCCACGCAAATACGAGCAAGCAGGCGCGGCGAGCGCCGAGGCAAAGGCCGCGAAGAGCGACGACAAAACGGCCGGAAAAGCAGGCTGATACATGCGGGTCGTTGGGAAGCGAAAGCACGGGACAGGAGATCGCGCGGGGCTCGACGCGCTCGTATTGAGGTTTGGAGGCGGCGCGCCGAAGGGTGTATTTCGCTACCGAAACCAAGAAGAAGCGAACCGAGACTGGGATCGATGGATGAGCGAACGCGTGCAGCGACGTATGAAGACGTCCTCCGAGTGGGTTACGGCGCCGACGAGTGCATGATCACACGTGCGATTCGTTCACGTCGCCGTCGCCGTCAAAGACCACGTCCACGATCACGTTGCCGTCAACGAGATGGCGCACAACCGATGGCTCTTGGCGCCCAGCGCTCATGAAATGTCTTTCGTAGTCGTTGACGTTGACCTGATCGTGGACGGCGACGGCGACGAACCGCCACTCGAAAGCGAAGCGTGACAGCAGTGGTCGAGTAGGAGCGCAGCATGCTGCGCCCCTACGGCCTTTGTGGAGATCGCTAGCATTGCCGGTAAACACCCTCTGAGGAACAATTGCACGCCGAGGCGCGAAACACCTTGTCATCGTGGGCCTGTTGCCCCTAGTAAATGAGGCAAGATCATGGCCGAGAAGCGCACGATTCGCCTGAAGATCCTCCGCCAGGACGGCCCGAACGACGCAGGTCGTTGGGAAGAATTCGACGTTGCCTGGCAGCCCCAAATGAATGTCATCAGCGCGCTGATGGAGATTCAGAAAAACCCGGTCACTGTCGACGGCAAGACCGTGACGCCGGTTGCGTGGGAATCGTCGTGCCTCGAAGAGGTCTGCGGTGCCTGCACCATGGTCATCAACGGCAGGGTCCGTCAGTCGTGCTCGGCGATGATCGATCAGCTTAGCCCGAACGGCGAGCCCATCACGCTCGCGCCCATGACGAAGTTCCCGCACGTGCGTGATCTCATCGTCGATCGTTCGCGCATGTTCGACGACCTGAAGAAGGTCAAAGCGTGGATCAACCTCGATGGCTCGCACGAGCTCGGCCCGGGTCCGCGGCAGTCGCCCGAGAACCAGGAAGAGACCTATCCGCTCTCGCGCTGCATGACATGCGGGTGCTGCCTTGAAGCGTGCCCGCAGGTCAACGACCGCTCGAAGTTCATTGGACCTTCCGCCATCAGCCAGGTGCGCCTCTTCAACCTGCACCCCAGCGGGAAAATGCACGCGGTCGATCGCCTCGAGGCACTCATGGGTGAGGGCGGCGTACAGGATTGCGGCAAAGCGCAGAACTGCGTGGAAGTCTGTCCGAAAGAGATTCCGCTCGTGGATTCAATTGCAGTGGTATCCGGCCAGACAAGCAAGCATCTGCTCTTCGGCTGGCTGCTGAAATAGCGAAGAGCGTGTAGGGCAGCCGTCGCGAGCGAATCGAGGCTAGTGAGCACGGAGCGCAGCGCCCAACCGACGAATCGATTCGCGCAGCAGGCTGTCGAACACGCTCTAAGGCCTGCTCTGTATCGGCGGACTCGGTGGCAAACGCGGATTGGCGGCGCTTTCCTTCGTTCACGTCGCCGTCGCCGACAACGATCAGGTCAACGTCAACGAAACGTGAGCGTGGTCGGCGACGGCGACGAACTCGGCACGTCGAACACGCAGTGTAGTCAGATCGACCTACACCCGTCCTGGGATATCCACGACTGGAAAAAAGCACTCTATTGGTAATCATCGACGGGTGAAACCACGGACGCGTAGAGTGGATGCATGCGTACCACCGTGGCAAATTACGCCTTTGCAGTTTCGATTCTATTCGGGGCATGCAATGCCTCGTCGTCGCCCGATGATACAGGCACCGTCGGCGATGCCGGTGCCATGAGCGACGTTGATGCGGCGATAACTATTGGGGACGGTTCAGTCCAGCAGCTCTGCGTCGACACCATCAATCAGTACCGTGCAACGATTGGCTTGGGGCCGCTTATGCGCTGGACGGACAACGAATCATGTGTTGACGGGGAAGCTGCGGCCGACATGGGCACCGGAAAGGCCCATGGTGCATACGGGACTTGCCTTCCGGGTGCGGGGGCGCAAAACGAGTGTCCCGGCTGGCCGCTGCCTCTCGAGCAGAGTATTTTGCAGTGCCTCAAGATGATGTGGGACGAGGGGCCTGGCGAACCGTATTCCCAGCACGGCCACTATATCAATATGACCAATACGACATACACGAAAGTCGCTTGTGGATTCGCGATCAGCGCGGACGGGAAGACATTTTGGGCTGCGCAGGACTTCCAGTGACACAAGCAACAGAAAGATACATACGAATCGAATCAATACCGTCCTATCGAAAAATTATATTCGATCAAATGGCCTAAATAGACGGCACGTAAAGAAATCAAGCGTGTAGGCTGATGCTCATGAAGACTCTCTCCATTGGCATTTGTGGTTTCACGCTCTCTCTTCTGTTCGTCGCTTGCGCTGCAACGTCCTCGCATGACGAATCAAGCGATGAATCAGTCCCCAACAGCACGGACATCGCCGATGGCTCGACGTTCGACGCGACTTCTCTACCACCCTTGGACGCTTCGGGCGCGAGCAAGGATGCGAGTGCCGATTCCAGCGATCCTCCCGTGCAGGATGCAGATACGAATCCTGAACAAGACGCGGGTGCCGTGTCCATCCAGCAGCTCTGCGTCGACACGATCAATCAATACCGCGCAACCCTCGGTTTGGCGCCTCTCGAGCGCTGGACGGAGAAGGAGTCATGTGCCGACGACCAGGCCAAGAGTGACCAGGCCAGCAATACTCCCCACGGTGCGTTCAACGAATGCGTCAATACAACGGAAGGATCTGCATGGGCGCAAAACGAGTGTGACCCTTACTATCTCCCGCTCGAGCAAGGTCTTCCAGCGTGCCTCAAAGCCATGTGGGATGAGGGGCCTGGCGAACCGTATGAGGTGCATGGCCATTACATCAACATGGCCAATCCGAGGTACACGAAAGTCGCCTGCGGATTCTCGATCAGTGCCGACGGAAAGTCATTCTGGGGCGTGCAGGACTTCATCGATACGAACAAATGAGTATGATGATGGAGCCGGCGTTCGCCGGATTCAAGGACGTGTCACGTGACCGAAAACATTCGCACCGTGCGCGCAAGAACTTCGACGACGAATGCGCGCGAATGCGGCTCCGTCCGCTCGATCCGCGCCGCCATATGTGCGCGCGGCAAGAGATCCTCGAGGGCATTGACCGCGTTGCCGAGCTCCACCGTTGCCGTCACGATCTTGTCCGTTGGATTCATCACAAACACGATCTTCGGTGTTCCCTTGGCGTCTTCGTGGATTGCCACATAAACGTCGGGAATGTCGACCGGATATGCCGGAAGATGGAGTTCCTTCGCCCACCGAGCAACGAGCGAGTCAGCCTCCGCGGGATCTTCGAGAGCAACGACGTGAAACCCCTGCACGTCGTGCGGCACGTCGAGGTTGCGCATGCTGCCATCGCGGTTCGGCACGTTCGGACCCATGGTCACCACGATGCCGTTCTTTTGCGCCTTTCGAAGTTGAGCAAATAGCTCTTGCTCAATTCCTCCTGCGGTTGCACACACGATCCACGAAGCATCACCGATGCTCATTTCGAGACCTTCACCGCCGGCGTATGCGAAGGGGATACCTCGCGTGAGCAGCGCTTCTTCGAAGGCGCGCAGCAATGACTCCCCCGCGATGGGCGCGACGTTGCCCAGACCGAAGTCGTCTTCGAGACAACTGTCGATGAGCCCTAGACCCGCAATATTGAACGCCGACGGCGTCACCGGACCAAAGGCGTGAGTGGCACGCGCAAGCCGGCGCAGCGCGCGAGGGACGACGAGGCGCACGGGAGCACGCCGAAAAAGCGTGGTGAATTTCACGCGAGCGAGCGCATGGAGGAGCGCATGGTATTCGTCGGCGACTCTTCGCGGAATGCCGTGCACGTCGATGGGTGCGCCCACCCAGCGATCACGGTCGACAGCCATGTACAGGTTGAAGCCGCGAAGCCCGTACGCGAGCGCGCACATGAGCGTGTAGAACGTATCCTTATCGTCGAGCGGCGGAAAAATGGGCGAAAAGCCTGCACCCACCTCGGCCCCATACGCAGGCACGCAGAAACCTTCCGAGTGCACGGCGAGCTCCGTGGTGCGCCGGAGGATCATCCTATGATGCCGCGGGTTGGCCGCGTGGTAGTAGTCGAGGCCGACAAAGTCGACGGCCTGTTTGAAGCGTTCCGCGTTCAGCGGTGTCGTCGACTCGCCGGGCGGGAAGTTATGGTACGTGGGCACGGACGACAAATCTGCATTCTCGAGCGACTGCGCGAAGCGCCCCATCGCATGCACAATCAGGTGCTCGTGGAACTCCATCCAATCGAGATGGCGCGCAAGATCGCGGCTTTCTGTTGCATCGAAGCGCACCGGGGGCGACACCGTCCGGAACGTCGCATTGGGTTCCCCCCATGCCTCGCGCAGCTCCGCGACGGTCGCGTATTTGCTGCGGAGAAAATTGCGAAAGAGGGCAATCGCATCCGGGTGATAATCGCTATCATACGGGCCATCTCGGAAATAAAGTGCACCTTCGTTATCAACCTGCATCATCACGATAGGACCGCGGGGATACAGAAGCGGCGAAAGGACTTTGCCGCACGCGTCGAACCAGAGCGCCACCTCATCGTGAAACACGTTGCTCGCGTAGCTGGGCACCGGAAAGGCTTTCGGGACCATCGGCAGAATCACGGGGTGATTGCGCGGCGCCCGCGCCTGACAATCGCGATTCCAGACAATGCGCTCGGGCAAACCAAAAAACGTGAGTTCGGCATTGATATGCGGGCCCGGCCGCACAATGACGTAGAGCTCGCGTTCCGCCGCCAAGCGGACGAAGCGCGCGACGTCGAGATGTGCGTCACGCTGTCCGAAGTCGAACGCATCTTGCGCCGTCTCGTGCACGCCCCAGGGAACGTAGGTGTCGACGAGCCTGAGGCCCATGGCCTTCACGGCATCCAGGCATGCACCCCAATCTTCGGGCGAATGTCGCCAGTAATGCATGGCGCCCGCCCATAACGGAATCTTCTCGTCCTTGTCGGCAAGGTATATCCCTTCGGCGTGAATCGAAACGATCTTCGACGATAAGGATTCAGATCGAAGATTTCGGGGATTCATGGTTCTGTGGCTTCGAATTCGTTGCCGAGGGCTCGAAGAAGGATACGGCGGAGATCGGCCATATCGGCGTCCTCCGATGCAAGCCGATCGAGGGCCGAACGCACCTTGCGAATGGTCGGCGTCACGAATTTCAAAAACGACGGATTTCCCTTGTGCCTGTCGATAAAGACGAAGCGCCCCGCGTCTTTCAGCTTGCGCTGAACGGTGACGAGATCGAACTCGTAAAGGAGCTCCGCCCGGCGGGACGGAGGCAAACCCGAAGCGTCGGCATATTCACAGAGGCGAGCTTCGACGAAAGCCCGTTCGAATTCTTGATAGCTGTCACTCAGCAAAGCCACGAGGTCATAAACGCGCGGTCCGAGAAGCGCATCCTGAAAGTCAATCCAGACGAGGCGCAACTCATCGGTTGCATCCCCGGCGCGCGCGACCATGAGGTTTCGAGATTGGTAATCACGATGCACGAAGCAACGCGGGAGATTGGCCACGCGCTGCGCAAGCCGATCCGCGATGAGGCCCCACCGAGCAACGTCCTCGGCGGCGAGCGACTTGCCGCGTGCCGTGAGCCCCCACTCACGAAAATGTTCGATTTCCCATCTCAGCAAATCGAAATCGAACCTGCGGAGCAACATGACCGGTGTTGAGGGAATGACTGCAAGCGCTGCTTGCGCATGGGCGAGATCGGTCACGGCTTTCGTGTAGAGTGCAGGTTTATCCGACGGGTGTTTTAGGAGCCAATTCGCAAGCGTGTCATCGCCGAGATCTTCGAGGATGATCCAACCGCGACACACATCTTCCGCGAAGATGGCCGGAACGTCGATGCCGCGCGCAGAAAGCAGATCGTGCACGTCGAGAAACGGACAGCGGCCGCCATGTTCTTTGTGCACTTCCTCGGAGCTGCCGCCCTCAGGTAGGAACATGGCGACGGCACGCTGTCCTTTGGGTAAATCGAGCCGGAAATAACGGCGCGTGGAAGCCCCTCCAGGCATGGGCGTCATGCGGAGCTCGGCACCGAACGTATCGCGCACGAGGTCGGCGAGAGGCGCGGGGTCGACGGGCGCAGCGGAATTCGTGGAACCAGTGGAAGAACTTGCGAAAGGCATAGAGTTTTACAAATACCTTTTTTTCTCGGCGCTGCCACCACGTTACGACCGCGGGATCTCGACGTCATGACCGGCCAACATTGCAATCGATTGGGCATCCAACCCGCACACCAAGACGGCGTGAGGCGTTGGCTCGAACTGCTCTCGCACTGGAACGCGCGCATCGATTTGACAGCCGCGCGCTCGCACGACGAGCTCTACGACTTGATGCTCGCCGACGCTGCTTTACTTGCAAAATACATCCCGCTGTCGGCGCGCGTCGTCGACGTGGGAAGCGGGGCCGGCGCGCCGGGCCTCGCGCTCGCCCTCGTGAGACCCGATCTCAAACTCACGCTCGTGGAGCCACTACGTAAGCGCGTCGCATTCCTTCGCACCGTCATCGGAACGCTCGAGCGATTCGACATCGAGCTCGTGAGCGATCGCGGCGAGCTCGTCGCGGCAAAGCGACGTCGCAACTGGGACGTCGCGATCTCGCGCGCAACGCTGGCGCCTGAAGCGTGGGTGCCGCTCGGTCTCGAGCTCGCGCCGGTGGCGTGGGCGCTTCTCGCGCAGGGCGAGCCTCCCGCCGTCGAAGGGGCACGAATCGCTGAAGACATCGCCTACCGCTGGCCGCTGACCGGAGCCACGCGAAGAGCCGTGCGCTTCGTATCACCCTGAGGACAGGCCTAGATTTCTTGGCCCAACGCACATGCTCATGCGATGGCAGACGCGATGCAGAAGGCGCTTTGTACGCGCGACGTGACGGACCTCGCGACCCTCCGCCGTCTGGCCGAGGACTTTGCGAGAGAGCGAGGTCAAAAGCCAACCACGACGCACCTTCTCGCGGCCATCGCGAGTGGCCACGACGAGGCAGCGGAGCTCCTCTTGGAACGCCGGCTCGACGTCGACGTCGTGTTGAAGGCGGCGCGCGTAACGCTCGACGATGACGCCGATGCACTCGCTCGCACGCTCCAGAAGGCGCGCGAGCTCGCGGGCAGAAGCGGCGCTGGACGCACCGAAGCGCGTGCCGTGCACGTGCTCTTTGCACTCTGCCAGCAAGGAGGGACGGCGGCTCACAGAGCCATGGTTCAGTGCGGGCTCGACGTGACGCGCCTGCGCATCGTCACCATGCAGCTCGCGATGGGGATCGCACCTCCCCGAAGAACCGTGCTCTCGAGGACCGTGACCTCGACGACGAGTGAACGACGAGCAAGTGGGATCATGCCCACGGCGCCGGTGTCGAAGCCCGCATCACGTCCTCCGGTCGCACCCGTCCCATTGCACTCCGCGTCGGCGTCGAAGCCCCATCCGACGAGGGTCAAGAAGCGCGCAGGCGGTCCGCAGGCACCGTCACAGAAAAAGAGCTTCGTTCTCGATCCAAAACAGTTCCCGATGCTCTCGGCGCTCGGTCAGAACCTGACCGACGCAGCCGCCCGTGGCGAGCTCGATCCCGTTGTCGGCCGCGACGCCGAGATTGAGCGCGCGCTCGACGTGCTCGCGAAACGCCACGCCAACAACGCGTGCCTCGTCGGCGCGCCCGGCGTCGGCAAGACGAGCATCGTGCACGGTCTTGCATCACGTATCGCCAAAGGCGTCGACGTGGCCTGCTTCGAAGATCGCATCGTGATCGGCATTGAACCCACGTCCCTGCTCGCGGGAACGGCGGTGCGCGGATCGCTGGCGGAAAAGATCGGCCAGCTCAAGACCGAAGTCGTGCGCGCAAAGGGCCGCGTGATTCTGTTCATCGACGAGATGCACGTTCTGCTCGGTCAGGACGCAGGCGACGAAGCCGCGAGCGAGCTGCGGCTCGCGCTCGGTCGCGGAGAGATCGTCTGCATCGGCGCGACCACCGCAGAGGACTACCGGCGCGTCGTGGACGCCGATCCGGGACTGTCTCGCTGTTTTACGCCCATCGAGATCGGGGAGCTGTCGCCGGAGCAAGCCCTTTCTGCCATCCAGAGCATCACGCCGCTCTTCGAAAAGCATCATGCGTGCACGTACGAACACGAGACGCTCGCGAAGGCCATCGCGTGGAGCGTGCGCTACTTGCCAGGCAAAGCCTTGCCCGACAAGGCCGTGCAGATCCTCGACCTCGCAGGCGCGCGCGCAAAGCGACGCGGGGAGAGCAAGATCGAACCGCGCCACGTTGCCGAAGTCGTGAGCGAGCTCGCGGGCGTGCCCGAGGAGCGCCTGCTCGAGACCGATGCCGAGCGCCTCCTGCACATCGAACAGTTGCTCGCCGCGCGCATCGTTGGCCACGCGCACGCGCTCGAACGCATTGCAACCGTGCTTCGCCGCAACGCCTCGGGCTTCCGTTCGAAGCGACCCATCGGCACATTCTTGCTCCTCGGCCCAACGGGCGTCGGCAAAACCGAAACTGCAAAAGCAATTGCCGAATGCCTATTTCATTCCGACAGCGCGATGACGAGACTCGATCTCTCCGAGTATGCCGAACCGCACGCCATCGCGCGCCTCGTCGGAGCGCCACCCGGTTACGTGGGTCACGATGCAGGCGGGCAGCTCACCGAAGCCGTGCGGCGAAGGCCTTATCAAGTCGTGCTGCTCGACGAGATCGAGAAGGCGCATCGCGACGTGCTCGAGAGCTTCCTCGGCGTGTTCGACGAAGGGCGACTCACCGACGGGCGCGGACGAACCGTGGACTTCACGAACACCGTGATCCTGCTCACCTCGAACATCGGCGCGGACCTCACGCCGAAAGCGAGCGCGCGCGGGCGCATCGGATTCGGCTCGACCGCGCGAACAGCCCGCGATGAGTACCGCGCGCGCGAGATCGATGTCTACCGCGCGGCCGTGACCGAGGCCGCGCGGCACGCGCTGCCACCGGAGCTCTATAACCGGATCGATGAAGTGCTCGCGTTTGCTCCGCTCGGGCGCGACGACGTCGCCGAGATCGCGCGACGTATTCTGCGTTCCCTCGCCGCGGATCTCGAGACATCCCACGGCGTGAAACTCGAAGCGGATCCGGCCGCCATCGACGCGCTGCTCGACGCGGGCGGCTTCGACGCCGAGATGGGCGCGCGTCCCATGCGGCGCGCCATCGGACGGCACATCGAAGCGCCCATCGCGGAAATGATTTTGAAGGGCATCTTGCACCGAGGAGACGTGGCGAGAGTCCATGTCGACCGAGGCGCCCTCGTCGTGGATGCGGTGACACCCCACCCATAGAATGCAACCGATTGGTTGCATATCAAACGACGCGCAGGTGCACGCGCTTATCCACGCGATCTACCAGAGCCGTAACAACTCCGGATGATGGGGGGAGCTCGATATCCTGATTTTTTGCGTAGACCGGGTGACGCCCATTCCTCCTGTACCAATCGGCAACGCTGGCCGTAGCCTTCATTTTCTCGATGATCTGGCGAAAACCAATGCCCGTGTTGTACGCGCAAAAGCTGATTTCGCCCATTTGCGTTCCATAAGGAATGATGCACATCTCCGTGCGGCGAAAATCGTAATTGAACAGATCCTGAAACCACATGCCAGCGACGAAGAGCACGCGCCACTCGAACTCGTTTGCGTCGCTCTCGAATTGACCGACCTTCTTTCCGCGCGCGCCCGTCTGGCTGAGAAACTGCTTGAGCAACGTTGGAAACGTGACGGGGGCCTTGTCCGCGTCGAAGTTCTTGAGAAGTGCGAGGCCGAGCTCCGCGAACGTCACGGTGCGCCCCTGCGCGGCGTCGGTAATGTCCTGAATGTCCAAGAGCAGCTTTTCAAGATTCAAAAACTCCGTGAGCGGTACAGCCTTCTTTGTCTTCTTGTGAACGAAGAAGATCGTGCCGATACCGCAATTCGGATGGCACCCGCACTTCATGGATCCCCAGTCCGCACGGTCGCCGAGAAGCGTGTCGGTCAAATCGCTGAACGGCCCCATGGCCGAAAGCGGAAACCAGTCGCGCATGGGCTCGGAGAAACCGCACTGTTCTTTGATATCGCGTACGAGGTGCGAGAGCGTATAACGCTGCGCTTTACGCATCTCGTCCGTGATGTCTTCGTCGCGACCGGTAAAACTCACGGGCTGAAAGCTCACCACCGTGACCTTGTCGGCATTCTCGATTGCAAAGTCGACGATTTTGCCGACCTGATGATCGTTGACGCCGTTGACCACGGTGACAACGAGGATGACGTCAATGCCTGCATGATATAGATTCTCGATGGCACGAACCTTCACGTCGAAAAGGTTTCCGACTTTGCGGTGCGCATTCGCTTCATTGCCAATCCCATCGAATTGCAAGTACGCCATGCGGAGGCCCGCCGTCTTGGCCTTCTTCGCGAACTCGGGATCTTGCGCGAACGCAATGCCGTTGGTTGCGCACTGCACGGCGAAAAATCCGACCTCGCGTGCGTATTCAATCGCCCGAAAGAAATGCGGGCTCAGCGTGGGCTCGCCACCCGAGAACTGAATGCTCATCTGGCGGCGCGGCTGGACGGTCATGGCATTGTCGAGAATGTCCTTGATCTCCTCCCATGCAAGCTCGTGAACGTAACCAACTTGATTGGCATCCATGAAGCATGGGTCGCACATCATGTTGCAGCGGTTCGTGAGATCCACAGTGAGAACGCTGCCGCGCCCGTACTTGATGCTCGAACTCCCGTGCTCGCGCAACTTCGTGACGGGGGAGAGAAAGTCGCGGCCCGGATAGAGCTTCTCGAGCCTGCGCAAAAAAGCCGGATCGATCGACATCACGTCTTCGAAGCGGCCGTGCGCGGGACACTCCTTCTCCATGACGACGCAGGAGACGCCGTCGACGTTCTTCTCGACGATCCGTGCCTTAATCTCGCCCGGGCGGCCATCGAGCAGCTCGCGCAGATCGCGCGTGCCGCGGAGAACGTCCTGGCGAGCCTCCTTCACACACGCTGGGCAGAGCGAGTCAGTTTCACGCGGGAAACCAAGCCCCGGGAACGTGCGGTCGCGTCGCTTGATCAGCGGGGCAGGTGCCCACGCCGGCATTTTCGTAGGTCTTTCGATTGTGCGGTTCAGCAGCCGAACGAAAGGCCAGAGCCGATTTGCCGAACGAGCCAGAGCGCGTGAGACGGCGCGCGTCGTGCGCGAAGGGAAATTGGGGGGTTCGACGAGCACGCCTCACGGTATAACGAGGAAATGAAGGCTCATACCGAATATTTCACATTCCACACGAACAAGCGCCGCGACCTCGTTCACTTGACACCCCAGCTCGAACAAGTGCGCAGCCGAAGCGGCATCGAGGAAGGCTTCATGCTCGTGAGTGCCATGCACATCACGGCAGGTGTCTTCGTGAACGACGACGAGTCAGGGCTGCACGAAGACATCTGGAAGTGGCTCGAGGGGCTCGCGCCATTTCGTGCAGAATACAAACATCATCGGACGGGCGAAGACAATGGCGACGCGCATTTGAAGTCCTTGCTCGTGCACCATGAGGTCACGGTCCCCATCACCAAAGGCCGGCTCGACCTCGGCCCATGGCAGCGCGTGTTCTACGCCGAATTCGACGGGCAACGCGACAAGCGCCTCATCGTCAAGGTGATGGGGATCTAAGCCTAAAGCTTATAGCCCATCGCTTGGAAGTCGATGGCGACCTGCTTTGGATCCGCCGGATCGTACCGGACAGATATCGTTGCGCCCGGCTGAACGCGCCCCGTGGCGTACACCGGCACGCCCTGCTTCACTTCCACCGTATAGGGAGCGGTCGGGCCTTGACCATTGGCCGCCGGATTAGGAATCACCTCGAGCTTGAAGCATAGTATTGGGGTATATTTATCATCGACGAGTATGCAGTCCTGTCCAAGCGTTACGACGCGTGCTTGCGCGGGCACACCGATTTCCATGATGTGTTTTTGATGGCGGTCATCGGTACATCCAGGCAGCCCAAAGGTCATTGCCGCCCACAACCACGTCCACGTCATCCATCGCGCAATTCGCGGACTTCGCTGCTGCGCCCGCTTTCCTTCTATTTCGGCTCTCGGACGTGCATTCCTCATCACGGTAATCCAACATGTCTGCATGAGAGCACCACAAACGAGCGGGTTCTCAAGGCTCTGGCTGCGCTCGGCCGGGGCTAATAGGCGCGCGCGCCACCTGCTGGCGTCACTGTCAAAGCCGGAGCCGGACCGGGTTTGCCCGCGTCCGGCGCGCCAGCGTCCTTTGACTTCTGGAATTTCGATGCATCCGCAAGCACGAAGTCCGCGACGTGCTGACCGATGACGAAGATCGTGGAATCGTTCTCTTTCTGCGCGTAGTGCGAATTGCCGGTCGAGACTTTTCCAACCTTCAATACGTAGTTGCCCGCGCCGTCTTTGAGATTGATCGCAATCTTGCCTTCGGGGCTGTCGAGGCCGGTATCCGCGGAGGTTTTCCCGTCACCGAAATCTTCCGCATTGAGCGACTTGAACGTGCGCAGGGCATCCTTCACCCTGTCCTCGTCGAGATCGACGATGGACTTGTCCTTCGCCGTACCGGCCCACTTCTCACCCTTGGTAAAGGAGAGTGTGCCGTTCTTGTTGTCGATGGTGAACTGATTCACGTTCGCATCATCGAACTTGAAGATTTCGGCGTCACGCCAGCCCTTCACGTCGCGCGCATAGAGGTAGCTAGCGTACCCGCCTACCGCGAAAATGCCGGTCTTGCCCTCCACCATCGCCATCTGGCCGCGCGCGCCGGACTTGCCGAACGTGGCATCCAGCTTCTTGTCGCTGCCCTTGTAGGCAACGACGTGAAGGCCCTTGTTCGGTTCGAATTGAAACTCCTTCTTCTGATCTTCGGAAGGAGCCATGGTGATGACGTCCTTTGCCTTCAACTCCTTCATGTTGTCGACGAGCGACTTGACATGAGCCTGGTTCGCAGGCGCTTGGATAGGCTTGGTGATTTCCCACGTGTCGCCCTTTTTCTCGAGCACCACCTCGCCCTTATCGAGATTCGTAATGCTGATTTTGTCGATGTCCTCGGGCACCTTCATCTCGGGAAGCTCGGCGCTCATCATTTGTGACGTGCCGATTTTCTGGTCTTCCTTCGACTTGAAATAAACACCGCCTGCAAGCGCCGCGAGGATCACGACGCCAATCCAGATTTGCGTGGAGCGTTCCATGGTCTGATTCCTGAGAAAGAAGCGTGATGGCAATCACGCGAGCATGAGGTTCTCACGCGCCGAAATACGACGGCGCCAGAGCAGCACACCGAACAGAGCGAAGAGGGCCGGCAAACCTAAAATGAGCGATCCCTCCACCCAGTACTGGGTCTTCTTGCGCTCCTTTTTCATGTTGTCGTCCACCTTCTTGAGCTGGTCCTCCGTCATGTCATCGAAGTTCGGTTTCGATACGTCACCGTAGGCGAGGCCAGGCTCCTGAAGAATCTTCGCGGAAGCGGCAAGCAAATCCACGTCGCCCGTGATCCAGTCGAGCATGTTCTTCGTGACGAGGATGACGTTCGTGATGATCTGCTGGGCGTACGCGCCGGCGATCTGCTGGAGCAGCTCGTCACCCATGCCGCCCATCATCATGCCCATCTGACCCCCCATGTCCGGGGCGTTGCCGGCACGAGCGAACGGATTCGCAAAGAACTGCGATGAAGAGATGACGAGAATGCGTGCAGGGTTCACCGACTCCGCCGGAGCCTCCACACCCATCTTGTCGCCGCTCTGGAAAGCACTCTTCAACTTGCCTTCCATGGTCACAGCGATTGGAAACTGGTTGAATTCGCCTTTCGGGCGCCACTGACGAAGCGGCCTGAGATCGACGGTGTCACCCGTTTCCCGCAGAGTCTTGGGCGTGGTGCGCGCAACGACCTTGAATTTCTCCGGTGGGACATTCGGCTGCTTGTCGCGGTGAAGAACGAGCGATGACGAAAACGGGAATCCGATCTCCGGGATACGGAAAAACGCAGCGAAACTCGTGTCGAGCAGTTGCTCGTCGCCGGTAAAACGGAAATCGTCATGCACGTCGAGCACCGGCGGGAAGCGCAGCGTCTGCGGCCCGCTCGGCGTGAACATGCTCACGCGGAACGGACGGCCGAACTCGAGCAGCACGTCTTTGCGAAGCTCGATGCCGTAACCCTCGAGAAGCTTCTCGAGTCCGCGCGTCGACAGCGTGCCGTTCATGGTCGCGTCGCTTGCCTTCACGTTCACGGCGCTTGCGACGACCGCGAGGCTTTTGCCCTTCATGACGAAGGCGTCGATGCGGCGAAGTTCCTTCTCCGAGATGTCTTTTCCGGGCTGCGTGATGATGAGGCCGTCGAGCGAATCATCCACCTCGGCGTCACCGTTCTTCAGATCGACGTCAACGAATTGATAAAATGGGAAATACTGCGAGATGACGCCCTGAAGCGTTGGCTTTTGCCCCTGATTGTTCGGTATCAAATCCGGTGCAGAAAGCTTGATCTCGTCATTGCCCGTGAGAAGGCCGATCTTGTGTTTGATGTTGTCGCCCTTGTCGCGGATTTCACGAATCTTGTTCGTGATCCAGAATTCGAGGCCGACATTGTTGTCGGGAGAGAGCACTTTGATGGTGTCGCGCTCGGCGCCGTAATTCAGCACGAGGCCCATGAAGCCTTTGGCAAATTCGGCTTTGTCTTCGGTGTCGGACCCCTCCCCGAATTGGATTTCTTGGAGCCCGGCTTCTCTCGCCTTCTTCTTCTGCTCCTCGTCCTTTGCTTCGATGATGGCGAAATCGAACTTGCCTTTGCTCGCATCCTTGTACTGCTGGAGCAAATCGCGCAGATCGCGCACGAAGGCGTCGAGTTTGGGCAGGCCCTTGGTGACATAGGCCTCCACTTTCATGTCATTTTTCATGCCGCGAAGGAGGCGTCCGCTGCCCTCGGAGAGCGTGTAGCGCTCCGTCTTGGTCGTGTCCTTGCGGAAGTACATGAAGAAACTGAGTGCGTTGACCGCGATGAGGATCGCGGCGACCACGAGGAGAAGCACACCGCTTTCCGCCGAAGCCTTCTTCTTACGTTCCATCGCCATGGCTTGCTTGCCTCTGGGGAGTCCTGAAAAAATGGTTTTTGTGCGTCTAGCGAATGCGTCTCAAGTCCACTTCCGGCTCTCGAGAGCGCGGAATGCGACCATGAGACAGAGCACCGTGAGCGAGAGGAAATAGATAATCGCTCGCGAATCGATGATGCCGCGCGCGAACGGATCGAACCTCGTCTGCATGCTCAAGAACGAGACCGCATCACCCGGCCAGCCCCGGAGCAACTCCACGATGCTGACCTGACCGATGAAGTACAGAACCGCGAGCGTGATGAGCGTCGCGAAGAACGAGAGAATCTGGCTCTCGGTGAAGCTTGACCACATGAGGCCAACCGCCGTACCCGCTGCGGAAAAGAAGCAGAGACCGAGCATGCCGACCCAGAATGGATTCCAATCGAGCTCACCGAGGTGCCAGAACGGCGCCCGCGTGAACATCGCAATGGGGTAAAGGCAGACGAGCGCGAGACCGATGACAATCATCACGAACGAGCCCAAATACTTGCCGAGGATGACCTCGCTGTCTTTGACCGGCATCGTGATGAGAAGCTCGATCGTCCCGACGCGTTTTTCATCCGAGAGCGCGCGCATCGTGAAGAGCGGGATCAAGAACATGAGCCCGTAAGGCACGCTCTCGACGAGGCGGGTCGTGCTCGCGCGATCGATCTGCCAGAAGCCTCCCTTGTAGAGGAAGAACCAAAGACCGAGCACGACGAGGCTCACCGAGATCACGATGTACGTGATGGGGGACTGGAGGTACGAGGCGATCTCGCGCTTCGCCACCGTCCAGATCATTTTCGCAGAGGAAGGTCGATCGAGAATGATCTTCTCCGTCGAGCCCGCGTCTTCGCTCGCGTCGCGACGCGAGCTTTTCCGCTCGCTGGGCTCAGCGTCTTGTTCACGATCGTCACTCGACTCTTCTGCGGAGGCGTGGAGCGGCATCTTCTCTTCGTCTTTCTCGAGAGTGGTCTCGGTGCTCATCACTCGTCCTCTTCATCCTCGTCGTCCTCGTCCTCATCCTCGTTGCCCTCGGCGGACACGGGACCAATCCGCCGGTTGCGCCGTTCATCGCCGATCGTCAGTTGGCGGAAAACGTCTTCGAGCGTTTGCGTATCGCGATGCAACTCGAGGAGAACCCAACCCTTGTCCGCGACGAGGCGGAAGATCTCCGGCCTGAGATCCACACCCTCCTCGCCTGCGACGTCGAACACGTGCGCGCGCTCGTCCGTGGGATGCTCCACGACTTTCTTCGCGCCGCGCAGACTCGTGAGGGCCTGCTCGACCTCGCTCCCTTTCGGCGCCGCGCCTTTGCCGCGGTACGGTGCACTCCCCGGCGACTCTTGCACGGCGACGACGTAGTGGACGCGACCGCTCTTGGCGCGGATCTCGTCGAGCGCGCCATCGGCAACCACGCGACCGCGCGACACGATGATGGCGCGGGCGCACGCGCTCTCGACCTCTTTGAGGTTGTGCGTGGAGAGCAAGACCGTGCGATCACGACCGATCTGTTTGAGGTAGTTGAGAAATTCGGCCTTCTCGTTCGGATCGAGATCGCTCGTGGGTTCGTCGAGAATGAGGATCGGAGGATCGTGGATGAGCGCCTGTGCAAGGCCGACGCGCTGGCGGTAGCCATGCGATAGCTGCCGGATCTCCTTCGAGAGCGACTGCGCAAGACCGCAAATCTCGACCACGTTCCGCGCGCGCTTCTTGAACGAATCGCCGTCGAGATTGCGCATCTGCGATGCGAAGCGCAGATACTCGAAAACCGTCATCTCCAGGTACAGCGGCGCGCGCTGAGGGAGATAGCCAAGGCTCGAGCGAACGGCGAGCGTGTCATCGAACACGTCGTGGCCGCGAACTTTCGCGACGCCCGACGTGGGCGCGATGAAGCACGTGAGAATGCGCATCGTCGTGGATTTTCCGGCCCCGTTGGGACCGAGGAAGCCGACGATTTCGCCGCGGCGAACCTCGAAGCTGACGTCGTCGAGCGCACGGAACGATCCGTATCGCTTCGTCAGCCCGTTCGCGTAAATCATCACGTCCGTAGACATCCGACCTCCAGAAAAAGGCGCGATTGAAACCGGGTTTCACCGTTCGACAAGCGCGTGGAACTTGCACTGATGTTCATGATCTTCGGCGCTTGCCGCCCGCGAGAACGGCCTTCCTAGCGGATTTCTTCCCGATGAAGAAGCCCTCCGCGTTCGCGCGTGTGCTTTACCAAATCGGAAGCATCCAAAGACGCACGGACCGCCACGCTTCCTCGCCGCATATCCTGCGACGGGTGCGCTTGGCATGCGATTCGGAATGTGCGTGGTCATGCGCTTACGATCGTTCTTGGTCTCATGCGTCGTCGTCGCCGCCTTCGCGGCATGTAGCAGCACGTCGACGCAATCACCCATCGAGGAGCCCGTGGAGCCGGGGGGAGGATCTCCGACTGCACCGGCTGAGCCGACGCCAACGACTCCACCGGAGGACGGCCCCACCGAGACGAATCCGCCGGCAACATCGTCAGATTCTGGCGCCGCAGACGCATCTGCCGACGCAGCGTCGAATGCCGACAGCGCACCGGTTCCATGCAACCTGCCTTCGGGGACGGGCTACTTCGGCACGCAGTGGATCGACTTCGCCGGCACCCAGCAATCGTACGTGCTCGACATTGGCTACAACTACGATGGGCAGACGCGGCTCCCACTCACGCTCGTCTTTCACGGCGACGGGATGACGGGGGACCAGATTCGAAGCTGGATGTCGCTCGAAGACGAATCAGGCGGCAACGGCATCTTCGTCTATCCGAATGGCCCTTACCAGACGTGGGATTGTTCCACGCCTTACGGCATCAATTCGGATTACGCGCTCGTCGACGCCATTGTCGCCGACATCGAGAGCAAGCTTTGTGTCGATACGAAACGCGTCTTCGCATGGGGGATCAGCCGCGGCGCCTCCTTCGTCAACATGCTCGGCTGCTACCGCGGAAACACATTCCGCGGAATCATTGCCAACTCGGGCGCAGGGCCCTCCTCACAAAATCCTGCCGACTACGACGGCGGGCAGTTCTTCTTGTGTCCTACCCAGCCGGTCGCTGCCATGATCATCCATGGCGACGCCGATCAGACGATCGATTTCTCGGCAGGCGTGGATGCGGCCAATCACTGGTCAACCGTCAACAAGTGCTCCAGCCAAACCACCCCCATCGACCCGAGCCCCTGCGTCTCGTACGCCGGATGTCAGCGGCCCGTCATTTGGTGCGCCCTACCCGGCTGGCCACACGAGCTCTGGGGCCCCTCCAACGCGGGAACGTGGGCATTCATTGAATCCATGAAATGAGGACGACGTGAAGCGAATCTTTCTTCAAGCTTCGATGGCAATGACTCTACTATTTGTAGTGTGCAACTGTGGAAGCAACTCCAACGACGATGCCTCCCAACCCGCCGCGACCGATCCGGACTCCGGCAGCAACCCTTCCAATCCAGACACGGACGGCAGCGTGTCCGACGGGCCACCCGCCATTCAGTACATTGGCCGCTTCGACACGCGCGTGCCCGACGCTCCGATTTGCGGCTGGCCAGGCTGTCGAATCATCGCAAACTTCGAAGGCAGCGAAGTCTCGGTCTCGCTCACGGAAATGGTGGAAGACTGGATGATCGGAACGCCTAGCGAGTGGGACTACGCGATCGACGGTGTGTGGCAACCCAAGCTCGTGATGGTCGTCGGACAGCAGACGATCTCGCTCGCGAGCAATCTCGGTCCGGGGATGCACACCGTCGAACTTTACAAACGAACCGAAGCCCAGGAAGGCTTCACCCAATTCAACGGCTTCGACTTCGGCGCGGACGGCAAGCTCTTACCGCCACCAGTGCGGCGCACGCGAGCCATCGAGATGATCGGCGACTCCATGCTCACCGGCTTTGGCGACGAGGGAGTCGGGCCCGATTGCCCCGTCTCCAATCAGGCTGCAGCATGGGAAAACTTCCACATTTCTTTCGGTGCTCTGCTCGGCGACGCATTCAATGCCGACGTGTACGGAACGGGGTATTCAGGCAAAGGAATCACGCAGAACATTTGGCGGCCAGACCCTTGGACGATGCCCCTCATCTATCCGCTGAGCAATCCAATCGATGAAGATGCCATATTCGACTTCAAAGATTATTCGCCCGACGTGCTCATCATCGGAATCGGCGGACTCGACTTCGCCGAGGGTCAACCCGTAGACAACGGGCCCGCCACGCAAGAAGACTTCGTTGCCGGGTACGTCGCATTCCTCCAGACGCTGCGCGGCCATTACCCGACAGCGCAATTCATCTCCATCGTCGGCCCAGGACCGGACGACGGCGAACCAAACCCCGTCCGCGACAGCGCGCTCTTGGGGATCTCGACGGCCGTTGAGCAACAAAAGGCAAGCGGCGACACGCGCGTCCAGCTCTTTTTGCCGGCCGAGACAACCCCGGAAGAAACCACGGGCTGCGAGGGGCACGGCAACGCGCTCCTGCATCAACGCATGGCCCGAGAGCTGACGCCGATTGTCCAAGCAGCCACGGGCTGGCAATAGTCACAGTTTTTTCGTCGGTAAAACGCGTTTGATAACCGTCGCGAGCGACGCGAGGCCAAGGCGGGCCCGAGGCGCCCGCGCAAGCGTACGTTGTGGTACGTGCGTAGGCACCGCAGGGCCCAACGAAGGCATCGCGGCGCGCAGTAGGTTAGCAAACGCGTTTTAGGGATCAAGGGAGCGCGCCTCGTCGAGATGCTTCTTTGCCTCCGGCACGCGCCCGAGCAAAACGAGCTCCTGAGCGAGGAGCGCGTGCGCCGATGCCTTCTCGGCTGGCTTCATGTTGCAGAGAAGCGCCGTCTCGAGCTCCCATGCGGCCTTGTCGTGCGCGTTCATTGCGGCAAGCGCGCGCGCATAAAGCATGTGCGTGCTGCCCCCCATCACGTCCACGAAGATGGCGCCTTCGCCAACTCGTCGAGCTTCATCCCATTGCTTGCGCGAAACGAGCTCGCCCAAAAGCGCACGCCAAACCTTGGCGTCGTGCTGCTCGAGAAGAGCGAGCTTGCGAAGAGCGTCGAGCGCGTCACTTTCACGATGGTCTTTCGTCGCAAGATCGTAGAGTCCCCTGAGCGGCGCGGCCTGGGTTGGATCGAGCCGGTGCGCCGCCTCGAGATGGAAGCGCATCGCGGCATCGTCCTTTTGCGCTCTGGCGATGTCCGCCAAGATCGAATGAGTGACGTAACTCTCGTTGCCATTCGCGCGCATCGTCTCGAGGTGCTTTTTCGCCGTCTCGAAGTCTTTGTCGTCGAGCGCGAGGCGCGAAAGGACGAAGTGAGCATCGGCGTTCTTCGGCTCGATCGCGAGCGCCGCGGCGAGCTCCTTCTGCGCGTCCTTGGTCTTGTTCGCGTGCGCGAGCGAGAGCGCGTAGTCGACACGCGCCGAGGCATCGTTCGGACTCGCCTTTGCAGCTTTCTCGCTTTCGTCGAGCGGCTGCAGTTTGCGCATGAAAAAATATTGCGTTTTGTATCGTGACAAGCGTTGAAGCTGCCAAGATCGGTAGCCTGCGTCGTACTCTTCCGGCGTCACACCGAAGGCGCTCTTGATCACGGCCGGCGTTTTATTGCCCTGGCCCCACAGTTTGAGCGCTTGGACCACGCGCGCCATGCCGAAATTCTCGACGGTCCAAACGAGCATTTGGCTCGCGGCGTAATACGCTACCGTGACGTCGTTCGCATCTTCCGCGTGCGTGAAGGCGCGGTTCATCTCGACTGCGGAAGGAAGCTTGCCGGTCGTGATCGCCTTGTAAAGCTCGGGATCGAGCTCGCGCGCCCACTCGGGCCGTCGCGCGATGGTCTCGTATTCGCTGAGGCCTTCGGTAAACCAGCGCGGCACGCGGCTCTGCGAAAGCTGGATGGCGAAGACGTGACCGAGCTCGTGCCAGAGCACGTTTCCCCAGTTGAACGGTTCGGCGTTGGGGCTCAACGCCGCGATGACGCGACCGAAGCACACTCCCTGAATGCCCATGTTCGGCAGCCCGCTCGTGCGCACGCTGAATTCTTGCCGCGCGGTGTACATCTCGATTTGTACGGGTGCCGTCGGTACAAAACCGTAGCGCGCCTTCATGGACGCCCATGCTTCATCGAGCATTTGCGGCACGTAACGTTCCATCACCGCGCGCTCGTCCTTCGCATAACGAATCTTGAAGATGCCGCCGCGGACAAGCTCGTATTGATTTGGAATGATCTTCTCATAAAGATTCAGCGTGTTGTAAACACGAACATTGAATTTGTCCTTCGACCATGCCTTCTCGATATTCTTCTGACCTTCGACTTCGTCGCCGCTGCGCATCTGCGTGAGTCCGAGCGCCGCCCAGGCCTTGGCGTCATCCGGATCGATCTTCGTCGCTTCTTTCATCATCGCGACGATGTCGTCGTAACGATGTTCCCATTCTGCGTACTCGCCAACGATGGCATAGAATCTGGAATATTCAGGGTTGTTTGCGAAGACTTCTTTTTTCGCCGCATTGAAACCCGGTGTGTCGTCGTCGAGAAAGCGCGCCGCCGCTTTGAGACTCAAAAGTTCGAGGTCGTTTGGGTCGACCGCAAGGCCCTCGGCAAGGACTTTGTTCGCGCGGTCGATGTCCATGTCGCGTAACGCAAGGCCCGCGCGAACGGCGAGTGCACCCTTGTGCCGGGGATGAAGGGCGAGAGCCTCGCGCAGGAGTTTCTCGGCCGCGTCGAAATCGAGCGACTGTTCGAGCTTCACGCGCGCCATCATCACGAGCGCGGCCGCGTTCTTCGGAGCCACGGCGAGGGCGTCTCTTACTTCCTCCTCCGCGTGCCCCGGATCATAATTGTCGAGGAATAGCTCGGCGGCCCAGAGCATGGTTTCGACTCGCTTGCGATCGGCGCGCTCGCTCTCCTTGTAAGCCTGGTTTGCGTCTTTGGGGCTCCTCAATAAGAACGCGGCGCGACCGACTTGCGCGAGACCTTCGGCATCCTGCGACGTCACCGTATTATTGTTGTAATCTGCAATTACTTCATGCAAGGGGGCACTGGCCTCGGCGCGACGCCCCACACGAATCAGATACTCGCCAAGCAAGAGCCGCGCGCGCCGTACAGCAGCGCCCGTGCCCGCGTTCTTCACTTTTTCGAGGAGTACGATGGCCTGTTTCGTCTTGCCCTGCGCAGCGAGGATCTCTGCACGAAGCACGGTGTCTTCAACCTTGATCGCGCCCGAAGCAATGTCGTTCACGGCGGCCGGTTGCGCGTCGAGCGTGCCTGCCGCAAGAAGTGCTGCAAGAGCAAAGGAAGTGACAGCAACCCGCATCATCCGCAGAACATTAGCAGCCGCCAAGAACACACTTCATTTCCACGGCGTCTTCCCCATCGTCGTAATAGCGCTCGCGTACGTTGAAACGGGAGAATCCGAGCGACGTGTAGAGCGCGATGGCCGCAGCGTTGCTGACGCGAACTTCGAGCAGAACGCGCCCGATGGCATGGCCACGCCCGTACGCGAGCAGATCATCCATGAGCGCACGACCAATGCCTTGCCTGCGCGCACGCGCGGCAACGGCAACGTTGAGCAAATGCAACTCATCGACCACGTGCCAAGAAAGCGCATAGCCAAGGATTTCTTTGCGATCGCCGCGCGCAACGACGAGGCGCGAAAACGGTCGCGACAGCTCTTCGCGCAGGCTCGCCTCTCGGAGCACGCGCGCACTTTCTAGACCGCTTTCAAGTTGACGCGAGTTCGAGGCGGCCGGCGAGGAGCGGACCGGAACAGCCTGCTTCGGCTTTGAGGACCGCACCGCAGCCGCCAACGATGAAATCGCGTCAACTTGAAAGCGGTCGGGATGAAACGCGTCGAGATCGATCGTAACGACTTCGTCGAGATCGGCCTCGGTCATGCGCTCGATGACGCACGTCACTCTCACGAGGCTGTGCGTGCCTCGGCTTCTTCGATTTGCGCGAGAGCCACGGCAAGAGCGTCCTTCGCGCGATCGAGCGACGACTTGTCGGCCTCGATCTTCGCGAACGCCTTGTCGAGACGCCCGGTCTCTGCGACGAGGCGTGTCTTGGTTTCCTCGTGGGCCAGCTTCGCAGCAGCAAGATCCACCTCGAGCGCGGCGACGCGCTCGCGAGCTTGCACCACGTCTCGCTCGAAGCCATCGCGAACCGCCGTCGTCTGCGCGAGCTCCTTGGCCCGCTGGTCGGAGATCTGACGTAGGCTCTGGAGTTCGTCTTCGAGCTCCTTGATGCGCGCATCGCTCGTAGCTTTGCTTGCTGCTCTCTCGACCTCGCTTTGCGTAAGCCTGTTCGCCGCGTCTTGCTCGACCACGGCAAGCCTATCGGCCGCTTCGGCGCTCGCCGCGGCGAGCGCATCGGCGCCTGCTTTTTCGGCGGCCGCAAGCTTGTCTGACGCTTCCTTCTGCGCGGCAGCGAATTCGTCCGCCGCATGACGCTCTCTTGCTGCGAGCTTGTCCGCCGCCTCTCGCTCTACCGCCGCGAGTTTCTCTCGTGCCTCTTCTTGCGATGATAGAAACTTCTCTGCTGCGCGTTTCTCGGATGCGGTGAGTTTCTCGGCAGCCTCTTGTTGTGCCGCAAAAAGGTTCTCCGCGGCTTCTTCGGTCAGGGCCGAGATCTTCTCCGCCGCGTTCTTCTCCGCCAGCGCCACGCGCTGATCGGCATCCTCGCGCGCCCGGGCCGCGTCTGCGTTCGCAGCAGCAACTTTCTCATCGCGCTCCGCTTCGAGCGCGTTCTTCTGCGAAACGAGCTCCTCTTCGTGCCTGCTGAGCAGCGCGGCGAGCGCCTCTTCGTGGCTCGTCGTGAGCGCGGCAACCGCGTCATCGTGCTCGGCGAAAATCTTCGCGACCTCCTCACGATGCGCCTGCGCAGCGGCAGAAGTCTCGGCTTCGTGTGCGAGTGTCAGCTCCCGTCTCTGCTGATCGAGAGCGCGCGCCCGCTCCTCTTCCGCGGTCTTCCTCGCCCCCTCGAGTGCGGATCGCTTGTCGGCCGCTGCCTGCGCCATCGCGCTCTCGTGCGCTTGCTCCGCTGCGACGAGCACGGCGTCGGCCTCCGCCATCGCACGCTCGTGCGCTTGCTTCGCTGCGGCGAGCGCAGCGTCGGCCTCTGCTCGCATGTCAGTTTCACGCGCTTCGAGCTCACGCGAATGCGTCTCTCTGAGTTCCGCGATCTCGCTCGTGCGCGCCAACACCTCCTGCTGCGTGCGCTCGGCGCGACGTTTGAAATCGTCGCCTGCCTTCCTCGCCTGCTCTTTGTCGGCCTGAAGCGAGGCAACCCTGTCGGCATAGTCTGCGAGCGCGCGCTCTTGTTCGAGGACCTTGTCGTCGAGATCGGCCTTCTGCCGCTCGAGACCCAGCGACCTTTCGCGAACCTCGACGATCTCCTTGTCCTTCTTGCTTAGCCCCTCTCTGAGAGAGAGAAGCTCCTTGTCTTTTTTGTTGAGTGCCTCTCGCAGATCGAGGATCTCGCGCCCGGGACGTGACGCGAGGATCGCGGGCCTCGCGCTCGCGGCAGCCGCACGCGCCTCGGCTTCGTCCGCGTCACGGCGCGATTGATCGGCCTCACGACGCACAGACTCGAGCGCCTCTTCGAGTTCGCGGATTCGCTCCTCTGCCACTTCGACGTCACGCAAGAGCGCCTCGACGCGACTGTTATCGAACGGCGGGATCTCGCTGACGCGCGGAGCAGGTGGCGGACTCGTCCCGCTCAACGCCGCGTCGAGCGTAGTAGGTCCGTGACCGTTTGCATGCGACGCCGCCGCGACGACCTCTGCGTGCGAGGAATGCCACGCGGGCGGTCCGGACGGCATTTCTTCGATGAGGATCTCGTCATCGGCATCGAGCTCGGCGTCGGATTCAACCTCGAGTTCGACATCGGGTGGAACGAAGACGGGCTCCGGCTCCGCAATGGGCTCCGGCTCGATGACCACGGGCTCAGGCTCGGGCTCGGCAAGCGGCATGAACGGCTCAATGTGCGTAAGCAACTCGGCAAACCCAATCGGCTTGTGCACGTAATCTTCCGCGCGCGTCCGGAGCTTTCGATGCTGCTCGAAGGTCTCGTCGCTCGACTCGCTCGACATGATGATGAGTGGAACATCCTTGAGCGTCGGATCTTTTTTCAACTTGTTGCAGACAGAAAAACCGTTCATGCGTCGGAGCTCGATCGACAACAGAATCAGATCGGGCCGCGCCGAAGCCGCTTGCTGCAAACCCGCATTGCCGTCGTCGACGACGTGAACTTGACAGCCGAACTTCTGGAGCTCAGTGCGGAGCTGACTCGCAAATGTGGCGTCGCTCTCGAAGATTAGGACTGCTTGCCCCATCGCATTTCGAGGATAGGTAGCACTGAGAAAACCTGTCAAACAATGGTAGTGCCTGCTTGCGTTAGGATTTCACTGCTCGACCGCGGTTCGAGATCGCGTCCAAGCCGCGCTGCCGGCTGCTTACGGAGCTCATCAAGCGTCATTGCGGAAGCGAAGCTGAGCATGCTAGCGTCGGCGGAATGCCTGACGAACGCCGAGGGAACATGACCGTGGTCGACGATTTCTACGCGTTCCGCCCGGTACCAAAAACGGGGGTCATTTACGTCACGAGCGAAGCCGCGAAGCTCGGATTTCGCTCGAACGATCCTGCCTGGTGCAACCTCGGACAGGGGCAGCCCGAGACCGGCGAACTTCCCGGCGCACCGCCGCGCGTGCGCGAAGTCACCGTCGACCCGGACGACCAGGAGTACGCGCCCATCCAGGGCCTGCCCGAGCTGCGCGAAGCGGTCGCAAATCTTTATAACCGCCTCTATCGCAAGGGTCTGCCCTCGCAGTACACGGCCGAGAACGTGTGCGTCTCCGGTGGCGGCCGCGCTGCGCTCACGCGCGCTGCAGCCAGTCTCGGCAGCATCAACCTCGGACACTTTCTCCCCGACTACACGGCATACGAGGAGCTGCTCGACATCTTCAAGGCGTTCACGAGCATCCCCATTCTGCTCGAGGGCGCTCGCGGCTACAGCTTCACCTCCGACGACCTTCGGCGCGAAATCTTGGGGCGCGGCCTCTCCGCGCTGCTTCTGTCGAATCCATGCAATCCCACAGGCAAACTCGTCTCGGATGACGAGCTCGATCGTTGGGTGCACACTGCACGCAATCTCGACTGCACGCTCCTGCTCGACGAGTTCTATTCCCATTACATCTATCGCGGTCGTCCCGGATCGCTGGCCGTCGAGAGCGCCGCGCGCTACGTCGAAGACGTCGATCGTGATCCCGTCGTCGTCTTCGACGGCCTCACCAAGAACTGGCGCTATCCAGGGTGGCGCATCACGTGGGCGCTCGGCCCGAAGACCGTCATCGAACGCTTCGCAAGCGCCGGATCGTTTCTCGACGGCGGCGGGAGCAGACCACTTCAGCGCGCTGCCATCCCGCTCTTCGAAGAGGAGCACGTCATCCAAGAGACCATGGCGATTCAAAACGTGTTCCGCGACAAGCGCGATCGGATGCTCTCGCGTCTCGAGCGCATCGGCATACGTTTCGACCGCGCCCCGGACGGCACGTTCTACGCGTGGGGCAACGTCGCGAACCTCCCCTCACCGCTCAACGACGGTATGGGATTGTTTCGCGCGGCGCTATCCAAGAAAGTCATCGTCGTGCCCGGCGAGTTTTTCGACGTGAACCCTGGCAAGCGACGCCACGGCCGCGCATCGCGCTTTCGCGATTACGTGCGTTTCTCGTTCGGCCCGTCGGCGGAGGTCGTCGAGCGCGCGCTTACCCACCTCGAAGAGCTCGTCGCCGCCTTCTGACCGCTTTCGATTTGACGCGATCTCTTCGTTGGGGCCTGCGGTGCGGTCCTCAAAGCCTTCAAGGCTGTTCCGGTCCGCTCCTCGGCCCCGCCTCGACCTCACGTCAACTTGAAAGCGGTCTAGCTGAAGATGTACTATCTCATAGAGTACAACGTGCCGGGATGCGGTGAGTCTACTTAACGCTTTTTGCCTGGCACTCCGCGCAAGTGCCGTACATCTCGTGCTTATGGCTTTTCAATAGGAAGCCGTAACGCGCAGCAACGCGCGCCTGCAAAACTTCAATCTCGGGTTCTTCGAATTCGACGATCTTGCTGCATTCGACACAAATCAGATGATCGTGGTGCGACGCTTCATCGGCGAGCTCGTATCGTGTGAGTCCGTCACCGAATTCGCGGCCGAATGCAACACCACACTCCGTCAAGAGCTTGAGCGTGCGATAGACCGTGGCATATCCAACTTTCGGATCTTGGCGGCGCACCTCGGCGAGCAATTCTTCAATGCTTACATGGTGCGGTCCGTGAAAGAACGTTTCCACAATAAGCTTTCGCTGATCAGTAGAGCGCAATCCGCATTTGAGCATGTGCGCGTGAAGCACACTCCGGAAATGATCCAGATTCGGGGAGGTCGTCACGTCACGAATCTTCCGCGGCTTCACGGCTGCCCCCGCTACGATCGCTCGATGGGGAGACCTTCGGCTTCCCACGCGAGGATGCCACCCTCGAGGAACGCGATGGGCGTGCCCTGCTCGGCCATCGCCGCCGCGATCTTCTTGGTCTTGTCTCCCGAGCGATCGTAGAGCACCGGCTGGCCCTGAAACATGAAGAGCTCGGCGAGCCGTGACGCGATTTCGTTTTCGGGGATGTTCTTCGCGCCCGGCAAGTGCGCGCGTCCGTAGGCCGATGCGTCGCGCATGTCGACGGCGACGACGGCCCCGCGCCTGATGAGCACGTCGACCTCGATCGCCTTGAGCGCGCCTTCTTGCCGAGGCAAAAACGGTTCGACCATCGCAAGGAGCTGCTTCTTGTTGAGCGGTCCGACCTGTGCGTCGCCGAGGCGCTGATCGACGAACAGCATGAACGTTGGAACTTGTTGCAGGCGCAGTTGCCGCGCGAGCATGGGTGATTTCTCGATATCCACCTTCACGACGCGGAGCTTGCCCTCCATCTCCTTCGCGAAAGCTTCGACGTCGGGCGCAATGGCTTGGCAAGACTGCGATCGCTCGGTCATGAATTCCACGAGCACGGGGATCTCGCTGAGCAGCACTTGCTGCTCGAAGTCTCGTTCCGTCACGCTAGGCAACACGCCTTTGCCGCCCTGCCCCGGGAGACTTCCATCGCGCCCCTTCGAACCACCGAAAATATGCATGAGAGCCTACACGTAACGCATCCTATGCTGAGAACCAAGCCCCCGCGCCCCGGCAAAGTTCCCATTCGGAAACGTCGCGAGCGACGCAAAGCTAGCGAGGCCGAACGAGGAATACTCGGAGTATTTTGAGAGCGTGTAGGGCAGCCTGCTGCGCGAAATCGATGCGTCGGTTGGGCGCTGCGCTCCGTGCTCAAAGGCATTAAGCCTGTTCCGCCCGGTGCTCGCGCTCCGCCCTAGCCTCGATTCGCTCGCGACGGCTGCCCTACACGCTCTGAGGGAGGCCGAACCCACGATTTGCGGCGCGCAGCAGTTTCCGAATGGGAACTGGCTAACGACCGCGTGGATCCGAGCTTGCGCGCAATGCTTCGCCCACGATGTTCATGGCTACGACCATGACGAAAAGAAGAATGCCGGGGAACGCGAGCAACCACCAAGCGTGAGAGACGCCGCGGAACTGGCTCATGGTCTCGCCCCACGATGCAGACGTCGTTTCGCCAATGCCGATGCGCAAGAAATCGAGCGACGCTTCGACGAGGACGACGGCGGGAATTCCGAAGGCGCCGAGCGCCGCGACCTGTCCGCGGATGTTCGGCAGAACGTGCCGCCAGAGAACGCGCAGCGGCGAAGCTCCAAGCGCGCGCGCGGCCATGACGTAGTCGCGCGCCTCAATCCGCATGACCTCGGCACGCACGAGTCGCGCGATCTCCGGCCAGCGCGTTAGCGCGATAGCAAAGAAGAGCGTCGTGAGCGTTGCGTGCGGAACCGCGGCTTGAATGCCGAGGATGAGAACGAGCGCGGGAAAAGCCGAGATCGTCTCGATCGCCCGATTGACGAAAGCGTCCGTGACGCCGCCGAAGAGGCCGGCAACACCGCCAAAGAAGCTACCCAAGACGAGCGATGCGATGACCGCAGCGAGCGCGAAGACGAGGTAGTTGCGCGCGCCATGGACGCATCGCGCGAAGATGTCGCGACCGGCGCGGTCGGTGCCGAGCGGATGCCCGGGCAGCGCGAACGGACCGCGAAGACGCGCGGCGGGATCCTCGTTGGCAATCAAGGGTCCGTGCGCAACGAGCGCGGGAAGTTGCCACTCGGTCGCGTTCGCTCGCTCGCTCGCGGTCATTTTCGTGAGTGCAGCCGGGCGGGTGACATTCGGAAAGAGCCAGATCTTGCCGGAGATCTTGCTCATGATGGGCAAATCGCTCGCCAGAAAATCCGCGAAGATGGCGACGAGCGCGAAGATCGCCGACACGATCACGGCCGCGCGAACGACACGCACACGTACGGCCAGGCGATTCATCGCATGCCGAACCAGTCGACCAAATGCTGCGAAATCCGCCCCAACGCCACCCCCGTCTTCAAGCGTTCCAGCGACAACTCGTTTGCCAGATCAGCGAAGAGAGCGGCCCCACTCTTCAAGCGGTAATATTTGAGAGCAGCTGCCAAACTCGATTTTGGATCCTGCGCGTCCATGGCGATGGTCGTCGAAGGAAGCTCGTCGCGCTTCTTCGCAAGCAGTGCGACCACGCGTTCCCATGCGGGGAGCAACGCGATCTCGAGCTCGGGCTCGAACGCAATCACCGCAACCTGCTTCCCGTCGACGCCTGCGCGCACCAAGTGGTCGACAATGTCTTGTTCGAGCCTTTCCCGAGGATGCGCTTCATACCCAGAACCATGGTGATCGAGCACTACTAAAAAGCGGCACGTTGGCTGGCCAAGATAAGGGGCGAGTGCCGCGGTTGGCTTGCTGGCAACATGTGAATCACACATGGGATCGCGGACGAACTTTCGGTTCATGTTTCGCAGACAACTGCGTTCGATTCCTCGTTCGATGAGCTTTGTAACGAATCGCTCCGCGTCGGCATCAGCGAAAAGAACGACCAGATCGACCCTACCCATCAGAGGACTCCGGTCGCGAACAGATCGGGGAGGATGACGCGCTCTTTCCAGTTGGCGAGTGCGGCGAGCTCAGCGCCTCGCTGAATTTGTGAAACTCCGAGGGGGCCTCGACGGAAGACGAGTGCTTCCTCCAAAGATGTTTGCGCGAGAAACACAGGGGAATGTGTTGCGACAAAGACCTGTGTTGTGTGCATTTGCGAAAGCGCTTGGAACACCGATTGAATTGCGAGAGGGTGAAGGCCATTCTCGGGCTCTTCCACGAGGCATAGGCCGGGCTGATCCTCGGTCTCCGCGAACGCGAGGAGCGAGAGGGCAAGCAGGCGCAGTGTGCCGTCCGAAAGAAGCCACGACGGTACGGGATCGGTATGGTTTCCGTCGAAGCGCGCGCGAAGCACGACATGCTTGTCTTCGGGGCGTTCCCAGGTGTCGATGGACGTCAAGCCGGGGACGGCGTCCGCCACGTGAGCAACCCATTGCTCGAATGCAACACGGTCACGCCCTTCGAGGATGCGCGCTGCGATCGCGAGGTTTCCGCCATCGTTCGAGAGCGCCGTGGCGCTGCGCGGCGGAGATGGCATTCGGAGCTTGTGCGAGTCGAGCTCAATCATCCTGACGCCGTCGCGCAGCAGGTTGCGGACGGCAATGGCTCCAGGAAAACGATCTGTGTCTTCAGGGATATTGCCGAGTGCCGAGCGCGTTGGGCCAAAGCGAAATTGGTTGTTCCAGTCTGTCTTCTCGTCTTGAAAATAGTCTTTGCCTTCGGCCGTCTTGCCGACGATTTTTCGCCATCGCGCCCCACGTGGGCTGTTTTGGTGGACGACTTCGTCGAGCTCGAGATCGCCAAAAAGGCTCGTTTGCAAGCGGGATGGGTCGGTTGCATCCTCGGGGAGCTCGGGCAGAAGGAACAGATTCTCACGCTTGACCACCGGGGTGTCACTACCGTACTGAGCGACCTCGATTTCGTAGCGATAGTAGCGTTCTGCCAAGTTCACCACGAGTGCGATGGCGATCGGTTTGTGTTCCTCGAAGCAGAGATCACGAAAGCTTGCGCCGGATCCGTCGAGTGCGACGTCGACGGCCCGTTCGACCCCGTCGGAGAGTACGGTGCTCACGAAACGCAATGCCGACATGAGCGTGCTCTTGCCCGACGCGTTTCGGCCGACGAGCACGGCGAACCGTCTAAGGTCCACCCGGTTACTCGCCAGCATGCGAAAATTCTTGACCCAGATGCGCACAATCATCGTGAGCGGCCTTTGAATATCATCGAGATCGAGCTCGATTCTACTTCAGGTGGCGGCTGTTGCCTCGATCGAAGACTTCAATACCAAAGACCATGCGGAAGTCAGGCGCGCCAAAACGTGGATCGATGCCGGCCCCGGCACCGAGCTTGAAGCGAAGTTGGGGCCCGTCGCTGGCCGTGCCTTCGAGCCGCCCCGAGAGGAGTCCTTCGAGCGCCGTGGTCTCACCTCCGAACAGCGCGCGAAACGCGCTTGCACCGAAAATTTCCGGGCCGATCACGAGCACGTGAGAGGTGCCGCCGACCGGCAAACGCACGCCGCCGCCGGCTGCAAAGAGCAACTCGCTGCCGCGCGGGCTCTCGGGGGTGGGTGCGTCGTTGAGAGGACGGACGTGCACGCCGAGGTGGCCCGCGTACGTGAAGAGTCCTTGATCACCGGCAAAGAGCACGCGCCCCATCACGCGATAAGTACCATCCGTTTCGTAATTCTCGCGCTCACCGTTCGGAGCCAAAAGCTGTATTCCCGCACCAAGACGAAATGGGCTCGTTTCGCTGCCAACAAGGCGCGCATCGAAGCCGATGCGCACGTCGGTCAGTACATCGGGCGGCGTGGCGGGATTGATGCCAGGTGCCGTGAAGGTGCGGCCGAGAGCCGTTCCACTCTTTCCCTCGATGACGAGGGGTCTATCGAAATTCGTATACAGCCGAAAACGGTCATACGTGAGCGCAAAACCGAAATCTACGAACGCTTGATTGGATATGACCGCGAGATGCTGGCCCCCACGGTCAATGACGAGCGGGTTGTGTGCATAGCCGAGCGTGAGCCCCATCACACCACCAAAGCCGCCGTGCATATCGAGAGAATCGAGCACAAACCAGCCCGCGCCGGGCGCGGACGGAGAGAGCCGCTCCACGCCGAAGCCGAGGGCTTGCGGCTCGGCCTTCGCGGGCGATATCCATGTTGTTACCACACCAAAAACCAGCGCGAACACGACGCTAGACCGCAAACGATTTGGCGCGAGGTCGAGGCGGGGCACGGGAAGCGACCGGACTCGAACGGCACGGAGTCCACGAAGTGGACGGAGTGCAGTGAGAGCGACGGAGCGAAGCGAAGTGAACAACCTCTTGGCTTTGAGGACCGCAGCGCAGGCCCCAACGATGAGATCGCGCCAAAGCGGAAGCGGGCTAGAACTCAGCATGGACCCTCCCGCTAAGGATATTGACGGGGCCGCGGTCGGAGTTGAATCCGGGATTCCAAAGATGCTGGTAATCGGCAGTCAGCCAAATGGCTCTAAGGAAATTCACACTATAAAACAAATCCACGACGCATTCGGCAGCTTTCGTGAGCGCGCCGTCGCCCACGAAGCCGTCCACACCGCCCATGGCGAGGTAACGTGCGTGGTCCTTCGAAATCCAACTCGATGCGAACCCAATGCCGGTGACATCGAGAGGCCTGTGCCATGCCGAGCCTTTGGCAACACTTCCGAACGAGAGCGAACGGTCGGCGGGGTCGAAGGCATCGACTTCGGTTTTCCCATCGGAGATCATCCCGCGGAAGAAGAGGCCGATATCCTTCGCCACGTATTGTTCGAGATTGATGCCAATTCCCACTTTGGTATTCGGCCTTCGGACCCAGCAAAGATCGGGCGCCGTGGCATTGCCAGAGCCGTAATTGAATCCAGTGCATGCTTTGGCATTTCTGCCCACGGGATCGGCTTCGTAGGCCGCAATGGCCTCATTGAAGCGTCCGGTGATCTCACGATTTCGGTATGCCAAAAGACGCGCAGCCCCGGGTTGTCCGAGGATCTTGTGGTCGTGCTCGAGTTCGAACGCGTCAGCGTATTGGCGCAAAAAATCGATGACGATGGGGAGCTGATTTGGATTCGACGGCGGCGCCATGCGCCCGATGCGCAGTGCCCATTCATCCCAATAGAGCTCGGCGGTGCCACCGAGTGAATACCCTCGCGCATCTGCCGCGAAATCCCACGACGAATGAGTCATGAATGCCATGTTCACGAATGTCTGGCGCGGATCCCAGGTGACGTTGTTGTGGTCGAAGACGTCGAGAATCGTGAACGTGCCGCCCGTGAGCACGATGCGCCGGCTGTCCACCGTTGCGCCGAGTTGCATGGGGTCGGATTCTTTCTTGACGCGCTGGCCACCGAGATTGATGGTCTGGCGAAGAAAGGTGCGCGAGCGGTAAATTTGAGGGGTTACCGTGCCATCCTTTTGAAGTTCGAAAATCTGAATGGAACCGCCAATGCCGCGCAGACTCGAGAGCGGCCGCTCGGCGATGACCTCGGGGACGAAATACGCTTCACCGCCGGGCCAGAGCCTGAGCCCGAAGAACGGCGTGAAGGTCATCGTGAAACTCCGCTCGGCACCCGGCACGAGCGAATTCACGCTACCGTTCGCATTCGTGTATTTTGCATTGAACGCGAACTTTTGGCTCGCGACGTAAGTGAATTGCCCGTAGAGATTCCACGCCTCATTGTCGATGTCGTGAAGACCATGCTGGGAGAGCAGGTTCATGACGTCGAAGGAGTCGTCCTCGTGTCCCGCAGGAGGAGCTGCCTGCGCCATCACGGGCGACGCGTGAAGGACGAGGGGCGCGCCCAACAACGCCACGACGAGCAGACAACGACAATGCGTTTTAGTTCGCACTGGCATCACCGAGCACCGCCGTGGTGCAGCTCGCGGCGTCGTAGCGAAGTGTGTTGAATGCGACAGGGAAAATGCGCTGCGTGATGAAGTCTGCGTCGGCCTGCGTGAGCACGCTGCCCGACGCGCAGTTGCCAGCGAAGGTCGTGTCGTCGACCGGGATGCGGAGCTCATCGCCGTACTGCACGGCGAAGCCTGCGCGCGATCGAAGAACGACGAACGAGGTCGGAGGCGACGAGCTCGCGGGATCCCACCCCGGCGCAAGCAGCACGTACGCGGGGTTGTCCGATGCCGCCACGACGGATTGAGGATCAGACGATGCTCCAGGCACGATCGGCTGGTCGAACGCGGCTCCCGTGTCCCCCGTCGCCTCGCCCGCTTCTTTGTAGGATGCACGGAAAATGACGAGCGCGTTCGTGGACGACGGCGGGTAGTGGTTTTCGATCACCACCGTGGTGTCGGGCGCGCTCAAGCATGCAGGCAACGCAGCCAGCAACAAGAGATACGCCGTGCGCTGCGATCCGCCTGCCATCGTCAGCGCCGTCTACCAAGAAGCTCGCGTACGAGCGAGGTAAATTGCGACGCTTTCGCGCGTCGGGTTCAGGCGAGATCTCTTCTCCCCATTTGCTTTTCGCGCACGCGCGGATCGAGCACGCCATAGGTGACTTCGCTACCCGTTAGACACAACGTCGTCACGACAGCGCAAAGAAGCGTGACGGCAACAATCCACGCCGCGTCGCGTGCCTCGAGCGCTCGCAGCGTCTCCCAGCCCATGCCGTGAACGTCGAAAACTTCCTCGACAACGAACGCAGCCCCGATGAGAGCCGGAAACTGCAGTCCAGCGAGAGTCACCGTTGGCATGAGCGCGTTGCGGAGCGCGTGCACGATGGCGATGCGAATCGTGTGTGCTCCTTTGGCCCGCGCGGCGCGCACATAGTCTTCGGTCATCGCTTCGATCATCGACGCGCGCTGCTGCTGCGTCATCACCGAGACCGAGACCGTTGCGAGCGCGAGCACCGGTAGCGTGTAGCCCGATGCCGATGCCGGTCCGAACGTCGCGAGGAGCTCGGCGACGAGAAACGTCGGTAGCGAGTAGACGGCGAGGAGCAGCACGCTCGCCGTAACATCGATTGCATGACCGCGCCGCCACGCGGTCAGAACGCCGAGCGGGATCGCGATCGCAATTGCGACCAAGAGCGCGAGCAGCACCATGCCGAGCGTGACGGGGGCGCGCGCAAGGAGCTTTTGCGCGATGGGCGCACCATCGCGGGTGGAGAGCCCGAGCCGCCCGGTGACCGCTCCGAGCACCCACTTCGCATAACGAGTCTGCGTGATGCTTGCCGTGATTTTCTCTTCGCCTTCGATCGTGACGTAATCGGTTTCGTGCACGTACCACCACGACATCCAATCGGAGACGATCGCCCGCACCTCGTCTCGATCGGCGTCTTCGGCAAGGGCGGCGTCACGCGCCGTTGCGCGGGAGGCGACGCGCGTGAGGCGTGAGAGGGCCTTCGTGTCCGTCGTCCGACCGAGCGCATCGATGATCTCGGCAAGAGCGAAGGTGTCGACCAGTCTCAAATCCTCCTCGAGCAATTTGCTCTCGCGCGTCTCGAGGCGCTGCACCGAACGGCGCACGGCCGGACGGGTAAAGTCGACGGAGCGATCGGTCCAGAAGCGTTGCCAGAAATGCGTCGCGCGATCCGGATCCATCAAGACATCTTCGGTGCCGATATCCATGCGACGCGCAACCGGCGCGAGCGCGACGGCGATGCGCCCGCGCGCAGAGGGCGGAACGTCGTCGAGACGGGGCAAGAGAATGGGCAATCCTGCACCACCGATCGCTGCGAGACGCGCCTCGCACATCGCGGCGTCGTCGTCCGAGGCTTTGATGTGCAAGATACAATCATCGACGCGCGCGCGAACATCCCTCGGCTCGACGTTGAAGAAGCGCGGCAAGTCTAAAAAGAGCGCGCGCCTCTGCTCCCTGACGCGAAGGCGAGCGGCCACGTCGCTCTTCGCAACTGCGGTGACGTTCTCGGGATCGGGCAGGAGCGTCGTCAACAGGAAGACCACGAAGCTCACACCGAACAGCGTGGGGATCGCCCATGCTGCGCGTCGAAGAGCGAAAGCGATCATCTCGAAATGGGTTATAGCCGCGCCCTTCCGATGATTGCACTCTCCAACGTTTCGAAGCAGTACGGCGGCCAGATCCTCTTTGTCGAGTCGTCTTTCTTTCTTGGCCAGGGTGAAAAGGTGGGACTCGTGGGTGCGAACGGCGCCGGCAAGAGCACGATCTTTCGTCTCATCACGGACGAAGAGCAGCCCGACGACGGCGTCGTCGATCGACCGAAGCGCATCACGATCGGTTATTTTCGTCAGGACGTCGGCGACCTGAAAGGCCGGAGCGTGCTCGCCGAGACACTCGCGGGCGCGGGCGAGGCAGGTCGTCTCGGCGAAGAGCTCGCGGAGCTCGAGAAGAGGCTTCACGATCATGAGGCTCCGGACTTCGCCGAAGTCGTCGAGCGCTACGGCGATGCGCAGGCGCGCTTTCAAGAGCTCGGCGGCTACGATCTCGAGGCGCGCGCGCACGCCATCCTCGCCGGCCTCGGCCTGTCACCCGAGCAAGTCGCGGGGGACGTCGGCGCGCTCTCCGGCGGCTGGAAGATGCGCGTCGCGCTCGCACAGATCCTCCTTGCGCGCCCCGACGTCCTCTTGCTCGACGAGCCGACGAACTATCTCGATATCGAATCCATTCTTTGGCTCGAAAGCTTTTTACGCGAATACAAGGGCGCGGTTTTGATGACATGCCACGATCGCGAAGTCATGAATCGCGTCGTCAAAAAGATCGTCGAGATCGACGGGGGAGAGATAAAAACCTATTCGGGCAATTACGACTTTTACGAGGCGCAGCGCGCGATTGCGTTCGCGCAGCTCGAAGCACAATACGAGCGCCAAAAGGCCATGCTCGCAAAAGAGCAGGCGTTCATCGATCGCTTCAAAGCGCGCGCGAGCCACGCCGCGCAAGTGCAATCACGCATCAAGAAACTCGACAAGATCGACAAGGTCAAAGAGCCGCGGCGCATCGTCGAGAAGACCTTCGACTTCAAGCCCGCGCCTCGAAGCGGGGACGACGTGGTGAAGGTCGACCGCATTGCGAAGAAGTACGGTTCGAAAATCGTTCACGCGAACACGAGTCTGCTCGTGCGTCGCGCCGAGCGTTGGGCCGTCATGGGCGAGAACGGCTCGGGCAAAACGACGCTCCTCAAGATGATCGCGGGGGCGCTCGAGCCGGATGCGGGCAAGGTGACGATCGGCGCATCCGTCACGATGGGCTATTTCGCGCAGCACCAGATGGAGCAACTCGATGCGCGTCGCACGGTCATCGAGGAACTCGTCGCGCACGCGCCAACGACGAACCTCGGCACGCTGCGCAATCTAGCCGGCGCGTTCGGCTTTCAGGGCGACGACCAGGACAAGCCCATCACCGTCTTATCCGGAGGTGAGCGCGCACGCCTCGCGCTCGCGAAGATCCTCTTCGACGCGCCGAACTTGCTCGTGCTCGATGAGCCGACCAACCATCTCGACATCGTCACCAAGCGCGCGCTCATGAAAGCGCTCTCCGGCTACGAAGGTACGATCGTGTTCGTCTCGCATGATCGGACATTTCTGCGGTCGATTGCGACGCGCATCCTCGAGCTGTCAAAGGACGGTCCTCGTCTTTATGGCGGCAACTATGATGAGTACGTCTCATCGACGGGGCGCGAAGCTCCGGGCATGCGCCAATGACGAACGTTACAAAATCTGGCCCGCTTCAAGTTGACGCGAGGTCGAGGCGGGGCCGAGGAGCGGAACGGAACAGCCTTGTATGGCTTTGAGGACCGCACCGCAGGCCCCAACGATGAGATCGCGTCAAATCGAAGCGGGCTGCTGCATCACGTGATCGAGGAGGAAGGGTTGAGGCGCACCGAGCAGATACCCCTGAAGATAGTCACATCCGAGCTCATGGATGGTTTGAAGCTCTCTCGTTGTCTCGATACCTTCGGCAACGACCTTCATTCCGAGGGAGTGGCAAAGATTCGTAATGCCCTCGACAATGCGAAATTGCACCGGCGAATTTTCGATATTGCGGACAAGTGACATATCGAGCTTGACGACTTCGGGCTCGAGGTTTGCGAACGTCGTCAACCCTGCGTAGCCCGCACCGAGATCGTCGACGGCGATGCGATAACCGAGAGAGCGAAGCTCGGTTGCGCGACGGCGCGTATCCGTAATGTCGTTGATGGCCGTGCGCTCGGTGACTTCGAGAATGACGCTCGATGCGATCTTTGCGAGGTGGGTCGTGGACGAATAAAGCTCGGGATCGCTGAAGTCGACGGCGTGGAGGTTGACGAAGAGGAGCATGTCGCGATTGCACGGCTTGAAACACGCTGCCGCGCACTCTCGCACGCGCCGGCCAAGATCGTGAATGCGATCGAGTCGTTCGGCCGCTTCGATGACTGCGTTTGGCGTCGGCATCGCCTTGCACCTCAACAGGGCCTCGAAACCGATGGTCTTCTGCGTCTGCCGGCACAGGATGGGTTGGTATGCGATCCACAGAGTGTCGAGCGCCTGCTGAAAGATCGTCGACAATCCGGCGCGATCTCCGGGAAGAGCGCCGTTCTTACCGAGTGTCGACATGGCCTCGCGTTTGATGCGCGCGAGCTTCCCGAGCGTGCCGGCACGGCCGAGGGCGCGTTCGAGCGTACCTCGTTCGAAAGGCTTCTTGAGATACGTAAAAGCACCGAGATCCATTGCCTCAATGGCCGTGTCGACACTCGGCTGTCCCGTCATCAAGATCACCGGCACATCGAGATCGCAATCGCGCACGAGGCGCAGCACGTCGATCCCGGAGCCATGCGGCAGGTCAATGTCGCTCAACACAACATCGAATCTTTTGTGCGTCAAACACTCGGAAGCTTCCCTGCCATCGCCAGCCTCGTCGATCACATACGAGCGGTCGAGCGACCTTACGAGACTACTGCGAAGGGCCTCGTCGTCCTCCACGATCAGCAGCCGCATCTTCATCATCGTCCACCAAACGTAGTGCCTATTGTCCGTCGTGCCTCAGCGGCAGCGCGATGTTTTTCGGCGCTCGTGCTGGCCGCCGCGTAGCAGCGGCTCGAGCGTGAGAATGCCACGCCTCGGATCGAAGCTCGTTCGCGAGCACATGTGACGCTTCGAACGTCATCCATGTAGGCAGGCTCGAGCGATGTTTTTATGGTAATTCGCTTGCTCATGAACGCTCCTGCAAATGCCACCAACGAGCTCTTGGCCCGCGCGAAACAGTGGGCCGAAAACGATCCCGATCCCGCCGCGCGCGCCGAGATCGAAGCCTTGCTCGCCTCGTCCGACATCGGCAAGACCGATCTCGCCGACAGGTTTGCAGGCTCACTCGAGTTCGGCACGGCCGGCCTGCGCGGCATCATCGGCGCCGGTCCCAATCGCATGAACCGTGCGGTCGTCATCCGCACCACATGGGGACTTGCGCGTTTCCTCCACGCATCGAAGGCCAAAGGCGGAGTCGTCATTGCCTTTGACGGGCGTCGCATGAGTCGCGAGCTCGCCGCCGACACCGCATGCGTCCTCGCCGCCGCCGGCATTCCAAGCTCGCTCTTTGCCGATGTCGAACCCACTCCCATGCTCGCCTTTGCGGTCACGCATCTTGGATGCGCGGCGGGTGTCATGGTGACCGCAAGCCACAACCCACCGGAGTACAATGGCTATAAAGCTTATTGGGACAATGGCGCACAAATCGTTCCGCCCATCGACGTGGGGATTGCGAGCGAGATCGATCGCGCGCCTGCTGCAAAAGACGTCCCGTATATGCCGCTCGACGAGGCTCGCAAAAAGGGGCTCGTCACGATTCTCGATGACGAACTCGAGAAAGCTTATCTCGCGGAGGTGAAGAAACTCTCCGTGCGCAGCGATGGTCCGCGTGATTTTGCCATCGTGTACACACCCCTTCATGGTGTTGGCGACAAGCTTGCGCGCCTCGCGCTTGCCCAAGCAGGTTTTTCGAACGTCACGTCGGTGCCCGAGCAACAGAAACCCGACGGCGCTTTTCCCACCGTGAAGTTTCCGAATCCGGAGGAGAAGGGCGCCATGGATCTGTCATTTTCGCTCGCGCGATCCAAAAAGGCCGATCTCGTGATTGCCAATGATCCCGATGCGGACAGGCTTGCCATTGCCGTTCCGGATGCGTCCTCGCCAACTGGGTATCAGCAGCTCACGGGCAATCAGGTTGGCGTGATGTTGGGACACTATATCTTGACCGGCGGACTCAAGAACCATCGCGCAGAGGCGGTGAAAGGCGCGCCGCTCGTCCTCGAATCGATTGTCTCGTCGCCCATGCTCGGCGTCATCGCAGAGGAGATGTCGGTTCGGTACGAAGAGGTCTTGACGGGCTTCAAGTGGATCGCGAACCGCGCCATGGATCTCAAAGCAAGCGAGGGAATGCATTTCCTTTTCGGTTACGAAGAAGCGCTCGGTTACACCGTGGGCGAGCTCGTTCGCGACAAGGACGGCATCAGCGCCGCGGTGACGTTCGCCGAGCTTACGGCGATTCTTCGCGCAAAGGGGACGACCGTGCTCGCCCACCTCGAGTCACTTTATCGGCACTACGGGCTCTTCGTGAGCTCGCAAGTCAGTCTCACGCGCAAGGGTGCAGAAGGAGCCGCCGAGATCCGCGCGATCATGGCGCGCCTCCGCGGCTCGCCGCCGAAGATCATCGGCAGTCACGAGGTCCTTGCCGTTCGCGATTACATGGCGCAGGTGCGCACCGCGAAGAACGGTGAGAAAGCCCCCATCACGCTGCCGAAGAGCGATGTGCTCACCTTCGAGCTTTCAGGCGGTTGCCGCATCATTGCGCGCCCGAGCGGCACAGAACCAAAAGCGAAATTCTACTTCGACGTTCGCGAGGCCATGAGCGAGAGCGAGCCCGTTGCCGCGGCCGAAGAGCGCGCCGCGATCACGATGAAGAAGCTGGCCGACGCCTTCATGGCCATCGCCGCACCTTGACAAAGATCGCGTCTTTCGTCATAAACCTGCGCCCCGCATCCCGAGGAGCACGAGAACAGCTTGCCCAAGCGGCCCTGTGGGAGCGGCAAAAGGAATGGAAGGCACGTTATGCCGAAGATGAAGACCAGCAAGACCGCGGCGAAGCGGTTCAAATTGACCGGCAAGGGCCGTGTCCGTCGTTCGAAAGCGGGCGGCAACCACGGGCTCATCAACAAGCCGCGCAAACGTCTCCGTCGCTTGCGCAACAACGACATGGTTTCGACCACGCACGAGAAGAAGATCAAGCGTCTTCTCAACGGTTAAGAGGGTGTTTACCAGCCTGCTGCGCGCCGCGATGCCTTCGTTGGGCCCTGCGGTGCCTGCGCACGTACGACCAGTACGCTTACGCGGGCTCCTCGGGCCCGCCTTGGCCTCACGTCGCTCGCAACGGCTGGTAAACACCCTCTAAGTCTTAAGTCTAAATACGGAATACGGAGAACTCTCATGCCCCGCGCAAAACGTGGTTTCAAGGCGCGCCGTCGCCGCAATCGCATTCTCAAACACGCTTCCGGTTATCACAGCGCCCGCTCACGCCTGTTCGCATATGCAAAAGAGGTGGTGCACAAAGCGTGGGTTTATGCGTACGCCCATCGCCGTCGCCGCAAGCGTGATTTTCGCCGTCTCTGGATTACGCGTATCAACGCCGCAGCGCGTTTGAGTGGCGTCTCGTATTCGCGCTTGATGCACGCGCTCAAGAATGCCGGCGTCACCCTCGATCGCAAGGTTCTCTCGGACCTCGCCGTCGCAGATCCCGCGGCGTTCAAGAAAGTCGTCCAGACGGCCAACGCATAGGGCGGCCACGGGGGGCCGCCCCTACGAATGCGTCGTTGGCCGTAGGGGCAGGCCCCTGTGCCTGCCCCGCGGTGGGGTCTCCTCAAACTCCGTGCTTCTTGAGGAGTCGATAAAGATACGTTCGCTCGAGGCCGGCTTCACGTGAAGCCTTCGAGCTCGAACGATTCGTTCGCGCCATCAAGCGGCGCAAGTATTCGCGCTCGCCGAGTTCAATCCAGCGTTCGCGAAATTCTTTGAACCCGGTTCCGAACCACGGTTCGAGCCGCACCGGCAAATCGCTTTGCGTCCGCCCGGCAACTTCAACGGTGTCGTGAAAAGCATCGCCCTCTAGCGCCATCACGGACTCTTCGTATGGCTCCGGAGGGCTCGGCCAATCGCCGAGCACGCCGCCGCTCGAGCGCAGATGCTCGGCCACGCGACGGAGCTCGCGCACGTTGCCTGTCCACGGCATCCACGCAAGATCGTCGAGCAACGCGGTCGTGAGCAGCGGCGCGTCGTCGCCCAAGAAATGCTTTAGAAGTAGAGGAACGTCGGCGGGTCGGTCGCGCAACGCGGGGACGTTGACGGTGGCTCCGGCGAGCCTGAAATAGAGGCCCTCGCGTAATGCGTTTTGGTTGACGAGCGGGCGCAGATCGCGCGACGTCGACGCGACGACGCGGAAGACGCGTGCGGCGAGCGGTGGGAGCAGTTCGCGTTGCAGCGCCAGCGAGAGCTCCTGCGGCTCTTCGAGCAAGAGCGTGCCGCCCTCGGCGCTTCGCAGCGCGTCCTCCAAAACTTCGGCGGCGAGCACGGGCTCCGGAAGTGCGGCGCAGTCGACGACGATGAGCGGAGAGCCGGCGCGCGGCGACGTCTCGTGCAGCATGCGCGCGAGCGATTGCTTGCCCGTGCTGGGCTCGCCGACGAAGAGGACAGACGTGTCCATGCTCGCGAGAGAAGCCACGGTGGCGAACACTTCGCGCATGGCAACACTTGCGGCGAGAAGTGTTCCGAAGCGCTCCTCCGGCCAGAGCGCGGGAGCCTCGTCATGCGCGCCGTACGTGACCGCGATCTCCGTCGTGCCGAGACGGATGGAAGCGCCCTGCGGCACGCGCCCTTCGTTGACTTTCACCCCACCGATGAACGTGCCGTTGACGCTGCCGAGATCGCGCACCCAGAGTCCGTCTTCGCGCGGCGCAATCTCTGCGTGAATGCGCGAGACGGCTCGGTCGGACACGACGAGATCGCATTCCGGCGCTTTGCCTGCGGTACGTGCATGATGCACATCAACGGTGTGGGATCCTGCTCCGTCCGTCCAAGACAGCCGCGCCCGAACGCGCTTGTCTGGGGTGGCGAACGGATGACTCATGGACGCTGACGAACTCGGGTTCACGTCACTCCTCGCGGTTGTGGCAGTAGGCGGCCGCGCCATCATGAACCTGCTCCAAAACGCAGGCCACATTATGTGCTAAAGGGCCGGCGCATGGCGGAGACCGACCTCGGTAAAACCATCGATCGTGCGCTTGCCGATCTACGCGAGGCATTCCTTCCGCGTTTTCGCGCCGCCGCGACCGAGCAGGCGCTGCGCGACGAGAACGCGAAGATCCTCGGGAAAAAAGGCGAGCTCACGGCCATCTTGAAGCAGCTCGGTCAGGCCGCTCCCGCGAGTCGCAAGGCCATTGGCGAGAAGGTCAACTCCCTCAAACAGGAAGTCGAAACGGGTTTTGAAAGCTGTCTTTCCGACCTGAAACGCAAGGCGAGAGAAGCGGAGCTCTCCGCGCCCGCGTTCGATCTCACGCTGCCGGGGCGCATGCCGATTCCAAGGGGGCACGAGCATCCGGTCTCCATCGTTCGAGAGGACGTGGTCGCCATCTTCCGCCAGCTCGGTTTTGCGGTCTTCGATGGCCCCGAAATCGAGCACGAAGAAAACAACTTCACGCACCTCGGTTTCCCACCGGATCACCCCGCCACGGACATGCAAGATAGCTTCTGGACGACGTCCGGGAAGCTTCTTCGCACGCACACGTCGAACATCCAGATCCGCGCGCTCTCGACCATCGAGCCACCCATGGCGTTCATTGCACCCGGCACGGTTTACCGCCGCGACGACGATGCAACCCACTCTCCGATGTTTCACCAGATCGAAGCCTTCCTCGTCGATCGGAGCGTGACCTTCGCGCATTTGAAAGGCATCCTCGCCGAGTTCGCCGAACGCCTCTACGGACCCGGCACGCCCGTGCGCCTGCGTCCGAGCTACTTCCCATTCGTCGAACCCGGCGCCGAAGTCGACATCGGCTGCGTCTTCTGCAAGGGCGCCAGCGGGGTACGTGTAGGATGCAACCTCTGCAAGCACACCGGCTGGATCGAAATTCTCGGCTGCGGAATGATTCATCCCGTCGTCTTCGAAAACTGCTTCAAAGACCGCGGGATAGATCCCGAAAAGTGGTCTGGTTTCGCGCTCGGCATGGGTCTCGAGCGCATCGCCATGCTTCGTTACGGCATCCCGAACATCAAGCTGCTCTTCGAAAACGATCCCCGCTTTCTCGCCCAATTTTAATATGCCCCCTCCGCGCGTCTCGCTCCGCTCACCGCGCGTGCTCCCCCCGGCCTCGTGCTCGTCGGGCGCGAAGCGCGCCCTCCTGCGCGCGGGCGGGGGAGCCCATCATGCCAAGACTGCCAACATCATGGCAATCGTCAGCGCCAGGATCCTTAATAATATGAAAAGTATGAACCACGGGAAATATAGTCTTGCTACGACGCAGCAATTACGGGCCTTCCCCGTCCGTGCGCAGGAAGGCGGGCGCTTCGCCCGCCTGACGAGCACGTGGCAAGGGGAAGGCAGCCATGGCGAAGCCATGGCGGATGGGGCCCCTTAACCCATGAAGACTTCCTATCGATGGCTGCGCGAGCTCGTTCCCGGGCTCGAGGCATCTCCCCGCGATCTCGCTGCACGTCTGACGGGTGCCGGGCTCGAAGTCGAAGCAATCAGCGAATACGGCGTTGCGGCGGACGCGTGCCTCGTCGTGCGCGTGGTATCGGCGCGCCCTCATCCATCCAAGAGCGGCCTCCGTCTCGTCACCGTTGATCGCGGCGGCGGACACACGCAACAAATCATCTGCGGCGCACCGAACGTGCCCGATCCCGGAGGCCTCGTGGTGCTTGCGCCGCTCGGCGCGCACTTGCCCGCGAAGAACGTGACCATCGCCAAGCGCGCGATCGGCGGCGTGGACAGCGAGGGCATGCTCTGTAGCGAAGACGAGCTCGGACTCGGCGACGATCACAGCGGCATCCTCATCTTGCCAGAAGGAACGACGGGGACGACGCTCGCGAAGGCCGTGCCGAATGCCCGTGACACGATCTTCGAAATTGGTGTTACGCCGAATCGGCCCGATTGCCTCGGGCACGTCGGCATCGCGCGGGAGATCTGTGCACTCTACAATCTCTCGTTTGCGTGGCCTTCTTCGGGGAACAAACCTGCCCTTGCCACCGAAGCCACTTCTGGCCTCGTCTCCATTTCCGTCGAAGACGCCGAGCGGTGCCCGCACTACGGCGCCGCCGGCGCGCTCGACGTGACGATCGGTCCGTCGCCGCTGTGGATCCGCTACCGGCTCCAAGCGCTCGGCGTTCGATCCATCTCGAACGTCGTCGACATCACGAACGTCGTGATGCTCGAGTACGGCCATCCGATGCATGCATTCGATCTCGATCGCGTTGCGGACGCGCGCATCGTGATTCGTCGCGCGTCCGACGGCGAGAAACTCGTCACGCTCGACGGCGCCCTGCGCACGCTCGTCACAGACGATCTCCTCATCTGCGATGGCCGCGGCCCGGTCGCACTCGCGGGCGTCATGGGCGGCGCTTCGAGCGAGATTCAAGGGCCGACCAAGCGTGTGCTCTTCGAGGTCGCGTGGTTCGATCCGCGGGGCGTTCGAAGGACCGCTCGCCGCCACGGCATGCACACCGAGTCGAGCCATAGGTTCGAGCGCGGCGTGGATCCGGGCGACGTAGTACGCGTGCTCGAGCGCGCCGTGGCGCTCACCACCAAGCTCGCGGGCGGCGCAGCGACGAAGGGTCAGATTCACGTGCAAGGCGCACGCATCAACGCGCAGCCCACGCCGCCACAGCGATGCACCGTGCATCTGCGCAAAAAGCGCATCGGCGGTCTCTTGGGCGTCGACGTACCCTTTGCGAAAGCAACGGACATCCTCACGCGTCTCGGTTGCGAGATCACGCTCGCGGGGGCGGCAAACGAAGAGGCCTTCGTTCTTGTCCCCACGCACCGACCCGATCTCGTGCGCGAGATCGATCTCATCGAGGAGATCATTCGCGTGCACGGCATGGACAGCGTTCCCGCGGAGGTTCCGGCCATTCGAGCATCGCGCGACGTAGGTGGCCGCGAGGAGCTGGCGCGCGTCGCACGAGCGGCAGCAACGTCGATCGGACTCTCCGAAGCCGTCACGTTCGGCTTCACGTCCGAGCGCGTTCTGTCGCTCTTGTCGGCGCCCGCGCCTGCGGTGCATCTCGCAAACCCGCTCGGCGAGCACCAGGCCGTCATGCGCACGACCGTGCTGCCCGGCCTCCTCGATGCCGTGAAGAACGCGCGCCGCCACGGCGAACGTGACGTAAGGCAGTTCACAGTGGGCCCGGTGTTTCTCCAGACCGCGCCCGAAATCGCGAAGGACGTCGAGCTGTCGCGCGAAGAGATGCACATCGGGTTCGTTCTCGCAGGCGAACGTCCGGGCTGGCTCGAAAAACCCAAGTCGCTCGATGCGTGGGACGCGAAAGGTTATGCCGTCGCGCTGCTCGAGCGCATCTCCGGGCAGTCCGCCCGAGTCGAGCCCGCGAGTCGTGCGCACGCTCCCGCGCATCTTCATCCGCGCGGCGCAGCATTCTTGAGCGTCAACGGCAAGCGCGTCGGATCCTTCGGGCCCTTGCACCCGGACGTCGCCGACGCGCTCGAACTCGACGGCGAGGTTCTCGTCTGCGAGATCGATCTCGAGCCGTTCACAAAAGGTGTAGAGCGCAAGCAATACGTCGCCGTCCCGCGCTTTCCCGCGAGTACGCGCGACGTCGCGTTCATCGTCAAAGACAGCGTTCCGGCGGGCGAGATCGAGCGCGTCGTGCGTGATGCGGCGGGTCCTCTTGCCGAAGCCGTGCGCCTGTTCGATCGATTCGTCGGCGGCGTAGTTCCCGAAGGCTCATCGAACGTCGCGTTCCACGTCGTCTACCGCGCGCCCGATCGCACGCTCACGGATGCCGAAGTCGACGCGGCTCACGCACACGTCGTCGAGGAAGTCACCGATCGCTTTGGGGCCACGCTTCGAGCCTGAGAGATGCTGACCACCCCGCCCGGCCGCCCGGTCATCGATCTCGTGGGGGCGATCCTCGCGAAGAAGTACCGGCTCGTGCGCCTCGTTGGAGCCGGCGGCATGGGCGCGGTCTACGAATCACAGAGCCCCGAAGATGGCCGTCGTGTGGCCGTCAAGGTGCTTGCGCAAGACTACCTCGAAGATCCAGACGTCAAGGCGCGCTTCGTTGACGAAGGACAGGTCTGTCAGCGACTCGTTCACCCGAACATCGTGCGCGTGTTCGACGTCGGCACCGCGGAAGATGGTTCGCCGTTCATCGTGATGGAGCTGCTCGAGGGCGTGCCGCTCTCCGTCTACACGCGTGCCGGAGTGCGCGTGCCCGTGCCCCAAGCCGTGAGCATCATGCAAGGGATCTTGGCCGGGCTCGGCGCGGCCCACGCGCAAGGCATCGTGCACCGCGATCTCAAGCCCGAGAACGTGTATCTTGCACGTGGTTCCACCGGCACGTTCGCGGCCAAGCTTCTCGACTTCGGCATCGCAAAGGTCATGGATGTAGCTGGCAACATGGGGCACACGAAAACGGGCGTGCTCCTCGGCACGCCGGCGTACATGAGCCCGGAGCAGATCCGAAACGCGAAAGACGTCGACGCCCGCTCCGATCTCTGGAGCGCCGGAGTGATGTTCTACGAGATGCTCACCGGTCGCTTCGCATTCCCGGCACCCAACGAGTACGCGCGGCTCGCGGCGGTCCTTCACAATACACCGGTGCCGATCGAGAAGGTCGAATCGCAGCTTGCGTGGCTGTCGGCCTTCGTGTCGCTCTCGATGCAGAGGGAGCGCTCGCGGCGATTTCAGACGGCGCCCGAGATGGCGCGTGCGCTCACGGGAGCGATGGCGCTCGAACCGGCAGCATCCTCATCGGCACCAACCGTCGCCGCAACGGGCCTAGCGACTGCAATGAGCCGGCTACCCGACGTGCCGAGTACAACCTTGACCGTAGTAGGCGGAGCGGCCCAGGAGGGCCGCATGAGTGTGCCTTCGCCCAGCAGCGTGACCGTCGCCAACTTCGCCAGCAGCGACGTCGATGCGCACGACAACATCGGTCCGGGGGGCACGCTTGCAAGCCGCCCGGACCGTTCGGGAATCGATGATGGGATCATCAGCGCGGCTCCAATCATGAGCGCGGCACCACCTGCACCCGCCAGCCAGGTGGTGCCACCATGGCAAAGGCCGCTCGTCGTCACCGTACTCGCGGCGATTGCCTTGGTGATCGGCTTCGTCCTCGGGTTTGCAGCAGGGCGCCGCTAGCCCGGGCTAGACAGCGGGAATCGACGCACGCGCCGAAGTGCGGCACCGTTCAGAATCCGCGACTCTCCGGTATCGCGGGCGGCGGCGCATTGTTCCTCAAGCTCGCAGTGCCAGGCATCGACGTGCCGTGCATGACCGAAAAAAGCTCGGTCATGAGATCGCGCACCTCGGGCTTTTGCCGGAGGTGGTTCAAAAGAAGGCTCGATACTTCGTTGAATGCTTTTTCGAACGCGACACCCTCGCGTGTGCGTACCGTCACCTTCTCTCGACCCGCAGCCAGATCCTCGTCGAGCGCTTCGGCGTAGCGCGCGAGCTGCGCACGGAGCTCGTCGATCTGCTTGCGAAGATCCTTTGCCTGGGCGTCCTTGACGCGGGCTTTCTGTTCACGGTCACGAAGCGCTTCGCGGCGCGCTTCCAGCAATGCCGTGGCCGCGCCCGAGCACTCATAAATGTTGCGAAGCATCGCGGCGTTCGTGCTCTGCGGGATGACCTGATCGGCCTGCGCCTTCGCTATCCCGGCAGCTCGCTCGGCGATCTGCACGAGCTCGCGGAGCCTGCTTACCTCGTATTGCTCGGAGGCAGCGTCGCGCAGCGCGCGCGATTCCTCATGAGCGAGCTCTTCGACCTTGCGGCCGATCTCGGCGCGAAGCGCGCGGCCCCGTCGCTCGAGCGACTCGAGCTTGCGCGTATGGGTTGCGACCTCACCTTCGAGGCGCGTCGCGCGTGACGCGAGATCCCACGACTGCGCGAGGGCACTCTGAACGTCGGGCGGCAGATTGCCTGCAGGATACACGCGGCTCACCATGCGCGAGAACAGCGCGGCGCGGTTTGCCCATTCAATCACGCCAGCCGACTGCAGCGGAGGCGGCGGAGGCACCACGTTGCTGTTGTTCTCCTGCACCGTCTGCTGCACCTCCCACGGCGTCGCCGGCAGCGAGCGCTGAAGCGCCTTGAGCTCCTCGTGCAGGTGGTGCGCATCCTGGTAACGCTTGCGCCGCTCCTTCTCGAGGAGCTTGAGCACGATGGCTTCCGCCCGCGGGAGCACGTCCGGTTTGATGGACGTCGGTTTCGGCGCGGGCGCACTCCGTTGCATCTCGAGGAGCGTTTCGCGATCGCCCGAACGGAAAGGAAGCTGCCCGGTCAGCATCTCGTAGAAGAGGATCCCGAGCGCATAGAGATCGCTCGGCGGGCCGGCTTCTTCACCGCGCGCTTGCTCGGGTGACATGTACTCCGGCGTTCCAAACACGGCGCCCTTCGGTGCGAGGCGCGGATCGAGCGCGAGATGCGCGAGACCGAAATCGAGGATCTTGACGAAGTCTTTTCGGCCGCCGCGGGTCGCCAGAAGAATGTTGTCGCTCTTTAGATCGCGATGCACGACGCCGAGGTCGTGGGCGCGCGCAAGGGCGGCGCACATCTGCTCGAGGATGTCCACGGCACGCGCGAGCGGCATGGGTCCCTTGGCAAGCTCGCTCGAGAGCGAAGTGCCAACGAGGTATTCCATGACGAGATAAAGCTCGCCCTCTTCGGTTTCTCCGATGTCGTGAATGTCGATGATGTGCGCATGATCGACGCGATTGGCCGCACGCGCTTCACGGAGCATCCATGCGCGAAGGTGCGTTTCACCGCGCAGATCGGGTCGAATCAACTTGAGCGCGACGACGCGATCGATGAGGACGTGACGGGCCCTGTACACGACACCCATGCCGCCTTCGCCGGCACGCGCTTCGAGGCGATAGCGTCCGGCGACCACGCGGCCAAGCATGGGATCTTGCGGCTTCGTGACGTTGCGCGAGGTGTTCACCAATGCTCCTTCGGTTGTTACGCGACCATTGGCGACGTCTTCGCCATGCCCGCCTCGGGTGGCCACGTCTTTCGAACGTACAGCGAACACGAGTCGCAGGCTACAGAGACGGGCCCAAATCCATGCAGCACACAACGAACGACTTGACCGTCGCGTGGATCACGTTTGGTCGCTTCTTCATTGCGGCCCTGCAGTCACTCAAAACTGAACGGCCACGACAGGAAAACGCACTTCACTGCCGGTGTTCTGTACGGCGAACGCCTTCGTTTGTGCAGCGTTGAACACCGGGCCCACCTCCGGCACCGGAGCGCCAATGGCGAAAACGGAACCTCGTACATTCAAGAGTGATGCAGTCCCTCGAGCGCCGCCGGCATCCGGACTCGAAGCCGGAGTAGGGACGTAACGCGTCCGATCGAGTGCGATTACGATGGTCGGAATGACGAGCGCGAGCCCGCCCGCAAGCAAGTACGTCGGCACGCGCCCGTTGCTCACGCCTCGCTCGAGAAAGTAGCCGCCAACGCCGCCGGCCGCGGCGCCACCAAGGGCCCCGAAGACGTATGCCGGCACAGATCGCACACCGAAGAGTGCTTGTGCAACGACGACAATCTCACTGCCGAGCAGCGCGCCGCCCGTGGCCCCCCTGCCCGAAGGCGACGCGTCATCGGCGTGCGCCGTGCGGGGCGTTGCAAGAACACTCAACGCGGTCGTTGCGATGGCAAAGGCGCGATTGCGCGACGTCTCGTGCTTCAACGTGCGCGACGGTATCACGACGTTCAGTTTGGCGCCTCGCGTGACACCAACGTTGTAGATTCCACGCACATGCTGCGCGGCCATCCAGATCCCATCGCGCGCTCAGCGCTGCGTGCCGTGTGCGTGGCGACTGTTCTCGTTCTGATCGCGGCGCTCATCGGCGCGGGCGTGCGCCTCCTGCCGTGGGTGCTCGATCCAACGCTGACGAATGGCACGCTCGCGCCGTTTGCAAAGAGTCTTCTCGCCGTCGCTGTCGAAGCAGCCATCCTCACGGGTTGGCCCGTCGGGTGGGCGTTCGCCGTGCAGCGGCTCGTCGAGCGCGGCGAGGCGCGCGTGCTCGCGTCTCTCGGCGAGTCGCCCTTGCGCACGATGGCGAGACTCGTGCCTCAAGCCATGCTCTTCGTTCTTCTGCTCGCCATGACGTCGCTCGTGCTCGGTCGCGACGCGCGTGCGCCGGGGCGCGTGGTTGATGCCCTCGTGCAACAGGGGCGCTCCGATTGCGCATCGACCTCAGGCAACCAAAAGGTTGCGCGCGCAGTGCCATTCGTCTCGGCGACGTGGCTCTGCAGCACGGACTCACCAAGGCTCGTGGGGCGTGCGCCTCTCGGTCATGTCGTATTCAACGCCGCCAATGCGCACGTGAGCGACGATCTGCGTCGCATCGATCTCGACGACGCGCGCTTGCTCCTCGGAGCACCCGAGGGCGCCGCCGTTCGCGTCCACGTCGGGTCGCTGTCGCTCTCGGGCATGGCTCCGTGGACGCGCGCTTCGTCGGTGCCGCCGTTCGTGCGCGCGCTCGTCGTGACGACGTCGGGGTTGGGCACCTCGTGCGCGGTCGTCCTCGCGCTGCTCAGACTTCGGCGGCGAAGAATTGGAAGCGTCGTGGCGGTCGGGTTCGGTGCGATAGGTCCGCTCGCAGCGCTCGGTGTGCTGCGCGCACTCGAGCTCCGCGTCCCCGACGTGACGCCAGGGCCGTGGCTCAGCGTCTTGGTGTTGGTCCCCGTCGCGGCCGTCTCCGCGGTGCTGGCAACGGTGGCACTCGTCGCAAGCCTCAGGCGCAAACGCCAACGGCGAGCATGACATTCGGCTTGCCGCGCCCATGTTCAGGCTGATACGCGCACCGGCGGAGATTTTTCATTATGATGTCCTTCGGCGCGCAGGAGCTCATCGTCATCGCAGTCATCGCGCTCGTGCTCTTCGGCGGCGCGGCGCTGGCAACGGTGGCACTCGTCGCAAGCTCCAGGCGCAAACGCCGGTAGCCGCTCGGTACCGAGCGGGCATCTCGCGCTTGCCGCGCCATGTTCCGGCTGGTACGAGTGGCGATAGAGGCTTTTCATCATGGGGAACATCGGCGCACAGGAGCTCATTCTCATCGCGCTCGTCGCGCTCTTGCTCTTTGGCGGCAAACGCCTCGCAGACGTTGGCAAGGGCCTCGGCCAGGGCATCAAAAGCTTCAAGCAAGGCTTGAAGGAAACAGACGAAGACAACGACAAGCCGGCAGCGAAGTCCGAGAAGTCGAAGAAGAAGGACGAACCCGCCGAAGAGTCTTGACGATCAGGCCGGTTCGTTCTTTCGCATCGCGCTGGCGCTGGTTTGCAGGATCGCGCCGATCCGCCGGACGAGCGCGGTTCCACTGAGATTCGCCTCGACGTCCGGCCACGCGGCGAACGCGCGCTCGATCGTCTCATTGGCAAGATCGGCGAAGTCCGTCGAAGTGATGCCAAGACGATGTTGGAGCGCACCGAAGGAGCCGAGGGTTACGTTTTCGAAGCGCTTCGAGCCCCCAAGTTTTAGAGCGAGATTGTCAACGCCCTGGTACACGTTCGTACACACGAGATCGTAAGCCGGCGACAGCGCGGGGATGCGCGGGTCGCGGTAGAGGAGCGACCAGTTTTTTAGGTGAGCGTCACCATTCCGAATAAGAACGTTGAATGCCAATCGGCGCACGAACTCTTCGAGAGATTGGATATCGCGTCCACGGTAAATGAGATTCGCGACGGTCTCGTAGTCCCCGCGGTATTTCCCGTCGTGGTGCGGATAGAATCCGCGCACTTGCGCCAAGTCCTCCATGTGAATGCGAGTCCCGTTCGGACCGCGGTCGAAGCGACGAATCGCGTACGCGAGCTCTTCGCCGTCCGGCCAGAGCTGGCTCGGAACGGACGCAATCTGGTCGCGATGAACCAGACGCGTCTCGGGAACATCGATACCCGATTGACGTGCAAGCTCCATCATCGCGAATTCGTTCTGCGGAACGTGTGGAAACTTGGTGTCGGGAAGCTTCATGATCCAGCCGCCATATTCGCCGCGAGCGGGTGCCGTGAAGCGCTGCCCGGAAGACAGCATGGAGAATTTCATTTGCACACCAGCAAGAGAGAATCGCCAAGTGTCGCGGTCTTCTCGCGGTCTCTTCGCGACAACTTCACGACGAGACGCTGGCACGGCGACTTCATCGGTGGTCGGTGTGACGGTGACCGCTCCCGGCAGATCCATGCCGACCTCTACAAGCAACTCGAGCTCGCGTTCGACCGAGACGCTACGCTGTGTGGCGATCCAATCGCGCAACAGGCCCTCCGGCAGCAGATTCGAAAACCAGGGTGGCAGAAGCAGGTGCGCACGATGGATTGCGTAACGATCTTCCTCGAAGCGCAGGCCGAGAACTGCCCTTTGGGGATCATCCATGTACGCTTGGTCGAGCACGAACCAACTGTTATCACCGGCAGCGTGCAGAATGCCCGCCCGACGGCCATGGATATCGACAGAAAATCTTCGCTCAGAAGGACTCGTGCGTTTCGACATCGTTGTCTTCGTCTTCGTCAGTGTCGAGATCGAGGTCTTCGAGTGGTGGTGTGTTCTCGAACGATGATTCGGTCATTCGCTCGAGGAACGCTTCTGTGATCTGAGCCATCCGAAGACTGCGCTTTTCAAAAAAATGTTTGTGATCCCCATCTCGAAGAAGCTCGGTGAGTTCACTATCGAGGGCGTGTGAAGTCAAAACATCCTGCCAAGTCTTCTTGGTCATAGAGGGCGGACGTTCTCCGAGGCTCTCGTGTGGCGCGCAATCCTCCTCCTCTCCTTCTCCTAACCAAAAGATCCGATTCGCCATTTCCCTGCGCACTCCGGGGACGCGAGGAAAGCAAAGCTCCAACGCTTCGCTTGCCGTAGCTTGGTCGACGAGCGCGTTCGAGAGCGTGGTGCGATCGTACGGCTCCCCCGTCCGAGCGGATCGCGGTGACAGTTCCCACATCGCGCAGAGCACGAAGCGCACCTCCGCGGTCTTGCTCCCGAACCGGCGTGGAAACGTAAAGGCCGCAGCCGAATTGTGATGCGTGTCGACGACTGCGAGAAGTTTTTGTACCGACCCGCTTTCGTTCTTCGGAATGACGCACGATGCAAGGTTCTTCATCGCGCTGGTGTACACACCTCGCGCAATGGTGGGGCCAAGCAATGCCGCTCGCCAAAACCAGCGGCGAAGCAGTTCGCGATTCCGCGGCGCCGGGTCGGGGTGATGCGCGAAAAAACGCGTGAGTACCACCAAAAGATAACGATACGGGAGAAAGCCAAAGTGTGGGACGTGTGCCTCGCATTGCATGAACCCGACGGCGCGCACGAGCGCTTCTTCGGCGCGAAGATATGCGTCTTCCTGCGTGTCGTTCGGGAATTCTTGTGAGCGCCCCTCCAAGAACTCGATTCGGATTTCACGCGTTACGTCGGGGCCGCGGCAAGCAAGGAGCGCGTGAAGTACCGTGTTCTCGTCGACGACACCAAAGCCGACACGTGCTTCGACTTTCTGGGCAAGGTCTCTGAGGTTGCGCGGAGGGCCGCCTTGCGTGCCAGCATGGAGTGCTGAGAAAACCTCGGCGCGCGTGAGCTTTCGACCGTAGTTGTTCATTCGGTCGAAGATGTCTTGAAGAACCTTCTCATCTTCTTGTTTGACGATGTACGCGGGGACTGTGTACTGCCGGATCAACTTCGCAACGCGTGTTGCCTCGTCGAGATACTCGGTCGCTTCGAGATGATCCGCGAACCACTTCAAGAGCCGCTGCAAGTCGAAGACAACGGGCAGTGGCAAAGAGAGGGGTTCATCACTTCGTGGGCGTCCAAGCTTCTGTTCTTGAAGATTGTAATGCAGCGAAAACTTCTGATCCTTCGAGCCTTCATCGCTCAGCGCGTTCGCAAGGCTCGTGATCCGCTGCTGGCCGTCGACCACCCAGAGTGCGTTGCTCGTTGCGCGTGCAGTGATCTCCATGGCGCCAAGCTGGATGGTTTTGGCTGGCGCGGGGCGCTCCCAGAGCAGAAGGCTCCCGATTGGATATCCGCGCAAGATGCTATCAAAAAGGCGCCGCACGTCTTCCCATTGCCAGCGCAGGGGCCGCTGAAACGCGGGCACTCGCACGCGCCCTTCGCGAACGTACGCGACGAGGTCCTCGATATGCAGCGCAGTAGCATTCGGTTGTGTGATCGGCGACTCCGACATTGGCCTTCTCACGTCTACCTCGAAGATCTCGGGTAGCCAATGTTCGCGTGTCGGGTTCCGGATGCACCTGGGGAATTGCTCAGAGAGTGAGAAGCTCCACGTTCACGTCCGGGCAGTTCGCGAGATCTGCATTGGCTGTCACGAACGAGTCTGCGCGAGCTTCCATGGCACTCGCAAGATGGATGGCGTCGGGAACGGTGAAGCCGTGTCGAGCGTGAAGCTCCGTGGCACAGTCCAGAACAAGGGGAGTGATCTCCACGACGGTCAGGCGTGCCCGTGTAAAGAAGGCGTCGTAAATCGCGAGTGCCGTGGCATCTTCGTCGCGAAGCGGTTTCGCCCGGCACTCGAGCTGTGCGAGGCGCGACGTGAGAAGATGGCCCGTCGGGCAACAGTCGGCTTTTGCCACGAGCGCCGCAATCCGTGCACGCACGCTGGCCGAGCCTTCGACGAGATAGATGATGGCGGACGTGTCGAGATAAGGGTGATCCATTACCGACTCCACGAACTACGCTCTTCGGCAATCTGCTGATCGATATCTTCCTTCGAGCGCGTTCCGGTTGGGAGTGAGCGGAGAAATTCGAAGATATCCTCCCGCGACTTGGTGCCCGCGCGTTCGATGGGATGAATGACGACCTCCACTTCCCCCGTGATCTCTTTTACGGGCTCCTCGAGGTCGATACGTTGCGGCCCATTCAGCCTTCCTCTTACGATAATGGCCCTGTCCATCGTCGATCCCTCCCCTGGGAAGCATTTTCGAAGCATCACCCCTTGGGACCCATGAGGCGTCCCATGAAGAGGGTGCGGCCGGTTTTGGTGTCGCGGATGAAGAAGAGGAAGGGGTGAGTGGCCTTGAATTCGGCGACGGGGCCCATGGGCATGGACGTGGTGCGCATGGTGATCCCCGTGGCTGCCGCGGCTTCCGTCCCTTCCTCGTCCACGGCCACCCACGTCTTTTGCACCACCTCACTCACATAGATGCGTTCGGTGCCGCGCGGCTTGGCGATGCCGGAGAAATCGGCATTCGGTGTGAATGCCCCCTTCATACCGAGCGCCTTCAGCACGTTGGTCATGGATCCGCCGGATTCGAACGTGAACTTTGGCAAAGTGATGTTGACGCGTGCGAGGGCAAGGTTTTTGACCCAACCCTCGATACCGTTCTTCGCAACATCGTCTTCGAGTTTGCCAATGCCATTGTCGTCATTCGGAAGAAGGACCAACATGGCGAGATCGCCGCCCCCATAACGCATCTCGAGTGCCTTGGCGCCGGAGGCATCCGCGAACCGGTGGCTCTCGGTTGCATGCATCATGGGCGTGGTGATTGTCTTACCGGGAGCGCTCGTGAATGCTTCATCCTTCGTTGCATTCTTCGAAAAAGGGAGTGCCCACTTCCCTTTGAAATAGATGGCATTCGTAATGACGAGGCGCGTGGCAGCGTTGACCGAACCCGACGGGAGAAGGTCTTTGATCTTGTCCGCGGTTTTTTCGGCCACCCAACCGTTGACGGTGGTGCGCGCCTCTTCGGACGCGTGCACGAAGTCGAGCGGCGCCACGGAAGCTCCAAGTGTGTCCTCCACGCGCTTTGCATAGGCGGACTCGAGCACAAAAGATTTGTCGGGCCAGAGGCGATCCGCGATAACGAGTTCGGCGCTCGTCGGCTCCGTACCCCGCGCCCGCTGCCATGCGGAGCTCTCCGTTTTTGCGGCCTCCGCCGCTTTCTCCATGTCCGTTGTGACTTCGAGTGTGCGGGCCATCTCGCTCGCCGTCTCCCCGCGCGCGCCGAAGTATGCGGCCGATAGTGCACGACGAAGGCTCGTGCCCGAGAGCATGAAGTTGCCAGAGGCGGGTTTTGCTCGAGCGTAAACCTTGATCGCGAACGCGGTTGCTGCGCGCACGTCGGCTTGCATCTCGGCGTCGGTCACATCCGGGGGATCGCCCATGCCCGAGGCAATCGTCGATGCACCCGTGGGTGACGACACCGGCGCGATGGTCGCCGCATCGCTGGTTGCCGCGGGAGTGCTCGTCGGCGATGAGCCGCCGCCTCTGCATCCGGCGACGAGTGGAAGACAGACCGCGGCGGTCACGACGGCGAGCGGCAACGTGATCGAAGCACAGCACATGTCAACGGTTGTCGGCTCTCACTTGGCGAACGTCAAGGTTTCGCATCGACGCCGCACTTGCCCTTCGTCGCACGCGGTCCATGAAGAAGCTCTCGCATCATTCGTCACGCCTGAGTAATGTGCAGCGCCGTGTCACTCTCATTTGCTAGTCGCCTAAAGGCAGTTCAACCCAGTGTGACGCTCGCGATGAACGCGCGCGCCGCAGAACTTCGCAGCAAAGGAACGGACGTGTTCGCGTTCGGCGTCGGTGAACCCGACTTCGAGCCGCCGGCGTTCGTCCTCGAAGCTGCTCGCAAAGCCGTTGACAAGGGCGTGTCCAAGTACACGGCCGTCACCGGCATTGCCTCATTGAAGGAAGCCGTGTGCGAACGCACGCGCAACGTGCGCGGCTGGTCGCCGAAACCCAATCAAGTCACGGTCACCGTTGGCGCGAAGCACGCGCTCTTCAACCTCGGGCTCGCTCTTTACGAACCAGGAGATCAAGTCGTCATCCCTGCACCGTATTGGGTCAGCTATCCCGAGCAGGTGAAGATGTTCGGTGCCGAGCCCGTCATCGTCGAAACCACGCAAACAAACGGTTTCAAGATGACGCCCGCCGCGTTCGAAAAGGCGCTCACGCCAAAGACCAAGGCAATCATCCTTTGCACACCGAGCAACCCAACGGGCTCGGCGTACACCGAGAGCGAGCTTCGTGCCCTGCTTGAAGTGTGGAAGAAGAGCGACGCGTGGCTCATCGTCGACGAGATCTACGCCGACCTCGTTTACGACGGCTTCAAGCACACGTCGACCGCGAAGCTCGCGCAAGACCAGATGGATCGCATCGTCATCGTCGACGGTGTTTCGAAGACGTACGCCATGACCGGGTGGCGCATCGGTTGGTGCATCGCGCCTGTGCCGCTCGCCAAAGTTCTCGACACCGTGCAGGGTCAGAGCACCACGAACGCAACGGCCATTGCGCAGCACGCGGCGGCCGCCGCGCTCACCGGTCCGCAAGAAGAAGTCGAGCGGATGCGCGCCGCGTTCGAGAAGCGTCGCGGCGTGATGGTGGAGGGCCTGCGGTCGATTCCGGGCGTGTCGTGCCACATGCCGGAAGGCGCGTTTTACGCCTTCGCGGACGTCCGCGCGCTCTACGGCGTTCCGTACAAGGGAAAGCCCATTGCGAACGATGAAGAAGCCGCCTTCTTCTTGCTCGACGAGGCGCACGTCGCGGCCGTTCCAGGCAGCGGGTTCGGCGCGCCGGGCTACATGCGTTTCAGTTACGCCACGAGCGAAGAGCGTATTCGCGGCGGCATCGCGTCGATCCACGCCGCAATCAAAAAGGCAAAGGGCGGCTGAATAGCAAAGAGCTCGATGCGCATCTATTTTGGGTCCGATCACGCGGGCTTTGAGCTCAAGGCAATCATCATGAAGCGGCTCGGCGAGCTCGGTCACGAGCTCGCCGACTGCGGGCCATACGTGTATGATGCAAATGATGATTACCCGACGTACTGCATCAAGACGGCAGAGCGCACGGTGGCTGATCCGGGCAGTTTAGGCATTGTCATCGGCGGATCGGGCAACGGCGAAGCCATCGCTGCGAACAAGGTGCATGGTGTGCGGTGTGCTCTCGCGCATAGCGACGAGACGGCGAAGCTCGGGCGCGCGCACAACGACGCGAACGTGCTGTCGCTCGGCGCGCGCATGCATCGAGAGGAAGATTGCGTGCGCTTTGCAGAGATTTTCGTTGCCACTCCATTCTCGGGAGACACTCGCCACCAGAGGCGGATCTCACAGCTTGACACCTTCGAGCGCACGGGCACGCTGTCGACAACCTAAGGAGCTTCGCATGAGAAAGATGAATCGCTTTACGGTGTCCCTCGCGCTCGCGGCCGCCTGCACACTTCCGGTGATCACGAACGGCTGCTCATCGACGGACAATCCGCTCAGCAACGCGACGACCACCCTGTGCTGCTCGGAGTTTCAAGTTGGCGCAGACATGTCGAGCGTTGATTTCGGTGTCGACGCATCGATTCAAGGTCAGTTCGCGGTTCTCGCACAAGCAGCGAGCGACTTCAGCAGCACGGCTACCGCCATGATCAACGACGTGACGAATGCGTGTCGCGGGATCGCGCAAGATCTCGGTGCAGCGCAGGCCGACCAAGATGCAGCGGATGCGAATACGGATCCTGCAGTGCGCGTGAAAGCTTGGTGCAATTTGGCTGTCACCTCGTTGCAGGCAGCCGGTGTGCTCAACAACACGCTGACGATTCAGCAGCCGGAAGCCTCATGTGACGTCTCGGTCTCCGCGAAGGCAAAGTGCCAGGCGCAATGCTCGGCGAGCGGCTCGTGCGACGTCAAAGTAAACCCACCCACGTGCTCGGGTGGAACGATGATCGTCGACTGCAATGGGTCATGCACCGCGAGTGCAAGCGCATCGTTCTATTGCAAGGGTAGCTGTGATGCGACGGTCAGTGGTTCCTGCACTGTGCAAAACGCTACCGTCGAGTGCCAGGGCAGGTGCGATGGAAGCTGTACAGCCAATGACGCGGTGGCGGAGGAGACAGGCCCTCAGCCAGATGGCACATGCAAGGGGCTCTGCCAAGGTACATGTGCAGTGGTGCCACCAGGCGTTAACTGCAACGGCACCTTCGAAGGTCAGTGCGATGGCAAGTGCAGCGCAAGTGGCTCGGCCAGTGTCCAATGCAGCGGCAATTGCAGCGCGGACTACACACCCATCACATGCCAGGGTGGCACGCTGCAAGGTGGCTGCCAGGTGGACGCGAAGTGCGATGCCAATTGCAATGCAAGCGTGAATGCAAAAGCAAATTGCACCGTGAAGCCGCTCGTGATCACTGCTTCAGCGGACACCCAGAGCATTGCAGCAGCCATTGCAACATTGCAGACGAACCTGCCAAACCTCATTCTCGCGGTGAAGGCGCGCGCGCAGACCATGGCAAGCATTGCAACAAGCTTCGAGAATACCTCCAATCTCAAGCTCATTACCGATATCAGCGCGCTGGGTGTCCACGGTACGGCATGCATGGCCGTGATTGTACCAACCCTGACAACTGCGGGAACCAACGCAACAGCCGCCATTGGCGCAGGCCTCACGGTGACCGGTCAAGTCGGTTTGTGACAGACTTCGATTGCGATTTTGCCATTGTTGGCTCCGGGTTTGGCGGCAGCGTGTCGGCGCTCCGCCTCACCGAGAAAGGGTATCGCGTCACCGTGCTCGAAATGGGCAAACGGTGGCGCGCGGAGGACTTCCCGAAGACGACGTGGAGCCTGCGTAAATACCTGTGGCACCCGCCCTTCGGGATGTACGGCATCCTGCAGATGACCCTCGTGAAGGATGCCTTCTTCTTGCATGGTGCGGGCGTTGGCGGAGGCAGCCTCGTATACGCGAACACGCTGCTCGTTCCGCCTGATCCAGCCTTCCAAGATCCGCGGTGGGTCGGCATGGATTGGAAGGAAGCACTCGCACCCTTCTACGAAACCGCGAAGAAGATGCTCGGCGCCGTCGAGAGCGCCGTCATCGTCGAGACCGATCGCATGCTCAAGTCCATCGCCGAAGACATGGGGCGCGGAGAAACTTTCCATCGCGCAACGGTGGGAGTCTATTTCGGAGAATCTGGCAAAACCGTGCCCGATCCTTTCTTCGGCGGCGAAGGCCCTGAGTGTACCGGCTGCGTGCTTTGTGGTGGGTGCATGGTGGGTTGCCGGTATGGCGCGAAGAACACGCTCGATCGCAATTACTTGTATCTTGCAGAGAAGCGAGGAGCGGCGGTCGTGCCCGAGACGCGCGTGGTCGACGTGCTCCCGCTCGAAAGCGGCGGCTACGAGCTCACGCTCGAGAAATCGACGGGGTTCTTTCATCCGCACCGCAAGCTCCGCGTCCGCGGCGTTGTCGTCGCGGCCGGATCGTACGGGAGCGTGGATCTCTTGATGCGCTGCAAAGAGCGCGGCAGCCTTGGCAGACTCTCAGCCCAACTCGGTAAATATCTGCGCACCAACAGCGAGGCTCTCCTTGGCGTGCGATCGACGTCGCGCAAAGACGTCGACTATTCGCGCGGTATTGCCATCACGAGCGGCGTCTACGTCGACGACAAAACGCACATCGAGATTTGCCGTTACTCGGCCGGCTCCGACGCGCTCGCGCCGCTTGGCACCGTGCTCACCGGAGGCGGCGGAAAGATCCCGCGCCCGCTCCGCTGGATCGGCACGATCTTCCGGCACCCACTCCAGTTTCTTCGCACGCTCGTTCCGTTCGGCTGGGCGAAGCACTCGGTGGTCTTGCTTGTCATGCAACCCATCGACAATCACCTGCGTTACACGCTCCGGCGCCGCTGGTACTGGCCATGGACGAAGAAGCTCGACAGCGATCACGGTGAAGGCCCCCCTGCGCCCGTCTACATCCCCATTGCGAATCTCGTCGCAAAGAAGATGGCGGAAAAGATGGGGGACGGTTTTCCAGAGAGCGGCTTGCTCGAAGTCCTCTTCAACAAAGCAACGACCGCGCACGTCCTTGGCGGATGCCCCATCGGTGCCTCCGAAGATGACGGTGTAGTCGACATCCACAGCCGCGCCTTCGGCTACGAGGACCTCCTCGTTGTCGATGGCTCGATCATCCCTGCAAACCTCGGCGTCAATCCGAGCCTTACGATCACGGCCATGGCAGAACACGCCATGAGCCATATGCCGCTGCGCATAGAACGCACGGATGGGGTGTGGAAATGAACTATGGTTGTCTGACCAATGATCTCTTCGCGCTCCCTCTGTGCTCTCGGCGTCGCTCTCCTCGTGTCGCTCTCGGGGACTGCGTTGGCCGATACGCCTTCCGAGATTGCTGTCGCGCCGAAGGACTTTCGCGTCGTCGAACGCAAATCCGGCCCCGTCAATTACTACCGCGTGCTGACAGAGGGAACGACATCGTTCATCCGTGGCGAGTACCATCCGGGCCTCAAAACCACGGTGCTCGGCTTCCAAGTCCCGGATGGTGATGCCGCGAAAGCCCAATTCCTCAAATGGCGATGGCGCGCGGTCACGCTTCCGCAAGGCGGCGACGGGTGCAGCGACGGAAAACGCGACGCTGCCGCAAACGTGTATCTTACATGGAAACGCGGTCTTCGCTGGTACACGCTGAAGTACGTCTGGACAACCGTGGGAACGAAGGGCTCCGTCTGCGACAAGAAGCGCAACCCAATGGTTGCTCAGGACACGGTCGTGATGGAGGTCGGCTCGCCTCTCGAGTGGCGCACGGTCTCGATCGATTTGCGCGACGAGTTCCGCCGCCACTTCGCGAACGGCGACGCAAACGCCGATGTCCCAGAATTCAAGGGGATTGGGATCATGACCGACGGCGACGACACGAAGAGCGAGAGCGCCGGGGACTACGCAGATTTCGTGCTCGTGCGTTGACGCGCTGTCATTGCGGGCGCGTATCGACAACCACAGGCTCGCCTCGGGGAATGCCTGCTTCGAGCAAGACGATTCTGATCTGAGGAGTGATCTCCGTCACCGGGATCGTCATCGTCACCGTGCCCGTGACTGCCGGCAACGCCACGTTGGCGCGATTGTAGATAAGACTTCGCGCGGGCGCGGCAATGCCAGCTCGCCATGGCCACGCGAGGGCTGTCTCGTTCGGCACTGGCTCGAGTCCAATCATCCATGTTCCAGCGAGCGGCGCGTACGCGCGCGGTGACGTCGCGGGGTAAGGGGCAAACGTCTCGAAAGTTGCATCCTGCACATAAGTCTCGACACCCGGACCGAAAATCGGCGGTTGCGTGAGAACGTGCTCGGGCACGTCGATCGTCACCTCGATCATGGACGCGCGTACGCCATCACGGCGCGTTCGCAGACGACCGATCTTCGCCCCCTTCAACACCGGCGCGCCCGCAGCAGGCAGAGGCCGCCCGTGCTCGTCGAGAAAAAGCGCCGGGGGCGTCGTCCCTGCGCGGTTCGCTCTCTTCTTGTCGCACGTGCTCTCTCCCGGCGAGGCGAGCGTTGCGCATGCGCCGCAATTGCATCCATCGCATACGGGGAGCTCGGTGTCGGGGCCATCGAGCCCCCTTTCCTTCCGGAGCCATTGTTCGACCGTCAGCTCGTTCGGCGTATCGCGGCCACTTGCTTCGAATGCTTTTTTGAAGCGCGCGGCGGCGTCTTTGCCAATGTAGCGAATGTGCCAATGCTCGTAGCGGTAACCCGTTTTCGGGTTGATGAATACAGGGATATCCACACGCGTGATGCAACTTCGCTTCGAATGCCGATCATCCGGATGAATGGGATACGGCATGACGAAGCCAAAGTCCCACGCGTGCTCCTGCAAGAATTTCCCGCCCGGCGTACATCCGAAGCCTTCGCGGAAAACACCGCGCGCATCTTTTGCCCACGCTTCGGTGAACATATCCAAAGTAGTGCCGAGTTGATGTTGGCTGTGCCCGGGCAGCGCGCTCTGCTCGGTGGCATCGCAGAATGACCCCTGAGCTGCCCAATGGAGGAACGTCCCGCATTGCGCCGCGTAGCTTCGGAACGCGGACTCCACCTTGCCAGCGAAGCCACGCTGCTTCATCTCGCGCATCAGGTCTTCGAGCGCGCTCGCGGCTTCTTTGCGCAAGCATAGAGTTTTATCGCAATCGCGCGCTGTCATCGATTTCCCCGAACGGAGCTCGACGAGATCCGACGGCGCGAACGACGGCGCGAGTGCGCCCGTTGGCGATCGGTTGACGAGAGCGAGCAAGTCGTCACCTTCGACGAAGGACGTGCGAAGATCGCGATCGGCAAGGTGCTTGCCCGCGATGCCGCTGCACATCACGCGATCGGCGACGTGGGGCGCGCCGAAGGGATCGGTCGCAAGGAGACCACCATCTTCTTTTGCATCCGCGTCGTGTGCTTCGGCGGCCGCGCGACTCGCGTCGTTGCCGTTCGCAGCCTCGCTACCGTCGGGTACCGTCTTCGGATGCGAGCACGCACTCAACACCGCAAGCGCGAAGAGCACGTTTCCCAGCAAAAACGGAGATTTCTGGGTGTACGGAGCGCCATCGATGAGTGCAGGATACATGCGTGCAGGATGCCCACAATGGGCGTGACGGATTCAGAGGATGATGGGGTCATGTAGCCGTCGCCGTCAACCCGCCCGGAAACCCTCGCCCCACGTCCCCTTCTGATATACATATTCGAGCCTGCCGTCTTTGCCGACTTCCTCCGCCGACGATTCGTTCTGGTCGGGCAAGATGAAGTGCACGACCCCGTCATCTCGCAAGATGGGACACCCACCACCAGGCTCATGGAGGTAGCTCTCTGCAAGCTTGTCGTTCTTGAGCGTGTGCAATAGCTTATGGCCCATCCACACGTAGCGCCAAACGTCACCAACAGGGCTCCTTTTCTCGATGCGGCGCCCTGAACCATCGTACCGATATTCCCACTTCTTGCCGTTCGGGGTTGTGACGGCGATTAGCTCCCCGCGAGCATTCCAGTCATATCGATACGTGTACTTCTCTGTGCCGCGCGCAACCGTCTTGGCAAAAACTTGCCCATTGGCATTGTATTCAAATTCCGTTTTATGCCCCGGGCCATGAAGGATGGTGTTGCGGACACCAGCCTCGTAGCCTTGGTTGTTTTCGTGATGCGGGAACCTTTGGGCCGTTTGGGCAATCACATCAAACGGAGGCTCGCCATACACATCACGCTCTCGCTCCGCCTGATCGAGAGCTGCCGCCAACGCGACTCCATGCTGCGTCGCCGCATGGTAACAGCGATTTTGGCACTCGTCATACATGTAAAAATCACTGATGCCGTTTTTGCGCACGACTCCGGTCAAGTCGCCGCGCGCGTTGTGCAAGAGACGCGTTGGGCCTCGCTGCCTGTCATCCATGCTCTCCAGAAACCCACGTGCATCGAAGACAAGGCGTCGCAACACCTCGGGAGCAAAAGCCTTTGCTCCCGGCTGGGTGTCAGGCGTTCGGTGGAATGCCTGGGTCAGAAGCCGCCCGATGGGGTCGTAACTCTGCTGGAAGTACCCCGCCTCTCCGACTTGCCGGCCAACCTCTCTGCCGAACACGTCGCGCGCAAAGGTCACCGCAACATCGCCATACCGGATCGATTGGCAATCCCCACCAGGCGTCCACGCGAAGGAGGTAGCAGGTCCGTATGGCGTTGAATGCGCAATCGGCTGCCCCATCACGTCGAGCCTGCACTCGACCTTCACGCCATCTACGTCCTCTGCCACGATACGGCCTTGCGCATCACGATGCAGAGTGAGCCTTGAGGACGGCGTTTGGATGTCCGTAAGCAGGCCCTGCAAGTCGTACCCAAACCGCGTCACCCCATCGGGGTTCGTTTGCTTGGAAACAACCCCACGCGCATTGTACTCGTACTTGGTTTTTTGCCCTGCGCCGTCCAATGTCGCGACGACTCGTCCGCGCTTATACTCCGTTTTTAGCGTGCGGCCGTCGAAGGTCTTGCGCGAGATGATGCGTAAGTCCGCGTCGTACTCAAAGGTGTATTCGGCACCGTCAGCGTTGATGATTCTCGTCAATTCCCCAGGCTCGGTCCCCCACTCAAGCCGCATCACCGCCCCCATTTCATCCGTGAGCCTGACGGGCATTCCATGGGAGCTCAGTTCCAAGCTTCTCGTGGCTCCTCCTGGCAAGACTACCCGGATGCTCCTTTCATCGTCGCTGACATGACGCGCATAAATGCGCCCGTCACGGTCCCTCACACGCATCGAGCGACCGTCGTCGTCCAAATACGTGATATGCAGCGTCTGATCAAGAGGGTCCGCCTCCGTCAGCACCCTTCCCATCGCATCCCACGTGTACTTCCACGTCTGCCCATCCCAATTCGTGGCACTCAGGACGCCCCCTCGTTCATCGTAGAAACTCGATGCCGTCGCTCCTGATGGGTCCGTAATTCTCGCCACTTCCCCATACGCCGTATACTCGTACTTCCAGGGAGGTTCCTCATTGATTTGGATGCTCGTCACGTTGTGGTCTTCGTCGTGGGTGAACTTCACCCGCGTCGCAACCACATCGTTGACAAGTTCTTCATATGCAATCAGTCGGTGATGTTCGTCGTAGTGAAACTCCGTCTTCTCTCCATGCGAAGTGCGAATGCACTCGGTCCGGCCCAGCTCGTCGAACTCGTGGTCAATCGTGGAGCCATCCTCTTGGCCATATTGGATGAGGCGGGCGTGTTGGTCGAAGATTTGGCTGGTGACGTTGCCGGTCGGCAGAATCGTCTTGAGGACCTGTCCGCAGTTGTTCCACATGTATCGCTTCACATGGCCATGGCTATCGGTCACCTGGGTAGTGCAGCCATCCCGGTCTATCTGAACGCTACAGGCATCGAATCCATCCTTCCCTCTTGCATCCACGCGGGTTCCGCCCTGGTAGCGTAAGTCGTACGCGGAGCCATTGCGTGACTCTTCGTGGGTCACTCGGTTTTCGTTGTCGTACGTGTAGCGGACGGCAGAGCCGCGGGAATCGATGACTTCGATGAGGCGGCCATTGGTGTCGTAATGGTACTCCGCAACCAAGCGGGACAAGCCATCCGGCAGGTGCAAAAGAACGCGGGAGACGCGATCGCCCTGATACTGGATTTGATAACCGCGCTTCTCGCGGGATTGGGAGACACCGATGACGCGAGAGTGCTCGTCGTAAGAAAAATCAAGACGCGCTTTGCGCGTGCGCTCGATGCTTTTCAGTCGATATTGCTCGTGCGTCCAGTCCTCGAAGACAAGGCTGTTCATACTCCTATGGGTGCCGAAGCCAACCACCCTCACATGGCACGCGTCGATGCGTTGAAGCTCCACGCCGTTGGCAGAGGTGATAAGCTTGCCGGTGACCGCGAAGCTGCGCTCCTTGGTGTCCGAATCGTAAAGCGAAAACTCTTCACCGTCGACGCGGGTGTAAATGAATCCTTTCGGGCACAAGCGAAGCTCGATTTGCCAGCTCGCACGCCATCCTGGCCCGAAGGGAAACTTTTTTACCTCATCGAGAAGGGGTTTCTCAACAAACCGGGTATTGAACGTTCGTCCAACCGAGAAGGGCACCACGCCCTCCAGCTCGTGATCTACGCGCGTGGCGGAGAGCTCACCCGAGGCTACGTCAATGGAGTGGCCTACCGTGACACGACCGCAACGCGTTCCGATGTGACTCATGGGACCTGGGTGTTATCTGGCCAATGCCCGTACCCATTCAAAGTATTCGCGACCAAGGGCGTTGTAGTAGGGCAAGAGCGGTGGCTCACTGACGACATCAAAGGCCTTCAGAAACTCGCGTGCCGCGTCGTGCAAGGCGCTGGACCGTATGGAAGGGCTGGTGGCCCATGCTTCGAACAGCACGTCGTACAGCACAGGCAGGCGGTTACGCAGTTTATCGAACGAGTCGACAGTCATGCCTGACGGCATACTGAACTTCCACTCCATTGGCCCCGCATCAGGAGAACGCGTCTGGCCAAAGTAAGCAGGCGTCACCGTGGTCTTCGCAATAAGCTTGCCGCTGACCGGATCGAGCCATGCCACCTCGCCGGGCGGCGACACCCAAGCAATATCAGGAGTGAATGCGTAGAAGTAAAACATGAAAGCGATCAGCGGCTGACCTTGACGGCGCACCGGCACCGGGAGCGAGTCGCGCGGCCCCCCTCCTGCGACAGGGCTACTCCCGATGACCCCCCTTAGTGCCAGTTGCGTCAGTTCCACAACACTTTTGAATCGTTTTGTCTTGGCCATGCCTTGACTCCTGAGGATGCTTACGACTCCGGTCAGCCCTGCTGCTGCCATCAGGAGCATGATCTGGCGCCGAGGCCGCTTAGTAGATCGGGTTGTTTGTGACATTGAGACTTGCGGGGGCATAACCTGCGTTCGCCACTGCGCCCACTGCTGTGTTCCAAGTACTTACGGGCACTGACCGACCACATTGACCAGTCCCCGTGTCGTTAATGATGACGTGAGTGACGTTCCCGTCGTCATCGTATTGGACACCTGTAACTACAATGCCATGCCACGATTTTGGTGGTGCCGGGGAAGTGCCATCGGGCTTCATCCACAGATCATGGGCATCGAGATCGGCAATCACACCTTGCCCACGTGACGTTGCCAGCCCCAGGTTGTTCAAATTGCTTGGCTGAACTGTGGAAGCCACACCAGAATTAGCTAGGATGGCTTGACGGCCATCGGGATACGTCCCGCCATCCCAGAATGTCGGGGGTGTCCCAGGTGGTACAGGGGGAGGCTGGGGTGCCCCAGGTGCGTGCCCGCGTAAAGCCCATCCCTTGTCGAGCGCTGTTTTCACTAACTGATCTTCTGTGATGGTGCTCTTCGTCGGGTCGTTCTTATTCGCTTGATTGATGATCTGGCGTGATGACTCCACGCCGCAGTTGTTGTAGCTTTGCTTTGTTTTTTCCTGAGGTGCGCCCGGCGGCAGCAGCTTGGCACATTGCTTTCCCCGCCCAAATGTTGCCTCCTGTGCCCGCCAAGCCGATCAATACGGTACCGTGACCTCCCGTGATGACACCGCCATGTGCGGTTGTGTCTGTCATACGCGCAGCCGGATTTCCGCAGATTGGCACCGGAAAAGCACCCTTCGCGAGGGTGTCCTGCGGCCCCACGCAGAAGGCGTGGTCTTCCATGCGAGCTGCTGGACGGCCCCCAATCTGCACGGTGGGCGCATTCGGCGGCAAGATGGGCCCACCCACATGCGGTATTGGACCTGATGACTGAGGGCAGGTGTGCATGTCGCCGAATCGTGCTGCTGGTTTGCCGCTCATCGCAATTCCATTCCAACTCAATTGTTAAATCTTCAACATCAGGATCAGCAGTTGATCCTGGTAAACGCACCATGCAACTCCATCATACCGCTGGCCGTCACGTTGACGCTCGAGCCTTTGAGATCTGCCGTTGACGGTTCGAGTGTGAGCTTCGAAGAGCTGCACGTAAGACCAACCGACGCTGAACCATTGATGGTAACGGTCCCATCGCTATCGAGCCTGAGACTCGCGGCTCCGCACGTCAACACGATGGCATCGTTGGCGTTGATCATGACCAAGCCTCCGGCAATCGTGACGGCTGCCGAGGGTGTCCACATCGTCACAAGCTCCTTTTCGATACTAAGATTCCCATCTTTGCCGTGATGAAGCAAAATGGATGTCCCTGCATTCACGTCAATCGTTGTATCCACCTTCTCTTCACGCGACTGCGAATGGATCTCGTGTTTTTTCTTCACGTCGACGATCCGGTTATCCCTCGAGACGGTGAGCTTGTCGTCCCCCTTCGAGATGGTGTGGTCACGGCCGTCTTCCTTGATCGTCACAAGCTCGCCATGGTGGACGGTTTCCGTGCGCTTGTGGATGACAGTGATGTTCTCATCAGCTCCGACCGTTACGGTACGATTGGCACCCACGCTAATGGTTTGATTCGCACCCACGGTTACCGTCTGGTTGGCACCCACGGTCACCGTCTGATTCGCACCTATGGTAGAAGTTTGGTTGACGCCAATCTTCTCATCGTGGTTGTGCAGAATGCGCTCATTCAGATCTTTTTGCGCATGAACAAAGATCTCTTCCTGTCCCGCCTTGTCCTCGCAGGAGATTTCGTTGTTGCCCTTGTTTCCTGGAATGCTGAGACCCGCCCGCGTGGCATCGTCAGGGAGCTTTTGCGGCTGCCGGTTGTCTTCGTTGAAGAGGGATGCAACCACCACGGGGCGATCTACATCGCCATCAAAGAAATCAACAATGACCTCGGCTCCTACACGATGCGCCGTGTACATCCCCTGATTGTGATGCGCCACGGGGGTAGCCATCCGCACCCAGCACGAGCTCTTGTCGTTGAGCGGGCCTTCTCGGTCCCACGCGAATTGGATCTTGATGCGGCCATACTCATCGACGTACGGCTCGTCCTCTTTGGGTCCTACCACGCGCGCGGTGCGCAGGTGCGCGGGCGGCTTCGGGCGCACCTTCGGGCGAATGGGTGTCTCCGCTGGAACAGCCCAGAAGGTGACGGAGACTCCCGTGCCTGCCGACTTGGCCCCCTGCTCGAGCGCCGGCGCGCCGGCGCCCTCCCCGCGAAGCTCGACGCGCGTGATGGTGTACTTTCGATTGAAGGCTTTGTCTTGGTGGTCGTTGATTTCGAAAACTTTCCCCACCCGCATGCGCAGGCAATTCGTGGTGCCCGAGAACGTGAAGACGTCCGCGCGCTGCTCCTCGAGCCGGAGTTTCGCACGCGCTTTGCCGCTGCGCGTTGGAATTTGCACGTCCTCGCCCACGCCGATGCTCTCGCCGTCCGGATCGTTGTAGTGTCCGGGGTATTCGTAAACCTCACGCGCCACAAGCGTGCCCATACCCTCCGCCGTCGCTTCATTGCTCGCCAGCATGGCGCGCGTGGGACGGAGGAAGTTGTAATCGCGATAAGCAACCGACCCCGGACGGACGCGCCGCTCCCGCACGATGGTGCGGATATGATCTGTGGTCAGAGCGCCGCCGGCGTCGCGGTACGCGATAGTCTGCTTGTCGGCAATGGGTTGATAGCCGCGTGGATCGTTGACCAGGACCACGGTGGCTTTCTTGTCGTCCTGTTCGAAGTGGAAGTGGATCCCTTCCTCCGAGAGGATGCGCCGCAGAAAGTCGAAGTCGGTCTCGTTGACTTGGGTGCAGTAATCTCGCTTGAGAGGGTCAGGAAGGAGTCGCGTGACGACTTCGATTTGCCACGGTTTGAAGAGCTCCTTGGCAATGTCCCCACGGTCATGTCTTGGAAGACCTGGCATCGCTGCTTGTGGCGTAGCTCCTGAAGTCTCGGCACGATGCGCAAGACGGTTTGCCGCTGATTTTTGCCCGCGGCCACGCCGCTTGGGCACACCTCCTGGATCATCCCGTGGACGAAAAGCGTTGCCGACTCGTCCGAGGCGCGGCCGAGCGTCAAGAGCACATCGCGCCCGAGCGCATCATCCAGCTTTGCCGCTGCCTCGGCGCTGCTCGCCACGGTGACTTTATAGACGAAGTTCTTAGATATCTTTTCGACACCCTTGAAGGACAGGACCACGAGAGCGTCGTCGGGCTGTCCGTCGATATGCAGCGTGGCGCGGATTTCGTCGATACGACCAAAGAGGGATTCGGCGGTATTCAAGAGGAGATGTTGATGGTCGCTCAACTCTAAGCGTAATGCAACTCAATACGCGTCAAGTCTCCCGTTTCTCACATGCGTTTCTCACATGCGTTTCTCACATGAGTGCAGAATGCACAAGAACGCGTTCACGACCGATGATCGCGAACGCGTCCTCAATGCAACTTAATGGTTGCGCGGTACGGTTACATCACGAGCTGCGTGCGCGGGTCCACGCTTGCTTGATGCTGTCCTTGTAGCGATCCCACGTGCCGGGGCGTGAGGCTTCCCACGTGCTGCGGGCTGACGCTTCGACGTCTTCCCAGCGATTGCCCTTTGCTCCGCGCAGTCTATATCCGGCTTCGTACGCGGGCAGGTATTCGTCGAATGAGCCCTGAGGATTCGCGCTCTCGAATTGCTTCTTGTAGTAGTCGCGATCGAATCCACGCAGAAGGTTCACGTCGACCTCTGTGCTCTTCAGATTATCCGTGACCACTTCGTCGCGACCGGTCGTGCGCTTGCGAACGACGACCTCCTCGACGACGCGCACATCCTTCTGAGCTACCGCTTCCTCGGCATACTCCTGGAAGTTGAGTTCTTCGTTCTTGAACGATTGCTCTTCGACGCGCGGGCTGCGATTGACCGCGCGACGTTCAATCTCGACGTGCTCTTCACGCAGGCTCACGTTTTCGGAGACCGGTGTTTCCCTGGTGTGAACGCTCACGTGTACGCCGCCGCGATCCACTTCGCGTTTCCCAACACGAAGCTCTTCGCGCAGAATCGGGATGCGGCGCTCCTCGTCTACGCCGTTGAACACGTGACCGCGCCCCTGTGCAGCATCGCTCTGCGCGGGCTGCGCTGCTTGGTTCTGCGCAGACTGCGAAGCGGCAGGGGCGCTCTCCGCCTTCGACCCAGCAGTCGCACTTGCAGCGGCTGCGGCCTTCGCGGCGAGATCATGTTCGGTTCGCGCATGTCGCTCCATGACGGCGACGACGCGATCGGCATCCTTGTCTTCAACCGTCAGCGACTCGAGCGTCTCACCATGCTGGACGCCGCGAGCGTAGTGCTCGGCGAGTTTCGGAGAGAGCCCGAAGTATTGCAGCGTTCCGGTCAAGCCGCTGTTGCCTCCAGACGTCTGCCGGAGGTTGTCTGCAATGGGACCGGTCGCGGCGATCTTCCCGACATCGCTTGCGTCGATCGCCGACAGACTCGGGCGCCCACCGAGCGTGCGCTGCGTGGAAAGATTCGTGACGACGCTGATGTCCTTTGGTCCGAAGCCAATTTGAACCAGCTCGTCGAGCGTGCGCTGAGCTTCACCTGCCGTGTTGAACATTCCGACTACGGTTTTCATTACGCGCCTCCTTAAAATGTCGTCGCTCCCGCTCGCGACGGCTCTCCCGCCGGGCTGAAACGTTGAGAAACAATGCTGCGGCGAGCGAATGCATCCGGCGCGCCCGCCGCTGCGCGCGGGGATCGCTCCGCACCTCTCGGCTTCTCACGAGCGACGATCGGGCGCCCATGAATGTCGCGCTCGGAGGCATGATGCCTCGCACGAGCCGAGCGTGCTCGGGCGCGATCTCATTGCGCTCGCCGCGTGCGGCGCCGCGCGCGAGCGATGGCGTGCACATCGAAACGTATGGGCATGCACCTTGCGAACGCCAATGCCGCAGTCGATGCGCCAAGCAAAACGGCGCACGCACAGTTCGGCTCGAGACATCGGCTCTGCATGGCGCAGCGTCAAATGGGATGTCGCAAGAAAGAGTCGAGGATTGGAAAGGAGGGATTTCCCATGACCGGTAGTTTGATTGAGAGCATCGAGGCGCGATTGTCGTCCGATGTCGTCGGCAAGGTTGCCGGCTCCATCGGCGAAACCCCCGCCAAGACGAGCGGCGCGATTTCGTCGGCCGTTCCATCGATCTTTGCAGGACTCATGCATCGAGGTTCGACGACATCTGGCGCCGCTGGGCTGCTCTCGAGCCTGAAAGATGTGGACCACTCACGCATGGGGGACGCCATCACAGATCCGAAGTCGATGATGACCTCCGGCAGCCGCCTCAGCTCGAGCATGCTCGGCGACACGGGCGGGCGCATCACTGACATGCTCTCGAAGCAGCATGGCATCCGTCGCGAATCCGCATCGGGCATCATGGGCTTCCTCGCTCCGCTCGTTGCAGGCTCGCTTGCAAAGCAAGTCGCAACGCGAGGGCTCGGCGCTGCCGGGCTGTCCGAACTCTTGATGAATCAGAAGAAATCGATTCTCGAACATCCGAGTCTGCCAACTGGGCTCGCGAACTCCATTGGTATTCGCGATATCTCCGAGCTTGGCGGAACGCATGCGGACATCTCCGAGCCACACGTCAGCGTGGCTCAGCGCAGCCCCCAGCGTCCGCAGGTGGATGTGACCGCACCGCACAAGCATGGCCCATCTTGGCCCGCCATCCTTGGCGGACTCGCTGTTGGTGCGCTCCTCATCGGCGGCCTGCTTTACTTCATGCGCGGCGCACGCTTGGGCACTTCAGTAGCACCGACGGTTCGTGCGCCGGAGGTGCCGCAGCTCCAAAGGCCACTTGCTGGACTGCCTCCCGTCGACGCGGGGGTAGCTTTGCCATCCGTTGAGGCAGGGGCAGCTTCGCTGACCAGCGGAGAGATCGGCAAGGAGAGGAAGGACGCGGAGACCACCGCCGCCGATTGGCTGGGAAAGACAGATGGTGGGCCAACCGCCACGGATGCGATGGTGCAGCATGAGGCGGAGCAAACCTCGGCGGTCGACAAAGAGATGGCGGAGAAGAAAGATGCCGCCGGGCAAGCCGCACTGACCAGTGGAGAGATCGAGCAGAAAGACGCGGCGGCGCCCACGCCTAGCGAGGCAGCGGAGAAGAAGGATGCAGGACAGACCTCCGCGACTCGTGAAGAGAAGAAGGACGCAGGCGCAGGGCGGACGTCGCTGACCAGCGGAGAAATCGAGCAGAAGGGCGCGAGGGCAACTGGAAACAAAGTCTCACGCGACTTCATCTCGCGTCAATTCTCTGATGAAAGGCCCCTGCCCAGCCGCATCACGCTGCCGAACGTGAACTTCGAAACCGGAACAGCCACCATGGTCTCCGGTGGCGAGGAATCCATCGACAAGCTGGCGCAAGCGATGAAGGACCACCCGTCTTCGCACATCCGCCTCGTGGGTCACACGGACTCGACTGGAGATGAATCCATCAACATCCATCTTTCCCGCGAGCGCGCGAAGTCCGTCAAAGACAAACTCGTTGCCAAAGGCATCGATGCATCACGCATCGAGACGATGGGCCGACTGGATCGGCTCCCCATCGGCGACAATTCGACCCCCGCAGGACGCTTGGCCAACCGGCGCACGGACGCCGTGCTCATGTCTCGCTAAGAGCATGATGCTCTGACAATCTGACGGCACACACAACGAGAACGCGCGCGGCCATCGCTTCTAGCGATCGACCGCGCGCGTTCGTTTGTCCTCTCGAATCTCGAATGCGTGAGATGTCGATTGAAACGCGTTTGATAACCGTCGCGAGCGCCGCGAGGCCAAGGCGGGTCCGAGGAGCCCGCGGAAGCGTACGTTGTTGTACGTGCGCGGGCACCGCAGGACCCAACGAAGGCATCGCGGCGCGCAGCAGGTTAGCAAACGCGTTTCAGGGAAAACGCCCTGAAGCAAAGAGGAGATCGAGTCTGGCCTGGCGCGCCGCGTCTTCGGCGACGGCCGCACCGGTCGCGGCGTCGAGGGATCGACGCTCGGCGTCGATGACGTCGAGGTTCGACGTGGTGCCGGCAGAGTACGCGTCCTGCGCGAGCGAGAGCGCCTCGGCGGCGAGCTTCGAGGCCTCGCGCGCTTCCACGAGCGCCGCGTCCGCACGACGAACACCCTCGAAGGAAATGCGAACGTCGGAGCGAGCCTGGCGAAGCATGCCGTCGAGCCTGACCTTCTCCTCTTCGTGCACCGCCGCGCGCTCGTGAGCAAGACCATAGCGTGCACCGCCATCGTAGAGCGGGATAGCCAAGATGAGTTGGGCCTGCCAGCCAGCCCCTGGGACGGTCGGTGTTGCCGGCGTCTGCAAGAAAGGCTGTGCAACGGCGCTCACGAGCGGCAGGTAATCCGTGTAGTCATCACGCACCGCTTTACGTGCAATCTCCACGCGTTGACGCTGGGCAATGACGTCACTCCGATATTTCTCGGCCTCGGAGAGTGCGGCGGCGAGCGTTGGTGGCTCGGGCAGATTCGTCTCGACGACGTCGACGGGGCTGCTCTCTCCGAGCAATACGCCGAGCGCCTCTTGCGTCCGCTCGAGTGCGAGTGTTTGTGTCTGCACGAGCGCATCGCTGGACGCGCGCTCCTGGCCCGCACGCACGGCATCGAGACGGTTGCCGATGCCACCTTCGAGGCGCGACTTTGCGTACTGTTCGTGAGCGAGAGCGGTGTCGCGCGCGTTGACCGAACTCTCGAGCACGCGGCGCTGCGCGATGACCGTCAGAAAGGCGCGGCCCGTCGTGATCGCAATCTGCTTTTTTGCGTCGATGGCGGAGAGCTTGGCCAGATCCACGGTCTCGTTCGCGCGCGCCGATGCCGCCCAGCTGTGCGCCTGGATGATTGGCACGGTCAGCGTGATGTTTCCGGTCAGCGTGTCGCGGTACGTCATGACGTTGCCGCCGAAAACGCGATCGCTGTCGAGACGTGTGTACGCGCCATTTGCCGAGAGCGTGGGCAGCCAGTTTGCACGCACTTGCTCTGCGAGCGCCGTCGATCGGCGGATCTCCTGCATGGCAATCTCGCTGTTTGGGTTGCGCTCCATGGCGCGGCGAATGGCCTCCTCGAACGTGACCTTCGGTGAAGAGATTGGCGGCCGCTGCTCGGTGACGGATGCGTCGGGCCCGGGCGCAACTGCCGACGGCTGCACGGGCGTCTGCGGGTCTGCCTTGACGAGGTGAGACGCGAAGCTCACGAGACCAAAAAAAACTGCACTATACACCGATCGTCGCCACATCCTTTTCGTACCTCGCTCTCGGACCGCGCCGTCGTTCTTCACGTCGATGATGCCGGTCCGCGGTTGGACGTCGCGCATCCTAGCCAAAGTTGGGCGATGCCGCTCAGAGCGTGTAGGGCAGCCTGCTGCGCGAATCGATTCGTCGGTTGGGCGCTGCGGTGCCTGCGCACGTACCACAACGTACGCTTGCGCGGGCTCCTCGCGCTCCGCCCTAGCCTCAATTCGCTCGCGACGCCTGTCGAACACGCTCTCAGGCGTGCGTCTTTTTAAGTAGATAGTAAGTGTATGATTTCTAAAAATTATATAGTTTCTCATGCATGCGTCTTCCCCGACTACCTCCAGCGGTCGACACAAAAAGAATCATTGCCGTGCTTCGAGACGACCGACCCGAAGTCGCTGCTCTCCTCGCCAAAGCGAACGCAGAGTACTTCCACTGGGACGAATTGCGTCACAGACCAGTACCAGCGAAGCTGAGTTCTGAAGCCGTTTGGGGCGCCGTCAAGGTGATGCGAATGTTCGAGCGGCGCTGGTTGTCTCTTCGCAGCGTCGACGGGAATGCCTTCAGCTACTGGCTGCCGCCAAAGGCGCTCGAGACACTGCATGCAGTGGATCGATGGTACGGCGGGATCCTTCCATCGGGAGAGGAGATGACTCTCCAGCCGATGCGCGATCGAGTGATCGTGGGCTCGCTCATGGAGGAGGCGATCGCCACGAGTCAGATCGAAGGCGCGGCAACGACGCGAAAGGTTGCCAAGGCAATGCTGCGTGCAAACCGTCGACCTCGCGACCGCAGCGAGCAGATGATCTTGAATAGCTACAACACGATTCAGATGCTTCGGGCGGTAAAAGATCGCCCCTTGTCACTCGATCTGCTCTACGAAATCCAAGCGAGCATGACCCACGACACGCTCGATCATCCGAGTGGCGTTGGACGCTTGCGCACCGAAGCAGATGCTGTCGCCATCGTCGACGTACGAGACAACGAAGTCATCTTCACCCCGCCTCCCGCCGCGCAACTCAAAGACCGGATCGCAAAATTCGTCGACTACGCGAACGCAGCTGCCGACGGCGCCGAGTTCATTCACCCGCTCGTCAAAGCCGCCATCGTTCACTTCTGGCTTGCTTACGAGCACCCGTTCGTCGACGGCAACGGGCGAACGGCCCGCGCGCTTTTCTACTGGTTCATGCTCAAAAATGGCTACGGGCTCTTCGAGTTTCTCACGATATCGCGCGTCATCATGAGAAACCGCGTGAGGTACTACAGATCCTTTCTTTACAGCGAGCGCGACGACGAAGACCTGACGTACTCCGTGATGTTTCAGATTGAAGCAACGAAGCGTGCGCTTGCGGATTTGCGAGAGTACCTGTCGAAAAAGCAGCGCGAGCAGCAAGAACTTGCGCGCACGCTTCGTGCAATTCCCGATCTGAATCACCGACAGCGAGCCGTGCTCGATTCCGTGCTCAAGAAACCAAACGAGATCATCACCTTCAAGATTCACCAGAGGCTGCACGACATCACGTACGTAACCGCCCGCGCGGATCTTCTCGATGTACTTCGTCGCGGCTTACTCAAAGAAGTCAAAGTCGGTCGGCAACGAGGCTTCATTGCAAGTGAGGATCTCCCCGAGCGCCTCTCACTGCCGCGAAGTTAGGAGATCGCGTGCGATCGTGCCGGGAAGCCTCGGACCGCCATAAATGAAACCCGTAAAGATTTGAACGAGATCGGCACCCGCACGCAGCATTGCCAACGTTGAATCAACGTCGTCAACGCCACCCACACCAATCACGCACATGGATGGTCCAACGCGCGCGCGCACCCGCTCGACCACTTCGAGCGAGCGAGCGAAGAGAGGCCTGCCGCTCAGGCCTCCCGCACCCATGCGCTCCACTTCGTCCGCGGGGGTAGCAAGCCCGCTGCGCGCGATCGTCGTATTCGTTGCAACAATGCCAGAGAGCCCCGCACTCTTTGCCACTTCGCAGATTCCATCAATGCCGTCGTCATCCAAATCCGGTGCAATCTTGACGAGGATTGGAATGCGTTCGCCGGCACGCGCAGCATCTTCGAGCAGCGCATCGAAGAGCGTGCGCGCAACGTCGGCGGCTTGCATGGCGCGCAGATCCTTCGTGTTTGGTGATGACACGTTGATGACAACGAAGTCCGCAACTCTACGGACGGCGCGGAAGCTCGCAAGATAGTCCTCTTTTACGCCTTCGATGGGATCGAGCGGCACGCTGCGCGACTTGCCAATGGAGATGCCAACGGGAACACCGATATCTTTTTTGCACGCGCCGACGCGCGCGGCGACGATGCCGGCACCTTCGTTCGGGAAGCCAAGGCGATTGATGAGCGCATGATCGATTGGCAATCGAAAAAGGTTCGGCGCGGGATTCGGCGCTTGCGCCTGCGCAGTCACCGTGCCGAGCTCGATGTGTCCGAAGCCGAACGAGGCGAAGGCGCGCGGCCGCTCGGCGTTCTTGTCGAGCCCCGCCGCGAGACCCACTGGAGACGGGAATACGAGACCCATCGCGCGCACCTCCAGGCGAGGATCGCGCACGGCACAACTCGCGCGCACGAGGCCGCGCAACGGCGCGAGCCGTTCGACGGGACCCAATGCCCGCATGGCTACGGCGTGCGCGCGGGTTGGATTCATTGAAAACAAGAGCGGACGAAGGACGGAGTACATGCGGCCGCCCTCCCATACTGCTTCTTTCTGTTGAGACGAAAGGCTATGGTCCGCACCGCGCAAACCCCAGCGCCAAAAGCGCGTAAAAAAGGAGCTTTCGCCGTGATCATCGGAGTGCCGAAAGAGATCAAAACCCGCGAGTACCGCGTCGGCATGACGCCCGCGGGCGTGCGCAGCCTCACGCAGTATGGCCACAAGGTTCTCGTCGAGAAGGGCGCGGGCGAGGGCGCGCAGATCAAAGATGCAGACTACATCGCAGCAGGCGCAGAGATCGTTCGAACCGCCGCCGACGCGTGGAGCGCCGAGATGGTCGTCAAAGTCAAAGAGCCGCTACCCACGGAGTTCGGCTTCTTCCGCGAGAAACTTGTAATTTACACTTATCTCCACCTCGCGCCGGAGTTCGAGCTCACGCGCGAGCTCGCGGCCAAGAAAGTCACGAGCATCGCGTACGAAACCATCGAGCGCGACGACGGTACGCTGCCGCTCCTTCGCCCCATGAGCGAAGTCGCCGGGCGCATGGCCGTCCAAGTTGGCGCCAACGTTCTTCAGCGAGAACAAGGCGGCAAAGGCGTGCTTCTCGGCGGCGTGACGGGTACTCGCCGCGGCCGCGTCGTCATCCTCGGCGGTGGCAACGTGGGTCGCAATGCCGCCACCATCGCGGTCGGCATGGGTGCACAAGTCACCGTGCTCGACACCAAGATTTCGACCATGAGCTACCTCGTAGACATCTTCGGCAGCACCGTCGAAACGCTTTACTCGAACACCACGAACATCGAGCAGTGCGTGCCGCGCGCCGACCTCGTCATCGGTGCCGTCCTCGTCCCAGGAGCGCGTGCGCCCACTCTCGTGACCGAGGATCTCATTGCCAAGATGGAGCCCGGATCGGTCGTCGTCGACGCCGCCGTCGATCAGGGCGGCTGCATCGAGACCGCCCGCCCGACCACGCACGACAACCCGACGTATCAGGTTCACGACGTCGTGCACTACTGCGTCGCAAACATGCCGGGCGCGGTCGCGCAAACGAGCACGTGGGCACTCGTCAACACCACCATCAACTACGCGGTGAAGATCGCCAACATGGGCGTCGCCGGAGTTGCCAGGACCGATCGCGCGTTTCTCAAAGGCATCAACACATACGGCGGCTACGTCACGTGCGAACCCGTCGCGCAGGCCCACAAGATGGAGTTCCTGTCGGCCGCACGATTGATCGGGTAGCTGCCTCAACGCCTCGCTGCCCCGAGTGACCTTTCGTCGCCGTCGCCGTCAAAGACCACGACGACGATCACGCTCACGTTCGTTGACGTTGACCTGATCGTTGTCGGCGACGGCGACGTGAACGAACGAAGCCCAGGATTTGCTCGAAATCGGTGAATTCGGCGTTACGGGATAGATGACGTCGTCCGTGCGCGGACGGCGTTGAGGGCGTCGCCGCACGCATCGCGCAGCTCCTCGTCGACGTTCGATTGAGGGGCTGGAATGCCAAGCGACAGGAGCAGATCGCAAACAAGAATGGTGCTCCCGTCGTCCGGGCCGGGGCGCACCTTGAAGGCGATGTGCATGCCCCTGATGTTGCCCTTGACGAACGTGCCCTCCACCACTTCACCGCCGCCCGCAGCGGGGCGTGGTGGAACGAAGCGCGTGACATACCAGATTGTCACGAGCCCTTTCATGATGGGAAGTTGAAAATAGATATCGGTCGCGTCGCCTTGCCTGCCCGTGACGCTCACCTTCTTGAACTTTGGCCCAGCAAGATCTTTGTAATGTGCAAAGTCCGAAATCTTCGCACGCACGGTACCGTACGGAGCAAGGATGAGCGCTTCCGCATGCCCGTAGCGCTCGCTCTTGCCGGGCGGAACCCAGTTGGAACGGATGGGTCCAGGATCCATCTGCAATCGACTGATCTGTAGAGTGCGCTGTTCAGGTGTTGGCGCCGGTCCGAAAGGCCACGGAGCTTCATGCGCTACGGGGGCAGCGGCCTGCGCCGAGGTAATCTGAGCATTCGTGTTGGGCGTGGACGATCGATCTGCGGCAGCTATGTCGCTCGCCGCCGGAAGCTCGGCGGGTGAAGATGCGGACGGCGCCGTGGAGCCACCGCACGCAGCGAAAACCAGAAGGCCAATCCCCATCAAAGAAGGCGCGACGAAGGCATATCGAGCGGTCACGAGCATCCTCACTTCATGCTAACGTAGCCACCAAAACCATGGCCCTCATTGCGATTATCCCAGGCGACGGAATTGGTCCCGAGGTCATATTGCAAGCACGCCGCATGCTCGAACATTTCCGCGACGATCGGAAGCTTCCGCTCAAGCTCTGGGAGCTCGATCTCGGTGCGGAAAGATATCTCCGCGACGGCGTGACGTTTCCAAGGGAGGTGTTCGATCGCATTCGCGACGAAGCCAGTGCAGTCCTGCTCGGCGCGCTCGGCGATCCGCGCGTTCCGAATCACGACTACGCGCGTGACATCCTCTTCGGACTTCGCTTCGGGCTCGATCTCTACGCCAATATGCGCCCCGTCAAAGCCCTCGCCGATCGGCTCGTGCCGCTCAAGAATCGCGGCGTGAAAGACGTCAACATGGTGGTCTTCCGCGAGAACACCGAAGGGATCTACGCAGCCATGGGCGGCCAGTTCAAACGCGGCACCCCCGACGAGATCGCCATCAACGAAGACGTCAACACGCGCAAGGGCGTCGAGCGCATCATCCGCGCGGCCTTCGACTACGCGAGCAGGCACGGAAAGAAGACCGTGCACATGGCCGACAAGTCGAACGCCATGGCGCACGCACACGAACTCTGGCACCGCTGCTTTTTCGAGGTCGCGAAAGAGTACCCGCGCGTCACCGCAAAACATGTCTACGTCGACACGCTCTTTCTCTTCATGGTGCAGGACCCGCAACAGTTCGAGGTCATCGTCACCAACAATCTCTTCGGCGACATCGTCACGGATCTCGGCGCCGGGCTACAGGGCGGCCTCGGTATGGCGGCAAGCGCAAACGTGCATTATGCAAATCCAAAGCGCGTGGCGATGTTCGAACCCGTGCACGGGTCGGCGATCGCGCTCGAAGGCAGGGATCTCGCGAACCCGCTCGCAAGCTTCCTCTCCGTCGGGATGATGCTCGCGCATCTCGGTTGGCCCGAAGAAGAAGAGCGCATCGAAGGCATCGTTACCCGCGCCATCGAAACAGGAAACTGTACGCCCGACGTCGGCGGCAAAAAGGGCACGAAGGCCGTGGGTGACTGGTTTCTGCACGAGCTCCAAAATAGCTAACCTGCTGCGCGCCAATGATGCATACTACATGCATCAGGTGTCGCACAAAGCGTGAGGCTTACATGTGCCCAAATCAGGGCGGCGCTCGGGCGCACCGTGCGAAAATTGGTGGTTTGAGTTAGCGTTCTGGTTATGTGTGGCATCGTCGGCTACGTCGGACAGAAAGACTGCGCGCCCATTTTGGTGGAGGGACTCCGTCGCCTCGAGTACCGCGGGTACGACTCCGCCGGTCTCGCGGTGCACACGGGGCGCGGCGTCGAGATCGTTCGCGCAGTGGGCAAGCTTTCGAATCTCGACGCGGCGCTCAAGAAGAATCCTCTGTCGGGGACAACGGGCATCGGGCACACGCGCTGGGCCACGCACGGACGCCCGAGCGAAGCGAACGCTCATCCTCACGTCGCCGGCCACGTCGCGGTCGTTCACAACGGCATCATCGAGAATCACGTTCAGCTTCGCCGCGATCTCGAGAGCCGCGGCGTCAAATTGCAGAGCGACACCGACACCGAGATCGTCGCGCACCTCATCGACGAAGCCATGCGCCAGGGCAGAACTCGCCTGTCCGAGGCGGTGCGCACAGCCCTCGGGCACGTGCGCGGCGCATACGCCATCGCGGTCGTGAGCGGAGACGCACCCGACGAAATCGTCGTCGCCAAGCAGGACTCACCGCTCGTCCTCGGCATCGGCGAAAACGAGAATTTTGCTGCGAGCGACATCCCCGCGATCCTCGCGCACACGCGCGACATCATTCTCCTTCACGACGGTGAGATGGCCGTGCTGACGGCAAGCCACGTCGAGATCTCGACGCTCGAAGGCACACGCATCACGCGCGAACACAAGCGCATCGACTGGTCGCCCATGCAAGCGGAGAAGGGCGGCTACAAGCACTTCATGCTCAAAGAGATCCACGAGCAGCCTCGAGCGATCGAGGACACGCTGCGCGGGCGCGTGGATCTCCCCAACGCCGACGTCGTCGGGGCGGAGATCGGGTTGTCTGCGGAGCTCGCGCAGCGCGTGAGCCGCGTCTATTTCGTCGCGTGCGGAACCAGCGCACACTCCGCCATGGCGGGCCGTTACTGGGTCGAGCAGCTTGCACGCATCCCTTCCACGCTCGAGATCGGCAGTGAGGTTCGCACGCGCGATCCGGTATTCGTTCCGAATGATCTCGTCGTCGCCGTGAGCCAGAGCGGTGAGACGCTCGACACGCTCGCCGCCGTCAAAGCCGCGAAGGCCGCAGGTGCGCACGTGCTCGCCGTCACCAACGTCGTCGACAGCGCCATCGCGCGCGCCTCCGACGGTGCACTCTACACGCATGCGGGACCCGAGATCGGCGTCGCGTCGACCAAATGTTTCACCTCGCAGCTCGCCGCACTGCTCATGCTTGCAATCTACATGGGTCGCCGCCGCGGCACGCTCGACACCGACGGCGCGCATCGCGTCCTCGATGCGCTCTGGCGGGTGCCTGCACAAATGCGCGAAGTGCTCGCGCGCGGAGAGGACATCAAGGCCATTGCGAAGAAGTATCTTCGCACGCGCGACATGCTCTTTCTCGGGCGCGGAACGGAGTTCCCCGTGGCGCTCGAGGGCGCTCTCAAACTGAAAGAGATTTCGTACATTCATGCCGAGGGCTACGCCGCCGGCGAGATGAAACACGGGCCCATTGCCCTCATCGACGAAGATATGCCCGTGGTCGTCGTGTGCCCGCGCGACAACCAGTACGACAAGACGTTTTCCAACATGGAGGAGGTCAAGGCGCGCGAAGGCCAGCTCATTGCCGTGTGCACCGAGGGCGACGAAGACGTGCGCGCGCTCTGCTTTTCAGACGCGGCACCGCGAAGCTCCACCCGAGGAATCCTTTCGGCGGCGGAGCCGGACGTCATTACCATTCCGGAAGCTGCGAACGAGGTCCAACCCCTGCTCACGGTGTTGCCACTGCAACTCCTTGCCTATTACATGGCCGATTTGAAGGGCACCGACGTCGACCAGCCGCGCAACCTCGCCAAGACCGTCACCGTAGAATAAGGGCGGCCACGAGGGCCACCCCTACGAGTGGTCTGTCAACTGTAGGGGCAGGCCCCCGTGCCTGCCACGCAACCAATCAGTTGCATTCCCACCCCGTCATCGCCCCACGCCCAACGTTGCATGAACCGTTGCAACATCCTTGATTTCGCTGCGCAGTGCGACCGTCTCCACGCGTGAACCGAACGCACGCTTGCCCCGAACAATCATGCATGCCTGCGCCATCACGAGCCGGCATCCAATCCATATCGGATCGAGCGTATCGAACAAATCCCGGACCACACCCTCACCAATGGTCTCTTGCAAGGTGAGCCGGCGCGCGTGCGCGTCGACGAGGGCCGCGAAGGTTCCGAGACCAATGATTCTGTCGCGCGCGAGCATGGCAATGGTGGCCGTGCCCGTGGCCGGCAAGAGATGATGCGGGCACATGGTCGTCACCGGAATGTCTCTGACGACGACGAGTCCGCCAGGGGACGGCGCGGGGATCACACTCGCAGCGACGAGCGCTTGAGTATCGATGCGATATCCCACGCAGAGCTCGTCAGCGAAGGCGTCCGCAACCCGCGCACCCGTTCCCGCGAGCTCCGGCAGAACCTCCGGATCGTGCCCGATGGCGCGCAAAAAAGCCTCGATTGCAAGGGCAGCAGCATTCCGATCGACGCTCATCATGAGAGACTAACGTCTTCGGCCCCTGAACGGAACGCACTAGGCGTTGCGTGCATGTTACACAGACCGGTACGTGATGGGTTCGGGCACGAGGCGCATGCCGCCGCCCGTGCCAGAGAAGACCTCGTTGAAGCGCCCGCACGTGCGGTGTGCATCGCAGACGAGACCGACAAGGATCGTCAAGAGGAGGATGGCTGCCGGCAGCACAGCCACTACCGCGCCGAGAAAGAGGAGCGCGCAATCCGACGCAGCGTTACGCCATTCAAACGCCGCGCGTACCGCGCCGAGGGGGCCGAAGGCGAAGAGAGCGACGAAGCCGACGAGCGGCGCGGTCCGGAGAATGTCGAACGCTATGGCTCGAGTGAGCCAACGCCGAAGACCGCTCGCGTCCACGAGCTCGCGCAACGGATCGTCAGGGTGCGATGCCAAAGCGAAGACCAAGCACGCGCAACGCGGATATGGACATCTCGCGGACAGAACGTCGGTACTCGCGCCATTCGGCGCGCACGCAGGTGTGCCGCCCGGCACGCGGCTAACGATGACCGATCGTGCGCAGCACGGGCACTTCATGCGCCAAGATCGTTGCGAACAACATGCCGGGACCGCTTTCGATTCGACGCGATCTCATCGTTGGGGCCTGCGCAGTGATCACTTTCTGTGCGCGCGGTCGTAGTCGGCGGCGGCGGCTGTCACGACGGCAAGATCGCGTGTGGCTTTCTCGCTCTCTGCCAGGAGCTCGGCGGTGAAGATCGTGAGGCCCCAAATGCCATTGTCGCGGCGGCGAAATGGCCAGCGCGTCCCGCGCGTCGTCACGACCGTCGCACGATCCGCGTCGATCTCGACCTTCGAGACACCCGACAGATCTTTGCGCAGGCGCTTTGCCCAACCGCGCTGCTCATAAAGGATCGCGAAAATGTCGCTGCCGGATTGTGCCTCCGAGAATAACTTGTATTGCTCAAGCATCTCCGTGCGCTGAGGCTCGGGATAACTCTCGCGCACCTTCGTACTCGCCTCGCGACGCATGTCGCGGATGGTGAAACATGCCCACTGCGCTTCCGTCTCGAGGTAAGCGAAGAAGGCGCGTGGCTCACCCGCGGCAACACTTTTCGCGATGCGGACATATGCGCCTTCGGGCGTGTGGTCGCTCGGAAATGGGGTGCGCCTGCTCACGAAGATGGCAAGAAGCATCAGAGCTAGCGCCGCCGCGATCACGAGAAGCCGTCTTCGTTCCATCTGCCCGCGCGACCATAAACCTCTTTCGCTTTGGAACCGCTTTCAAGTTGACGCGAGGTTTCGAACCCCTCGTAGGTTGCTCCCGTCGTCTTTTGGCCGATTTCCATCGCATCGCTTCGTTGCTCCTCCTCGAGCTGCACGAGCAGCTCTCGTCGGAGCGCCTCGCGCTGCTCGG